>DASZJU010000528.1:0-7024 GCA_035947815.1 Reyranella sp.
TATCTCAAGGCCTATGCCTGCGACCCCGTGTCGATCTACGGCGGCATCGTGGCGCTCAACACGACGCTCGAGGCCAGGACGGCGGAGGACCTTGCGAAACGCTTCCTCGAAGTCGTGATCGCCCCTGACGCCACGGAAGAAGCGCTGGCCGTTCTGGCCAGGCGACAGAATGTACGCGTGCTGCTGGCCGGCACCCTGCCCGATCCGGCGAGCGCGGGCATGACCTTGAAGAGCGTGGGCGGCGGTTACCTGTTGCAGACGCGCGACAACGGGCACGTGAAGAAGAGCGATCTCAAGGTCGTGACCAGGCGCGCGCCGACACCGAAGGAGATCGAGGACATGCTGTTCGCCTTCACCGTGTGCAAGCACGTGAAGTCGAACGCCATCGTCTATGCCAAGGACGGCGCCACAGTGGGTGTGGGCGCCGGGCAGATGAACCGCCGCGACAGCTCGCGCATCGCCGCCATCCGCGCCGCCGAAGCGGGCGAGCTGGCGGGGCTGACGGAAAGTCCGGCCGTCGGCAGTGTCGTGGCCTCGGACGCGTTCTTCCCCTTTGCCGACGGGCTTTTGGCCGCCGCCGAAGCGGGCGCCACCGCGATCATCCAGCCGGGGGGCTCGCTGCGTGACAAAGAAGTGATCGAGGCCGCCGACGAAAAGGGCCTCGCCATGGTCTTCACCGGGATGCGCCATTTCCGGCACTGAGGCATCGAGGCGGCGATCAGTCCGGCTCGTTGAGGTCGTCGATGACGTCGGCCACCATGCGGTTGACCATGTCAATCAACAGCACATCGTTGTCGACCTGGACATATTCGTAGCCCGGCGGAACCGGCGCGAGCTGTTGCACGAGGGGCGGCGGCAGCGGGTAATAGACGACCGTCGGCGGTAGCGGCTGGCCCACGACCCAGAGCCTGCCGGCCTGGCCCGGGGGCTGGCAGCCATTGCCCTTCTTCGCGAGGCCTGGCGGGCAACGCCCGGCCCCGAACTCCGTGCGGTAGTAGGTGTAGACGATGGTGCGGTCGCGGTCGGGCACGATCACCCGGACGGGCTGCTGCACGATGGGTGCCTGGGAGGGCGGGCCGTGGCCGCGCCCGTGGCCCTTGTCTTTGTCCTTGTCCTTGTCCGCCCAGGCCGAGGACGCGAGACCGGCACAGAGCGCCGGTACGAGGACGACGAGAGCGATGCGCATGGGAGCCTCCTCCGCGCCGAAGGAAACGCCGTGCACGCCCGACGGTTCCATGCGCGACGAGGAAAAGGCTAGTCGGCCGGTTCGACGCTTTGCACGACGGGCTTGGCGGTTTTCCGCCGGCGCGTCAGCAGCCGGAAGAACAGCGGCACGAACAGGATGGCGATGAAGGTCGCCGCCAGCATGCCGCCGATGACGCCGGTGCCGATCGAATGGCGGCTGGCGGAGCCCGCGCCGGTGCTGATGGCCAGTGGCAGCACGCCGAGGATGAAGGCGAGCGAGGTCATGACGATCGGGCGGAAGCGCAGCCGGGCGGCTTCGATCGCGGCGTCATAGGCCGAGAGCCCCTGCTGGTAACGCTGCGAGGCGAACTCGACGATCAGGATGGCGTTCTTGGCCGCCAATCCGATCAGCGTCACCAGGCCGATCTGGAAATAGACGTCGTTGTCGAGGCCGCGCAGCCAGATGGCGAGCAAGGCGCCCAGGACGGCGAAAGGAACGGCGGTAAGGACGGCCAGCGGCAGGGACCAGCGCTCGTACTGCGCGGCCAGGATCAGGAACACCATGATCAGGCCGAACACGAAGCCCAACGAGCCGGTGCCCGCCGTCGCCAGTTCCTGGTAGGCCGACCCGGTCCAGCCGATGCTGAAGTCGCTGCCGAGGTTCGCGGCCACCACCTGCTGCATGGCGGCGATCGCCTGGCCCGACGAGTAGCCTGGCGCCGGGCTGCCGAGGATCTTGGCTGCCGGGAAGATGTTGAAGCGGTCGACGGTGTCGGGCCCCAGCACGCGCTTGAAACTCACCAGCTCGTTCAGCGGCACCATGGCGCCGGTGTCGGAGCGGACGAAGACATGCCGCAGGTCGTCCGGCTTCTCGCGGAAGTCGGCTTCGGACGACAGGCTGACGCGATAGGTCCGGCCGTACAGCGAGAAGTCGTTGACATAGAGGCTGCCGAACGAGCTCTGCATGGTGTCGAAGATGGTGTTGATCGGGATGCCGAGCGCGCGCGCTTTTTCGCGGTCGACGTCGGTGCGGTACTGCGGCACGGCGGTGGTGAAGGTGGTGGAAACGCCGCGCAGCTCGGGCCGCTTGTTGGCGGCCTGCACCACCTTGCTCGCCGCCTCCGACAGGCCGTCGAGCGAGCCGCCCGAGCGATCCTGCAGGTAGAACTCGAAGCCGCCGGTGACACTGATGCCCTGGATCGGCGGCGGGTTGAAGCCGATGACGATGCCGTCCTTGAAGTTGGCGTTGAGACCGCTCAGCGCCGGCGCCAGGTTGCGCGCGTCCTCCTTCGGATCATGGCGCACCGACCAGTCCTTGAGCGTGACGAAGGAGATGCCGGAATTGGTCTTGAGCGCGCGCGATAGAAGATCGAAGCCGGAGAAGGTGACGACGTTGGCGACCGCCGAGTTCTTCATGAGCGCCACCGTCGCCTCCTTCGTCACCTCGCGAGTGCGCGTGATCGAGGCAGCCTGCGGCAGGATCGTCACCAGGAAGACGTAGCCCTGGTCCTCGGCGGGGACGAGGCTGCCGGGAATGCGCTGGAACAGGACGGCCACCAGCCCGAGCACGATGACAAATCCCGCGATGCCGATCACCACGCGGCGCATCAGGAAGCCCACCCCGCCGGTGTAGCGCGCCGTCACCCAGGCGAAGAAACGGTTGAAGCGGGCGAACGGCCACCACGGCTCGCCATGCGCTGGCTTCAGGATCAGCGCGGCCAGCGCCGGCGTCAGCGTGAGCGCCACAATGCCCGAGATCACGACCGAGACCGCGATGGTCACGGCGAACTGCCGGTAGAGCTCGCCCGCCAGGCCGCCCAGGAACGACACCGGAATGAACACCGCGCACAGCACCAGGACGATGGCGATGATCGGGGCCGTCACCTCCTGCATGGCCTGGAGGGCGGCGGCGCGCGGCAACTTGCCCTGGGTCGACATGATGCGCTCGACGTTCTCGAGCACCACGATGGCGTCGTCGACGACGATGCCGATGGCAAGCACCAGCCCGAACAGCGTGAGCAGGTTGATGGAGAAGCCCAGCACGAACATGCCGGCGAAGGTGCCGATGATCGACACCGGAATGGCGATGACCGGGATGATCATCGCCCGCACGCTCTGCAGGAACAGGAAGACCACCAGCACGACCAGCGCGATCGCCTCGATGAAGGTGAGGGCGACCTCCTCGATCGAGACCTCGACGAAGCGCGTGGTGTCGAACGGGATATCGTAGCGCAGTCCCACCGGGAAGCTCTTGGAGATGCGCTCCATGGTTTCCTTGACGGAAGCCGCAACCTGCAGCGCGTTGGCGCCGGGCTGGAGGTAAACCGCGACGGGGACGGCCGGCGATCCGTTGAAGGTGCCGGAAAAGCCGTAAAGCAGGGCGCCGAGCTCGACGCGGGCCACGTCCTTCAGCCTGAGCGCACCGCCATTCTCCTCCGAGCGGATGATGATGTCCTCGAACTGGGTGCGGTCGACCAGCCGGGGCGGGGTCGTCACCGAATAGGTGAAGACCTGCGGATTGTTCATCGGCTCCTCGCCGAACCGGCCGGCGGCGAACTGCTGGTTCTGCTCGCGCACCACGGCGGCAATGTCCGATGGCGTCAGATTGTACTGGGCGAGCTTGTCGGGCCGGAGCCAGATGCGCATCGAATAGTCCGAAGCGCCGAACAACGAGGCGTCGCCGACGCCCGGCAGGCGGCGGATTTCATCAAGCACGTTCACCAGCGCGTAGTTGCTGATGTAGATCGTGTCGTAGCGCCCGTCCGGCGAGGACATGGTCAGCACCTGCAGGATCGCGGTCGAGCGCTTCTGCACGACCAGCCCTTGGCGCACGACCTCTCCGGGCAGCAGCGGCAAGGCGCGCTGCACGCGGTTGTTGACGTTGATGGCGTTCTGGTCGGGATTGGTGCCGATCTCGAAGGTCACCGTGAGGTTCATCGTGCCCGAGCCGGTCGAGGTCGACTGCATGTAGATCATGCGCTCGACGCCGTTGATCTGCTGCTCGAGCGGGGCGGCAACAGTGGCGGCGATGTTCTCGGCCGTGGCGCCGGGGTAGCTCGCCGAGATCACGACTTCGGGCGGCACGATCTGCGGATACTGCGAGATCGGCAGGGCGCGCATCGCCACCAGACCCGCCAGCACGATCACGATCGACAGGACCGAGGCGAAGACCGGCCGGTCGATGAAGAATTTCGAGATCACGGCTTGCCGTTGCCCGCCGGCGGGCCGACCGCATCAGGCGTCTTCGCGGCGGCTGGCGCCGCGACGGGGACCGGCTTCACGACGTTGCCCGGCCGGACGCGGATGACGCCGTCGACCACGATGCGGTCGCCCGCCTGGAGGCCCTTGCGCACGATCCAGCCGTCGGGCAGCTCGCGGTACAGCCGGACCTGCCGCGCGCGGGCCACCGAATCCGGCTCGACGACGTAGACGTACGGCCCGAGCGGCCCCTGGGAAATCGCGGCCTTGGGCACCACGATGGCGTTGGGCATGGTGATGCCGGTCATCTTCACGCGCACGAACTGGCCCGGCAGCAGGCCCCCGTCGTGGTTGGGAAAGATGGCGCGGGTCAGGATGGTGCCGGTTCGGGGATCGATCGTGCGCGAGCGCGTGTCCACCGTGCCGGGCTCGGGATAGGTGGCGCCATCGCCGAACTGCAGCTCGACCTTGACGTGGGCGGGATCGAACAGTTCCTCGCTCGACCTGTCGATCTCCTGCAGGGATCGCAGCTCGCTGTCGGTGAAGGTGAAGTTGACGTAGGCCGGATCGAGCTGGGTGATCGTGGTGAGCAGCGTGTCCTGTGCCTTGATCAGCGTGCCTTCTGCCGGCGACACCAGGCTGGTGGGCCCCTTCACGGGCGCCGTGATGACGGTGAATTCCAGATTGAGCTTTGCCGTCAGAACGTCGGCCTCGGTGGATTGCACGTTGGCGCGCGCCTGGTCGCGGCCTGCGATGGCATCCTCGAGGGACTTCTGCGTGGCGACCTTCTGGGCGGCCAGGCCCACCTGGCGGTTATAATTCTCCTCGGCCTGGATCAGCGTCGCCTTGGCCTGCGCCGCCTGGGCGGTCGCGCGGGCGAGCGACGCTTCGTAGGTCCGGGGGTCGATGCGGAACAGGACCTGGCCGATATCGACGACGGCGCCCTCCAGGTACTCGCGCTTGAGCAGCACGCCGCTCACCTGGGCGCGGATCTCGACGACACGGAAGCCGGCGACGCGGCCGGAGAATTCAAGGGGGAGAGGAACATCCGCTGCCGCGAGCTCGACGACGCCGACCTGGGGAGGCGGCGGCGCCGGCGGCGCAGCGGGCGCCTTTGCCGGCTGCGTCATGAACAAATAGACGCCCCCGCCGGCAAGCGCGAGCACCAGCACGCCGGCTGCGATGCGGCCGATCAAGGCTCGCACCTTCATCGAGTCACTCCTAGGTCTCCCATTGCGAGCAGGTCTAGCACGCTCGGGGCGAAATTTGCGCGCAGGATTGCGCGCAATTTACGGCCGAAGGCCGCCCCTCCGATCGGCTTAAAGCCGCTGGACCTGCAGGGAATAGAGCTTCCTGGCCTCGATTTCCCGGGCTTCCTCGATCAGCCGGTCGAGATCGTCCGCTGGGTAGACGTAGCGTCCGGACAGGACATCCGCCTTGCCGGAGGCAAGAGCGACCATCAGGGCGGCCGGTCGCTCCGGCGGCAGGTCGCGGCCTTCATCGAAGATGTCGCGGAACCAGGGCAGCCAGGTCCGGCCTTCGGGCGAGTTGAGCGAGTACTCGGACATGGCGGTGCGCACGGTGCCGGGGCCCATGGCGAAAACGGCAATGCCGTGCGGCCTGAGCTCGAAGGCCAGGCACTCGGAGAAGCGGATGAGCGCGGTCTTGCTCGTCACATAGGCCGAGAAATACGGCAGCATGGTCGTCCCGCCGCCGCTGGCGATATTGATGATACGGCCGCGGCGGCGGGCGATCATGCCCGGCACGACGCGGTGGGCGCACAGGATCTGGCCCTGCAGGTTCACTTCGATCGTGCGCCACCACTGGCCGGCGTCGCTCCCGGCGAAGGGCCCGAGCGGGCCGATCACGCCCGCATTGTTGACCAGGAGGTCGACCGGCCCCAGCGCGCGCTCGACGTCGGTGAAGGCGCGATCGACCGCCGTCGCATCGGTAACGTCGGCAGGAAAGGCACTCGCTCTGCCGCCGGATCGTTCGATCAGTGTCACCGTCTCGGCAAGCTCCGCCGGCGTGCGCGCCACGACGGCGACGGCATATCCGGCCGCCGCCAGCGCCTGGGCGAAGGCCCGGCCGAGCCCACGGCCGCCGCCGGTGACGACCGCGACTTTCAAGACGCGCTGCCCTGGCGGACCTTCGAGACGATGGCCATGCCGACGCCAAGCCACTCGCCCAACCTTGCCTCCTGTCGTGCCCAAGCGCGATGTGCCATGTTCGTGATTGTCGTCGTCGTCGCAACTACGTGGCAGGTACTACTCATGATGCGCGAGCACGGCTTTGCCGCGAGGCTTCGCGAATGGCGTCAACGCCGGGGATGGTCGCAGCTCGATCTTGCAGGACGCGCCGACATCTCGCAGCGTCACTTGAGCTTCCTCGAATTGGCGCGCGCCGCGCCCAGCCGCGACATGGTGCTTCGCCTGGCCACCGCGCTCGATATTCCGTTGCGCCAGCACAACGCGCTGCTGCTCGCCGCGGGCTTTGCACCGGTTTGGCAGGAGACCGACTTCGCCGCTCCTGAACTCGCCGAAGTGCGCCACGCCCTCGACTACATCCTGGCCCAGCAGGAGCCTTTCCCGGCGGTCGCCGTCGATCGTCACTGGAATCTCTTGAAAGCCAATGACGGCGC
>DASZJU010000529.1:0-2827 GCA_035947815.1 Reyranella sp.
GCGGATCGTGCCGTCGGTGCAGTCGTCGATATACATGAACGAGCGGGTCTGCTCGCCGTCGCCCCAGATCTCGATCTCGTGCTTGCCCGCCAGCTTGGCGGCGATCACCTTGCGGCAGATCGCGGCCGGCGCCTTCTCGCGCCCGCCGTCATAGGTGCCTTGCGGGCCGTAGACGTTGTGGTAGCGCGCCACCCGGGTGGCGATGCCGTAGTCTTCACGATAGTGGCGGGCCATCCGCTCGCTGAACAGCTTCTCCCAGCCGTAGCCATCCTCCGGCATCGCCGGATAGGCGTCCTCTTCCTTGAGCGCGGTGACGTCGGTGCGGGTCTGCTTGTCGCCGTTGTAGACGCAGGCTGACGACGAATAGAAGAAGCGCTCGGTGCCGGCTTCCTTGGCCGCCACCAGCATGTGGGTGCTGACCAGCACCGACAGCATGCATTCGGCCTTGTGGGTCTCGATGAAGCCCATGCCGCCCATGTCGGCGGCGAGGTTGTAGATCATGCGGGCGCCCTTGGCGGCGGCCCGGCACGGCTCGAGCCGGGCGAGGTCGCCCACCTGGTTCTCGACGCGGGGGGTCTTTTGATACCACTCGTTGAGCGGCTTCACGTCGACGGCGCGGATCCTGGTGTGGCCGCGCTGCTGCAGCACGCGAACCAGGTGACCGCCGATGAAGCCACCCGCGCCGGTCACGACAACGAGATCAGTCTTAGACATTTGGCTGGGGCCTTTCGAACGAAGAGAGGGCTTTTATCAAACTTTTCAAAGACTTGCGAGGTTGGGCCGAAAGCCCGTCGGCAGCCGGCCGGCGATCTGGCGGAGGCCGCGCAGGGCTGTTCGTTTGCTCGTCCGGCGCTTTCCCGTCAAGTCGCTCTGTGACGCGGGGTGGCCGCCAAAAGTCCTGAGAAAACAGATGGTTCGGCCCAAAAAACTCTCTTATACCGGCCGCACAGGCCCATTTTTCATCACCAAGGCGTCGTGCTGGCCGATATCACCCCCGTCATCCTGACCTACAACGAAGCAGCGAATATCGGCCGGTCGCTCGAGCGACTGACCTGGGCAGGGCAGGTCGTGATCGTCGACAGCGGATCGACCGATGAGACGCTGGCGATCGCCGGACGGTTCCCCAATGTCCGCACCGTCCAGCGGCCGTTCGACACCCATGCCCAGCAGTGGCGCTTCGCGGTCGAGGAAACCGGGATCATCAGCGACTGGCTCCTGCGGCTCGACGCGGATTACCTGGTCGAGCCGGCCCTGCGCGACGAACTGGCGACGCTCGCGCCCGCCCCGGCGACGGCGGCGTACGAGATCGCTTTCATTTATTGCATCGACGGCCGACCGCTGCGGGCCTCGCTCTATCCTGCGTTGCCGGTTCTGTTTCGCCGCGGGCGTGGGCGCTTCGAGCAGGATGGCCACACCGAGAAGCTGCGCATCGATGGGCCCGTCGAGCGGCTCGGCAACCGCCTGCTGCACGATGATCGCAAGAGCCTGGAGCGCTGGCTGCAGTCGCAATCGCGCTACCAGGCTCAGGAGGCGGAGAAGCTCGCGACACGGTCATGGTCGGAGCTGAGCTGGCCGGATCGCCTCAGGTGCACGCGCGTCCTGGGTCCGCTCGCCGTCGCGGTGCACTGTCTGTTCGTGAAGGGCTTGATATTCGACGGAACGGCCGGGCTTCTCTATACAGCCCAGCGCGTGACCGCCGATCTCATCCTCTCCATGCATCTGCTGCGCCGCGATCTCGACCGCCTGATGCCGGCAAAGGCGCCCTGATGGCCTACGTCCTTGGGCTGAACGCCTACCACGCCGACGCCGCGGCCTGCCTTGTGAAGGACGGCACCCTGGTCGCCGCCGTCGAGGAAGAGCGCTTCCGCCGCGTCAAGCATTGGGGCGGCTTCCCCAGCGAATCGATCCGCTACTGCCTGGCCGAAGCCGGCATCGCGCTGGGCGACGTCGAGCACGTCGCGGTCAACAGCGACAATCGCGCCAACCGCTGGCGCAAGGTCGCCTATGTGCTGACTTCGGGCGTCGGGCCGGGCTATGTGCTGGATCGCCTGCGCCAGCGCGGCGATCGTGCCGATATCGCCGGCAATCTCAAGCGGCACCTGCCGGAGCAGGAGTTCCGCGGCACCGTGCATGCCGTCGAGCATCATCTTTGCCATCTGGCCTCGGCCTTCCTGGTGTCGCCCTACGACAAGGCCGTGGCGGTTTCGGTCGATGGTTTCGGCGATTTTTCCTCGGCCGCCTGGGGCCTCGGCGAGGGCGGCGCGATCACCGTCGACGGCCGCGTCTACTTCCCCCATTCACTCGGCGTGTTCTATGAGGCGATGACGCAGTTCATCGGCTTTCCGCACTACGGCGACGAATACAAGGTGATGGGTCTCGCGCCCTATGGCGAGCCGCGCTACGTCGATGCGATGAAGCAGATCGTCAAACTGAAAGACGATGGCACCTTCGCGCTCGACCTGCGCTACTTCCGGCACGCCGCGGGCGAGGGCGCCAACTACCAGGTGAAAGACGGCATCCCATCCGGCGGACGGCTGTGGAGCGACGCGCTCGCGGAACTGCTGGGGCCGACGCGCGATCCGGCGGCGCCGCTGGAGGATCGCCAGCGCGACATCGCGCGCTCGGCGCAGGTCACCTACGAGAATGCCTTCTTCAATCTCTTGCAGGCGGTGCACCGGCGCTATGGCGCCGACGCGGTCGTGCTGGCGGGCGGCTGCGCCTACAACTCGGTGGCCAACGGCAAGGTGCTCGAGCGTTCGCCGTTCAAGAAACTCTACGTCCAGTCGGCGGGCGGCGATGCCGGCGGCGCGATCGGTGCGGCCTTCGC
>DASZJU010000530.1:0-3477 GCA_035947815.1 Reyranella sp.
GGAATCGAGGCGCTGGCGATCTCCGCCCTTCTGGCGCGTCTCGGCACCGCCGACCCGATTGAGCCGGTGACGTCGCTCGATCCCCTGGTGGCGACCGTCGATTTCACGCGCGTCGGCCGCGCCGCGGCGCGCTTCTCCGAAGACGAGCTCGCGCATCTGAGCGCCCGCACGCTCCACCTGCTGCCCTACGCGGCGGTGCGCGATCGCCTGCCGCCAAACGTCGGCGAAGCCTTGTGGCTCGCCGTGCGCGGCAATCTTGTAACGCTGGCCGACGCCGCAGCCTGGGCAGCAGTCGCGGTCGGTCCGCTCGCGCCCGTGCTCGAGGATCCCGCCTTTCTCGGGGAGGCCGCGGCGCGCTTGCCGGCCGAGCCATGGACCGAGACCACCTGGAAGGAATGGACGGGTGCGGTGTCGGCGGCGACGCAGCGCAAAGGCCGTGCGCTGTTCCATCCGCTCAGGCTCGCGCTGACGGCGCGCGAGACCGGTCCGGAGATGGCGAAACTCCTGCCGCTGATCGGCCGGGCGAAGGCTGCCGCGCGCCTCAGGGGGCAGACGGCATGAACAACGCGGCGAGGCCCAGCGCCAGGAACAGGAGTGCTGCCACCGCGCGCACGATCTTGAGCGGAAGGCGCCTGGCGATGGCATCGCCGAACAGCACGACCGGGGCGTTGGCCAGCAGCATGCCGAAGGTGGTGCCGGCGGTGACGAGGACCAGCGCGTTGAAGCGCGCGGCGAGCGCCACGGTGGCGAGCTGCGTCTTGTCGCCGATCTCGACCAGGAAGAAGGAAACCAGCGTGGCGACGAAGGCGCCGGCCTGACGCGCCGCTTGCGGTCCCTCGTCCGCCTTGTCGGGGATCAGGCACCAGCCGGCCATCACGATGAAGGTGGCGCCCAGGATCCAGCGCATCGTGTCGGCGCCGATCCAGCCCGCGACCGCGGAGCCGACCCAGGCGGCGAGCGCGTGGTTGGCGAGCGTCGCCAAAAGCATGCCCAGGATGACCGGGATCGGCTTGCGGTAGCGCGCCGCCAGCATCAGTGCGAGCAACTGCGTCTTGTCGCCGATCTCGGCGACGGCGACGACGGCGGCAGAGACGAAAAACGCTTCCATTGGCACGCATTTGCACAGAAAGAATGCATCGGATAAACTACTGAAATGTCGCTCCTTCTATTCCCCGGCGCCGCCACTGCGCGATGTAACTGAAGTCGCCCCCGCTTCTTGCGGGCGGCTGGACTTCGTACACTGCTGATCGGGGAGTAGGGGCCATGTCCCTCGTCATCTACAACACGCTGTCGCGCGACAAAGAACCATTCGCACCGCTCGATGCAGGACATGTGCGCATGTATGTCTGCGGCCCGACCGTCTACGACTATGTGCATGTCGGCAATGGGCGGCCCGTCGTGGTGTTCGACGTGCTTTATCGCCTGCTCAAGCGGCGCTATCCGCGCGTGACCTACGTGCGCAACATCACCGACATCGACGACCGCATCATGGTGCGGGCGGCCGACAACGGCGAGACCATCGAGTCGCTGACGACGCGCACCGCGGACGCCTATCAGGGCGACATGCGCCGGCTGGGCGCGCTTCCTCCCGACGTCGAGCCGCGCGCCACGCAGTACGTCGCCGAGATGGTCGCCATGATCCAGCGGCTGGTCGACAACGGCCATGCCTACGCCGCCGAAGGCCATGTGCTGTTCAGCGTCCCAAGCATGGTCGATTACGGCCGCCTGTCGCGGCACACGCGCGACGAACTGGTGGCCGGCGCGCGGGTTGATGTGGCGCCCTATAAGATGGACCCCGCCGACTTCGTCCTATGGAAGCCCTCGGCCGACAGCCAGCCGGGTTGGGCGAGCCCGTGGGGCCGCGGCCGGCCGGGCTGGCACATCGAGTGCTCGGCGATGAGCGCCAAGCATCTGGGCGAGACCTTCGACATCCATGCCGGCGGGCTCGACCTCATCTTCCCGCACCACGAGAACGAGATCGCGCAGAGCCGCAGCGCCTTCGGCCACGCCATCATGGCGAAGTATTGGATGCACAATGGCTTCTTGAATATCTCCGGCGAGAAGATGAGCAAGTCGCTGGGCAACTTCTTCACCATGCACGAGATCCTGGACCAGTATCCCGGCGAGGCGATTCGCCTGCTGCTGCTGTCGGCGCACTACCGCCAGCCGCTCGACTTCACGCATGAGGGGTTGACGCAAGCCAAGGCGACGCTCGACCGCTGGTACGGTGCGCTGCGCGGCAAGGACGCGCGTCCCTCGAACGCGGTGCCCCAATCGATCGAGGACGCGCTATCCGACGACCTCAACACGCCGCTCGCCATCAGCGCCATCCATCAGCTCGGCGATCCCGCCGAGCTGCGCGCCGGCGCCAACGCCCTCGGCCTGTTGCAGCAGGACGCCGAGGCCTGGTTCCGCTGGACTCCCGCCGGCTCGTCCGGCCCGACCGATGCCGAGATCGAAGCAGCGATCGCTGCCCGGCAGGCCGCGCGCAAGGCCCGCGACTTCAAGGAGTCCGACCGCATCCGCGAAGAGCTCAAGGCCAAGGGCGTGATCCTCGAGGATGGTGCGAAAGGCACGACCTGGAAGCGGGGCTAGGCTGGGGGTGCGCCACTCCAGTGGCGCGTCTTCTCATGAATCATGATCGCGCCACTGGAGTGGCGCGCCCCCAGCGATGAGTGGCTCTAGGACGCGCCCGGCATCTTCTTTTCAGGCCCAAGCTCGTAGCACTTTACCGTGACGGTCTTGGGCCGAAGCGCGCGCAGGTCCTTGAGGAACGCCGCCATGTGCGGCGTGGCGAAGTGGTCTTTCAGCGCCTGCTCGTCCCGCCACAGCTCGCGCACGCGCATCAGGTCGGGCTCGAGCAGGTCGAAGGCGTAATCGTAGCCGCCGCAGCCCGGCTCGGCGCGTGACGCCTCGATCATCGGCCGCGCCACGGCGCGCACCTGCTCGGTGTCCTTGGGATCGAACCGGGCCTCGGCAAGCACGACCAGCATGGCAATCTCCTTCAGCTCCGCACGAACCACAGCAGGTCGTGATTGAAACGCGCCGGGTCGGTCAGGAACAGCCCGTGCGGCGCGCCTTCATAGGGCTCGACCCGACTGCCGGCAATCGCTGCCGCCGTGCCGGCGACTTCGGATCACCCTACTTGACAGGCGGCGGCTTTGTATTTAACAAGTCTGTTAAATATGGATACGCTCTCGCAAACCTTCTCGGCCCTCGCCGATCCGACCCGCCGCGCGCTGCTGGCGCGGCTCGCCAGCGGAGCCGCGACCGTGGGCGAGCTCGCCGAGCCCTTCGACATGTCGTTGCCGGCGGTGTCGCGGCATCTCAAGGTGTTGACCGACGCCGGCCTGATCGAACGCCATACCGAGGCGCAGTGGCGGCGCTGCGAGCTGCGCGGCGAGGGTTTTCGCGCCGCCACGGGTTGGATCGAATTCTATCGCCGCTTCTGGGAGCAGCAGTTCGACAAGCTCGACG
>DASZJU010000531.1:0-2042 GCA_035947815.1 Reyranella sp.
CCGCGCCTACACTTTCTTGCGCGTCATCATGCCGAACAGGCCCTGCGGCCGGACCGCCAGCATGACCAGCAGGACGATGTAGGGCGCCGTGTCCTTGAAGCCGTCGGGCAGGGTGGCGCCGGCATAGAGCTCGATGAGGCCGATCACGATGCCGCCGACCAGTGCGCCGGGGATCGAACCGAAGCCGCCCAGCACGGCCGCCGCGAAGGCCTTCAACGCGACGGCGAGACCCATGTTGATGTCGATAAGCGTCACCGGGGCGAGCAGGACGCCGGCCGCTGCCGCGACGCCGGCCGAGATCGCCCAGATCAGGGAGAAGATCATCTTCACCGGGATGCCCATGTAGTAGGCGGCGAGCTGGTTCTGCGAGGTCGCCTGCATGGCGACGCCCAGGCGCGTGTGGTTGAAGAAGGCGTAAAGCGCGCCGCACAGGACCAGCGTGCCGACGATGATCGACAGGTATTGATGGCTGAGCGTGACGCCGCCCACCTGGGTGACGCCACCGAACGGGGTCGGCAGAGTGTAGATCTCCGAGCCCCAGGTGACGCTGGCGAAGGTGCGGAACATGGCACCAAGCCCGATCGTCAACATGACGACGGCGAACTGCGGCTGGCCGATCACCTGGCGCAGCACCACCTTGTCGAGCAGCGCGCCGAAGGCGCCGATCGTCACCACGGCGATGGCGAAGGCCGCCCAGTAGTCGAGTCCCCACCAGACCACGGCCATATAGGCGATGAAGGCGCCCAGCATGAGCAGATCGCCCTGGGCGAAGTTGACCAGCTCGGTCGCCTTGTAGATCAGCACGAATCCCAGCGCGACCAGGCCGTAGATGCAGCCGACTGCCAGCCCGTTGAGGGTGAGTTGGAGAAAAATAACCAGTTTCCGTCCCCTGCAGTCGAGCGGTCTGTCGCCACTTCGTTGCCTGCAAATATGAACGGCTGTTCAGCGCTGTCAACGCGCTATGCGATGATCCCATAAAGTGTAACAACCGGATCGGAGGAGGCCCCGATGGCCGTTGCCGATTCACACAAGCCGCATCTGCCCGATTTTGTCCCCGCGAGCCCGTTCCACACCGAGGAACATGAGGCCTTCCGCAATACCCTCCGCCTCCCCATCGCGGACTCCGCGATGGGGAGGTGCCCGCGCAGCGGGCGGAGGGGTCATGATGCGTCACGAATCCAAGAGCTTGACCCCTCCGTCGGCGTGTGACGCCGACACCTCCCCACTTCGTGGGGAGGGAGAGTAGGAGCAGAAGGTGAGCAATCCGCCCCCCAATCCGTTAGCCGACCGGGAGCAACGTCTGGCGCTTTTTCAGATGTGGTTCTCCGACGCCATTCCCCACAGCAAGGCGCTCGGCATCAAGATCGTCGACGCGCGGCGGGGCTTTGCCTCGATGCGGCTCGACTGGCGGGAAGAGCTGGTCGGCAACCCCGAGACCGGCGTGCTGGCCGGTGGACCGCTGACGGCGCTGCTCGACGGCTGCTGCGGCATGTCGGTGGCGACCTTGCTCAAGGAGCCGAAGCCGTTCGCCACGCTTGACCTCCGCATCGACTATGTGAAGCCGGCGACGCCGGGCCAGGCGGTGATCGCCGAGGCGGAGTGCTACCGCATCACCCACTCGGTCGCCTTCACCCGCGCCTTCGCCCATCACGGCGACGCCAAGGACCCGATCGCCGCCGCCGCCGGCACCTTCATGCTGGGCACCAAGGGCGAGGTCACGCGTGCGCAGTCGATCGGCGGCGAGGCAATGGGCCTGGCGATCAAGCCATGAGCACGCTGCTCGAGCGCCTGGCCGAAGTGCGCAAATCGGGCGATGTGGCCCGGCTCGCCGAGGCGATCCCCTATGCGCGCTGGATGCGGATTGCGCCCGAGAACGGCACCGGCGAGCTTTTGACCCGCATGCGCTTTCACGACGACCTTATAGGCAACACCTTCCTGCCGGCGATCCATGGCGGCACATTGGGCGCCATGCTGGAGATGGCGGCGATCTTCCATCTGCTGTGGGAGACCGAAACCGAGACGGTGCCCAAGATCGTCAACAT
>DASZJU010000532.1:0-6391 GCA_035947815.1 Reyranella sp.
GGCCTGATCGACTGGCTGCAGAACGTCCACATCATCACCTCCAACGGGATGTACAAGAGCATCCAGGCCGAGCCCTGGATCGCCGATCCCGCGCACGCGCGGCTCGATCCGTCGAACTATCTTTATTTCCCGCTCTACGGCACGCTTGCCCGCGGGCTCGACGCGTTGGGCATCCTGCGCGGCGTTCCGTGGAAGCAATTCGCCTACCTCAACGCCCTTTGGGCGAGCCTCTGCATCGTCTTCGTCTACGCCTTCGTCCATCGCGTGACGGCGCGCGCGTGGGCGGCTGCGCTTGCCGCCTGCTTCCATTTCGGCAGCGGCTTCTTCCTCCTGCTGGCGGTGATCAGCGAGGACATCATGCCAGGCTACACCCTGGTGCTGGGCGCGATGGCCCTGGCGGGCCTCTGGTTCGACCGTCCGAGCCATCGCCGGGTGGCGCTGGTCGGCGCGCTCTTCACCCTGGGCTGGCTGATCGAATGGCGGCTGATGTTCCCGACGTTGCCGGCGCTGGTCCTGGCGCTGGCGCTGTCGGAGGGGCGACCGGCGCGGCGGTTGGCGCTGATCGGCACGCTGATCGCCTCGATCCTGGTCGTGTCGGGGATCGTGCAGCTGTTGTGGGAAGGCCACAACGGCGCGATGGGGCTGCACGACATCCTGTGGACCGGCAAGGGCGTCACCACCGGCTGGGCGGGCCTCACCGCGGACAAGGCCTGGATGATGCTGTCGGGCATCGGCAACTATTTCCTGATCGTGGGCGGCTGGGTCGATCCATTGTCGGCCAAGCGCGCGGCGGGTCCGCTTGTGGTTTCGGTCCTGCTGCAGGCCGCCGTCTTCGTGGCCAGCGTCATTGTGCTCTGGCCGCAGCGCGCCGACCGAAGAGTGCGGGCCATTGCGGTCGTCTTCCTGGGCACGCTGGGCGCCGGTCAGGTGCTCAACCTTTATTCGCAGCCGCAAGATCCGCAGATGCAGATCAACGTCATGTCGTGGCTCACGGTGGCGTGGGGCCTGTTGCTGGGCGCGCTCGTCACCCGGTCGCGCGCAACGCTGGCGCTGCTCGCGCTGCTGTCGCTCGCGCCGCTCGCCTGGAACGTGGGCCAGCTCGCGCGCTTTCGCGGCGGCGACCGTGCGGCCGTGGCGGCCGTCGCGGCGCTCGAGCAACGCTTCCCGCCCGCGTCCACCGTGTTCGTCTATTGGGGCTTCGAGCCCATCGCCACCTGGCAGTATGCGCTATGGAGCCGGACCTGGGACTGGGACGGCACCGTCACCATGGCGCCGGCGCCGACAGCCGACCCCAAGTTCAAATGGATCGCCATCGACGCTGGCGCCATCCGCCATCCCGACTGGACGGCCGAAGAGCACGCTCAATCGATCAAGCGCGACATCGATCAGGCATTCGACCGCGGCTACCGCGTCGCCATCTCGGACGTCTGGCGCTGGAGTCCGGAGGAGCTGGCCGAACAGCTTGGCGGCCTGTCGGCGGCCAACCGGGCGACCGCGATCTACAGGATGCTGCACGACAACTACGACGCTCAGCCGGCCTTCAGCGATCCCATGGCTGGCGCCTACTATGAACTCAGCCGGCGGGCAGCGCGCTAGGGCTTTGCAGGCGGAATGCCGGGCGCGGGCGGCAGCTCAGCTGGGGGTGGCAGCGGCTTCCTTGCGACAAACGCTGCACATTGACGCCTGAACGCCCCGCCCGTATAGACGCCGCGGGCCACATTCCCCCACCGGAGTGCAGCTCTTCTGTAAGGGAGAGGTTAGATGAAGCCGAACATGCGTCCGGCGCGTCCCGATTTTTCATCCGGACCCTGCGCCAAGCGTCCTGGCTGGACGCCCGAAGTCCTTTTGGACGCCGCCGTCGGGCGGTCCCACCGGTCAAAGACAGCCAAGAAGAAGATCGTCGAGGCGGTCGACCGCACGCGCGCGCTCTTGGGCATTCCTGCCGACTAGCGCATCGGCATCGTGCCGGCCTCGGACACCGGCGCCGTCGAGATGGCATTGTGGTCGCTGCTGGGCGCTCGGCCGGTCGACATGCTGACCTGGGAGAGCTTCGGCGAGGGCTGGGTCACGGATGTCGTGAAGCAGCTCAAGCTCAAGGACGCCCGGGTGCTCAAGGCGCCCTACGGCCAGATCGCAGACCTGAAGCAGGTCGACTGGAAGCACGACGTCGTCTTCACCTGGAACGGCACGACCTCGGGCGTGAAGGTGCCCAACGGCGACTGGGTCGCCGCCGATCGCGAGGGCCTCGCCATCTGCGATGCCACCTCGGCCGTCTTCGCCATGGACCTGCCATGGCCGAAGCTCGATGTCGTGACCTGGTCCTGGCAGAAGGTGATGGGGGGCGAGGGCGCGCACGGCATGCTCGTCCTCTCGCCCCGCGCCATCCAGCGGCTGGAGAGCTACACGCCGGCCTGGCCGCTGCCCAAGATCTTCCGCCTGACCTCGGGCGGCAAGTTCTCCGAGGCGATCTTCAAGGGCGACACCATCAACACGCCGTCGCTGCTGTGCGTCGAGGACGCGATCGACGGTCTGCGCTGGGGCGAGGGGATCGGCGGACTCAAGGCGCTGATGGCGCGTTCCGAGGCCAATCTCGCGGTGCTCGAGAAGTTCGTGGCCGAGCGTAAGTGGATCGCCTTTCTTGCCGCCGATGAGGCGGTGCGGTCCAACACATCGGTGTGCCTCAATATCACCGCACCGTGGTTCGCAGGCCTTCCGGCCGACAAGCAGGTGGCGGCGGCCAAGAAGATGGCCGACCTGCTGGAGAGTGAAAAGGCAGGTTACGACATTGGCTCCTACCGCGACGCGCCGCCCGGCCTGCGCATCTGGTGCGGCGCCACCGTCGAAAAATCCGACCTGGAAGCCCTGCTGCCGTGGCTCGACTGGGCCTATGGCGAGATCGAGCGCGAATTCGGCAAAGCGGCCGCCTGAGGAGTTTCAGTCATGGCAAAACCCAAGGTGCTCATCTCCGATGAGCTCTCCCCGCGCGCCGTCGAGATCTTTTCCGAGCGCGGCTGCGACGTCGACTTCAAGCCCGGCCTGAAGCCGGCCGAGCTGCGCGCCATCGTCGGCAACTACGAGGGCCTCGCCATCCGCTCGGCGACCAAGGTCACCGCCGAGGTCTTGGCCGAGGCCAAGAAGCTGAAAGTCGTGGGCCGTGCCGGCATCGGCGTCGACAATGTCGACATCAAGTCGGCCACCGCACACGGCGTCGTGGTCATGAACACGCCGTTCGGCAACGCCATCACCACGGCCGAGCACGCCATCGCCCTGATGTTCGCCGTGGCGCGCCAGATCCCGGAAGCCAACGCCTCGACCCAGGCCGGCAAGTGGGAGAAGAACCGCTTCATGGGCACCGAGCTCAGCTTCAAGGTCCTGGGCCTGATCGGTTGCGGCAATATCGGCTCGATCGTGGCCGAGCGCGCCATTGGCCTGAAAATGCGCGTGGTGGCCTACGATCCGTTCCTGTCCGACCAGCACGCCCAGGAGCTCGGGGTCGAGAAGGCGAGCCTCGACCAGGTGCTGGCCCGCGCCGACTTCATCACCGTGCACACGCCGCTCACCGAGCAGACCAAGAATATCCTGAGCCGCGCCAACCTGATGAAGACCAAGAAGGGCGTCCGCGTCATCAACTGCGCGCGCGGCGGCCTTGTAGACGAGTTGGCGGTGCGCGATCTGCTGGTCTCCGGCCATATCGCCGGCGCCGGCTTCGACGTCTTCACCGAGGAGCCGGCCAAGACCAACGTCCTGTTCGGCGCGCCCAACCTCGTCAGCACGCCCCATCTCGGCGCCGCCACGGTGGAGGCGCAGGAGAACGTGGCGCTGCAGGTCGCCGAGCAGATGGCCGACTACCTGCTGACCGGCGCCGTCGTGAACTCGCTCAACATGCCCAACGTCTCGGCCGAGGACGCGCCCAAGCTCGCGCCCTATCTCGAGCTCGCCGAGAAGCTCGGTTCGTTCGCCGGCCAGCTTACCGACACCGACATCAAGGCGGTGTCGATCGAGTACGAGGGCCAGGTGGCGGCGCTCAATATCAAGCCGCTGAGCCAGGTCGCGCTGATGGGCGTGCTGCGCCCGCAGCTCAATTCGGTGAACATGGTCAATGCCCCGGTGATTGCCCGCGAGCGCGGCATCGAGGTGGCCGAGGTCAAGCACGAGCGCGCCAGCGACTACAATTCGATGATCCGCCTCACCGTCACCACCGAGAAATACACCCGTGCCGTCACCGGCACGCTGTTCGGCGGCAAGCATCCGCGCATCGTCGACATCAAGGGCATCGAGATCGAGGCCGAATTCGCCCCGCACATGCTCTACATCACCAACGACGACAAGCCTGGCTTCATCGGCCGGCTGGGCACGATCCTGGGCGAGAACAAGGTCAATATCGCCACCTTCCATCTCGGCCGCGACAAGCCGGGCGGCTCGGCCATCGCCCTGGTCCAGGTCGACCAGCCGATCTCGCCCGAGCTTTTGGGTAAGATCGCCGGCGTCGAGGGCGTCGTTCAGGCCAAGCTGCTGAGCTTTTAGGGGGAAGGAATTACCACTGCGGCCCGTTTTCGGCCTTGCAGTATGTTCCTGTTTCGTTCTATTTTCCGTTTGCGTCTGAGAGGCCTGTGGAAATTCGAAGGAGTTCGACATGGATGGCGCATTCGAATTTTATCGAGATCTGCCCCGAAGGCCCAAGCGGCCGGAGCGTCTGTTCTTTGGATTGTTCTCGAATTCCCAAGCTCTGCTTGAGATCGACCAGTTCGGAGACAGGTTCATTCGCGAAAATAATCTAAAGGGCAGGCGGCTTAAGCCGAAACGTCTGCATGTCTCGGTGCATCACGTCAAAGATGACAAGCGTTTGCGAAGTAAGTTCATCTACGCGGCAACAGAGGCTGCAAAAGCCATTTCAATGGCTCCATTCGAGGTGACTTTCCGTTTGATCACGAGCTTTGAAAGTCCGCCGACTCCCGGCAGGCCACGCAGGTGGCCGCTTGTTTTGCTCGGCGAGGGAGATGGGCTGTTCGAGCTCCACCGGATCCTCGGCGCCGCCTTGGCGAAATATGGGTTACAGACAGAAGAACATTTTACGCCGCACATGACGTTGTTCTACGGCTCTAGGCCCGTGCCTGCGCAGGCGATCAAGCCGATCCGTGTGATGTTCAATGAATTCGTCCTCATCCACAGTGAGTTGTGGCTCACGCGATACAACATACTCGACCGCTGGCGGCTGAAAGATTGACCTAGTGTTGCGCTAAAGCCTGCGTATCTGTCCTGGATATTGAGCAACTTGTTCATCAGACGTGGCAAGGATCACGCCTTCGACATGGGCCTGGGCGATCAGCATGCGATCGAACGGATCTTTGTGAATCGGTGGCAGATTCAGAGTCGCCAAGGCGTGCTCACCCGAGATGGCAAGTTCATGCCAACCATTGTCGATGAGAGCGCGCCGAAGTCGCTGCGGCTCGACGTGGAAATCTTCGCGGCCGAGCGCATGCTTGATCGCCACTTCCCAAAGGCTCGCCGCACTGAACCATATTTGCGAGCCGGCATCTTCAAGAAGGCGACGGGCCTTCTTGGACAGTTTCTGCGGTTGGCCTGCCGCCCGCAACAAAAGGTGGGTGTCGACTAAAAGTATCAAGAGCCAACGCCGAACTGGCGCTCGATCTCGTCCTGGCCCATGCGATCGAAATCGTCAGGTACAGCGATCTCGCCTACGAGGAAGCCAAGGCGGCGCGGCACGGACGCATCGCGAGCATCGAGCGGGACGACCTTGACCAACGGCTTTCCGGCCTTGGCGATGATGAACCCTTCGCCTTTGGCGGCTCGGTCCACGAGGCGGGACAGGTGGGTTTTCGCCTCGTGGATGTTGACCTTGCGCATCCGACGTTCCTTTTAGGCTTAGTCCTTCAGACTTAGTTAACTATGAGCACTCGCGGGCGCGCAGCTGGGCATCCTAGATTGTAGCAGCCAGAATCTGCGGGCAGCACTTTGGGGCAGCATGAGAAAAGGTCCTTCGCCGAGGTCACGACGACGACGGTAGGCTCGCGCGGTAACAAAGAAGATCAGGAGCCGCGCCATGCCCCGTGTCAGTGAAATCGAGGAAGACGGCGGCGATCCGACGCTCGCCGCGGCGTTCGAAAAGGAGCGCGAGATCTTCGGCGACCTGCTCAATCCCACCAAGGTGCTGGCGCATTGCCCGCCGATTCTGCGCGCCGCCAAGCTTTTAGGCGCTTCGATCGAGCAGTCGGGGCAGCTGCCCAAGGACCTGCCGCCGCTGATCTATCTTCGTGTCGCGTCGATCAACGGCTGCCCGTTTTGAATTGACATCAATTCCGTCCGTGTGACGGAAAGCGAAGGCGGCCTCGAGAAGGTCGCGGAAGTCCTGAACTGGCGGGACAGCAAGCTG
>DASZJU010000533.1:0-2918 GCA_035947815.1 Reyranella sp.
TAGGAGGGCGTTGTTGCAGCGTGGTGACCGCCAGATGTCAGTGCCGGTGGATTACCGAAGGCCTTAACCGATGACAGGAAAAAGACACATCCGGCTGGGGCCCCTCAGTCCGGCGTGACTCCGAATCGGCGCTGCCAGAATTCGCGGCTGCGCCGCTCGCCAATGTCGCAACCCAGCTCGTACTCGGGCCGCACGAACTTGGTGTAATCATCCTCGCTGCGCACCGCTCGGCGGCCGGTTCCGTTATTGCTGCTTTGCGCGAGCTGCGTGCCATCGCGCAGATCGGTAAGGCCGCCGATGTCGAAATCGTAGCGCGGGCCAATGTCGGCCACCTCCTGCAGGAGCTTCTTGCGCACCGCGCGGGGGAAGTCCTCGAAGTTGCGCGCGATCTCGACGAATGACCGCGGGCCGCCGGTGACGCAGGCCAGGTAGTACTTGTCGAGGTCCTCTTCGCTCGGGAAGCCGAACGGGTTGGGCCGGTCGTTCATGATCGGCAGCCCGTTGATGACGATGCGCTCCTTCAGCGCCTCGTGGCGCATGTCGGTGACCAGCGCGCCGTCGTTGTTCGAGCCGTCGCCCGAGATGTCGAGCACCTTGCGCTCGGCCGCGTAGGGGCTGCGAGCGAACAGCGGGACGGCATAGCGGATGGCGCCGCTGATCGAGGTGCGGCGCGCGATCGAGATCGGCGCGGCGGCCAGGCGGCTGGCGAAGGCCGCGATCGACGCCTCGGAGTCGAGCAGCGTCCAGTCGATCAGGATCCGCTGCACCCAGGCGTCGGACCATTCGTAGTAGGCGACGGCGATGCGGCCGGTGCTGCCGCCCAGGATCGCCTTGACGATCACCGGGTCGCGGAAGGCCAGGACGTAGCCTTCGCGCTGCAGATGGGCCTCGTCGGGGTCGATGCTGCCGGAAATGTCGATCGCCATGGCAAGCGCCAGGTCGACGTCCTTCTTGTCTTGCGCGGCCGCGGGAAGCGCGAGCAGGAGAAAGGTAAGCAGGGCGAGCAGCATTCGCATGGCCGGCCTCCAACCAAGATTGTCATGCAGAGCGAAGCGAAGCACCTTTCATGCCGGCGAAAGATCCTTCGCCTGACGGCTCAGGACGCTGGCGCGGAAGTGTACCGCCCGTCGGAAGCCGCTGTCAGCCTTGCTCTGGACGTCGCGCCGTGCCGGCCGTTAGCTTCCGGGGAAGCCGTCCGTCGGACAGGGCGGCCGGAGGAAGCCCATGGATCTAGCGCTCAGCCACGAGGACGAAGCCTTTCGCGACGAGGTCCGCCGTTTTCTCGATGAATATTTGAGCGAGGATCTGCGCGAGGCCGGCCGCAAGACCGGCGGCGTGTTCGCCGATATTGCAGCCGGTGTGCGCTGGCACAAGGTGCTGGCCGGGCGCGGCTGGTCGGCGCCGAGCTGGCCCGAGGAGCATGGCGGCACGGGCTGGAGCGCCACCCAGCGCTACATCTTCTCGCGCGAATGCACGGCAGCCGACGCGCCGCGCCTCTTCGCCATGGGCATCCGCATGGTGGGACCTGTGATCATGAAATACGGAACGCCCGAGCAGAAGGCGAAGTACCTGCCGGCGATCGTGGCGGGCGACATTATGTTCTGCCAGGGCTATTCCGAGCCGGGCTCGGGCTCCGATTTGGCCAGCCTGAAAACCCGTGCCGTGCGGGATGGCGCCGACTACGTCATCAACGGCACCAAGATCTGGACGACGGGCGCGCATGTCGCCGATCACATGTTCTGCCTGGTGCGAACCTCGACCGAAGGCAAGCCGCAGGACGGCATCTCCTTCGTGCTGATCGATTCGATGAAGACGCCGGGTCTCAGCGTGGCGCCGATCGTGACCTTGGCGGGCGACCACGAGGTCAACCAGGTGTTCTTCGACAATGTGCGCACGCCTGTCGCCAACCGCATCGGGCCGGAGAATGCCGGCTGGACGGTGGCCAAGTACCTGCTCGAGTTCGAGCGCGGCGGCGATGCCTACACGCCCAACCTCTATGCCCGCATCGAGGACATCCGGCGCATCGCCAAGGAGGAGGCGGCCGACGGTTCGGGCCGCCTGCTGGGCGAGCGCGGCTTCGCCGAGCGGCTGGCCGAGGCCGAGCTGGAGGTGCAGGCGCTGGAGATGATCGAGATGCAGGTCCTGTCAGACCTCAGTCGCGGCAAGAATCCCGGCGCGGTCTCCTCGGCGATGAAGATCCGCGGCAGCGAGACCCTGCAGAAGCTCGATCATCTCGGGGTCGAGGCGCTGGCCTGGTACGCCGCACCCTTCGAACCGGAAGCCCGCATGCTGGGCCACAACGCGCCCACCGCGACGCCGGCTTGGGGCATCACGGCCATGCCGCTCTACCTCAACAACCGGGCTTCGACGATCTATGCCGGCTCGAACGAGATCCAGCGCAACATCATCGCCAAGGCGGTGCTGGGGCTTTAGGGTTGCTGGGGGCGCGCCACTCCAGTGGCGCGATCTTCTTTTGCCGCAACAAAGACGCGCGACTGGAGTCGCGCGCCCCCAGCGGAACGTCCGCCTGCCGCTGGCGTTTAATATGCATGGACCGGCCCCTTCTGCCGCAGACGATCATTGGCTACGTGATCGGAAAATCGGGCGTCCACCAGCTTGGACTCGCGGCGCTGTCGGCGGCGGTATTCGGGCTGAGCGCCGTGCCGCTCGAGCTGCAGCGGCGCATCGTCAATGACGCCATCAAGAGTGGCGCCACGCGCACCATCGTGTGGCTGGCCATCGCCTACGCCGCCGTCGCGCTCCTCGAACAGGGTTTTAAGCTGGCGCTCAACGTCTATCGGGGCTGGGTGGCCGAGGACGCCGTGCGAACCCTGCGGCGGACCATCCAGGACGCCGGCGTTCCCTTGCCCGGGCACGAGAGCGATGCCCCGGACTCCGAGCAGGCCGGAGTCCACTCC
>DASZJU010000534.1:0-5547 GCA_035947815.1 Reyranella sp.
CCGCCATCAGAAAGACGCTCCTTCGCCTGCGCTACTTCGACAAGTTCGCCGAGGAAGCGCGTGCGCGACACATGAATCTTGAACGGTCGAGAGCATGACTTTGCTGGAGATCCACGAGCCGGGCGAAACGCCCCTGCCGCATGCCGGCGAGGGATCGCTCGCGGTCGGCATCGATCTCGGCACGACCAATTCCGTCGTGGCGATCGCGCGCGACGGCAAGCCGGCCGCGCTGCATGACGAGGGCGGCCGCGCCCTTGTTCCCTCGGTCGTGGCCTATCCCGCGGCGGGCGGCGTGCTGGTGGGCGACGAGGCCCGTCTTCTCACGGCGCAGGAGCCGCGCAATGTCATAGCCTCGGTGAAGCGTCTGATGGGCCGCGGCGCCGCCGACCTGCACGCCGTGGCGGGCGTGCTGCCCTACGAGATCGAGCCGGGCAGCGGCCAGACCGACATGGTGAAGCTCCGGATCGGTGGCAAGGCGCGCTCTCCGGTCGAGATCTCGGCCGAGATCCTGAAGGCGTTGCGCGCGCGGGCCGAAGCGGCTCTCGAGAAACCGGTCGAGCGCGCCGTCATCACCGTACCGGCCTATTTCGACGATGCCGCGCGCACCGCCACGCGCGATGCCGCGCGGGTCGCCGGCCTCGAAGTGCTGCGCCTGGTCAACGAGCCGACGGCGGCTGCCCTGGCCTACGGCTTGGACAAGGGTTCCGAGGGCCTCTACGCCGTCTACGATCTGGGCGGCGGCACGTTCGACTTCTCCTTGCTGCGGCTGGAGAAGGGCGTGTTCCAGGTGCTGGCGACCGGCGGCGACAGCGCGCTGGGTGGCGACGATTTCGACCGCGCCATTGCCGAGCGCATGCTGGGCGAGCGCAAAGAGGACGGGCTCGGCGACAAGGTCGACGAGGCCGCCGTGAAGACCGCGCTGGCGCTCGGCCGCCACATGAAGGAGCAGCTCTCCGACCGCGACCAGACGTCGGGTCGGCTCGAGATCGCTGGCGTGCCGTCGTTCCATGCGCTCTCCCGCGCCGAGTTCGAGGCGATGATCACAGGCTACATCGCGCGCACGCTCGACATCGCCCGCAACGTGCTGGTCGATGCCGACATCAAGCCGGCCGACGTCCAGGGCGTGGTGCTGGTCGGCGGGTCGACGCGCCTGCCGCTGGTGCGCGCCCTGGTCGCCGGCATGATCGGCAAGCCGGCGCTCACCGACATCGATCCCGACGAAGTTGTGGCGCTGGGCGCTGCGCTGCAGGCCGAGGCGCTGACCGGCGGCAGCGACACGCTGTTGCTCGACGTCACGCCGCTCTCGCTGGGGCTCGAGACCATGGGTGGCATCGTCGAGAAGGTCGTGCCGCGCAATACGCCGATTCCCGTCCAGCTCGCGCAGGATTTCACCACCTACCAGGATGGCCAGACCGCCATGGCGATCCACGTCGTGCAGGGCGAGCGCGAGATGGTCGCCGATTGCCGCAGCCTGGCGCGCTTCGAGCTTTCAGGCATTCCGCCCATGACGGCGGGCGCCGCGCGGATCCGCGTGAGCTTCGCGGTCGACGCCGATGGGCTTCTCACGGTGTCGGCCGAGGAACGCACCACCGGGGTGGCGCAGCGCATCGAGGTCAAGCCTTCCTATGGCCTCAGCCACGACGACATGGCCGACATGCTCTACGACAGTTTGGAGAATGCCGAGGCCGACATGACCCAGCGCCTGCTGACCGAGGCGAGGGTCGAAGCCCGGCGCAGCCTGCTGGCGCTCGAGGCCGCACTGGCCAAGGATGGCGCCCTGCTGAATGCAGAGGAGCGCGCGGCGATCGACGCCGGACGCAACCGCCTCGAAGAGGCGATGGCCGGCGACAGCCGCGACGAGATCAATGCCGCCGCCGAGGCGCTGGAGACGCAGAGCAAGCCCTTCGCCGAGCGGCGCATGGACCGCGGCATCCGCGAGGCGCTGTCGGGATTGTCGGTCAAGGAATTGGAAAGCCGGGTGGGCGAGTGACGAGGTCGTTCTGAATGCCGAAGATGACGTTCATTCTGAAAGATGGGTCGCGCAAGGAAGTGGAGGCGCCGCTTGGGCTTTCCGTGCTCGAAATCGCCCATCGCAACCATGTCGACATCGAGGGTGCCTGCGAGGGCTCGCTTGCCTGCTCGACCTGTCATGTCGTCGTCGAGAAGGATTGGTTCGACAAGCTGGCGCCGGCCAGCGAGGACGAGGAGGACATGCTCGATCTCGCCTTCGGCCTGACCCATACCTCGCGGCTGGGCTGCCAGATCCGCATGAGCGAGGCGCTCGACGGGCTGGTCGTCAAGCTGCCGGCGGCGACCCGCAACATGATGGTCGACAAGTAGGAGGGGCGATGGCGCGCAAGCTTCGCTGGACCGATATTCACGATATCGCGATTGAGCTCGAGGAGCGTCACCCCGAGATCGACAACGTCAACCTGCGCTTCACCGACTTGCACCGCTGGGTGCTGGAATTGCCCGATTTCGAGGACGAGCCCGGCCGCTCCAACGAGAAGATCCTGGAGGCGATACAAGCCGCCTGGATCGAAGAGCGCGACTAGCCGGATGCCCCATTTTGGTCGAAAATGGACTCGTACATTGATGCCTGGGAGGGTGTCATGAGGGGCTATCGGATCCGGTTATCGTGGCTGCCGCTGCTACTGGCGGCCGGCCTGACGGCGTGCGCCTCCAACGGCGTGCAGCCCGGCATTGTCTATACGTCGTCGGCGCCGCCTCCCGCAGGCGGGCAGGGATACCCTGCAAACTATCCTGCAAATGGCCAGGTCCAACCAAATGGTCCTGTCCCGGCCAGCGCGCCTGCCCAAGGCAGCAATCCCTACCCGGCGCCC
The DNA here is from genome assembly GCA_035947815.1 of Reyranella sp. Lineage (GTDB taxonomy): Bacteria > Pseudomonadota > Alphaproteobacteria > Reyranellales > Reyranellaceae > Reyranella. The sequence goes on from DASZJU010000534.1 coordinate 2,844, forward strand.
GGCGTGACCGGCGACGCGGGGCGGGTGGTCTCGATCCGCGAAGTTGGACTGGCGGGGGCAGGCGGCGGCGGTATGGGCGGTAACGGTCCTCTCCTGGGCGGGATCCTGGGCGCGGGCGCGGGTGCCACGATCGGCGCCATCACCAGCCAGACGCTGGGCGGCGGCATTGTCGGCGCCGTGATCGGTCTGGTGGGCGGCGCCATTGCCGGCAGTATCGCCAGTGGCAATTACGGTTACGGCGGCCCGGGCGGCGGTTACGGCGGCCGCGGCATCGAGGTCACGGTGCAGCGCGACGATGGCCAGCAGGTCACGGTGGCCCAGCGCGACGATGGCGACATCCAGTTGGGCGACAGGGTGCAGGTCGTGCAGAACCGACAGGGCGTGGCGCAGGTCGTGCGCGACACCTCGCGCGCCCCGGACTGACCCGCCACGTTTGATTGGATCGAGTGAGAAAAGGAACTCCGATGTTCGGCAAGTCGTTGCTCGGCCTTCTGTTGCCCGTGGCCTTGGCGGCCGGACTCGGCGCATGTGACAACTACAACAACTCGGTCCAGCCGGGCGTCGTCAACACGGCGGCGCAAGGTGCCTACCGTGGCGAGACCGGCCGGGTGGTTTCCATCCGCGAGGTGCCGGTCCGCAACCGAAGCTCGGGCGTGAGTGACGGCACCCTGGTCGGCGGCGGCTTGGGCGCCGCGGGCGGCGCGGTGATCGGCGGCACCACCACTCACTCGGTGGGCGGAGCGGTGGTGGGCGGCCTGCTGGGCGCCGTGGCGGGCGGCATCGCCGGCACGGCCATCGACCAGAACTCGACCCGCCGCGGCATCGAAGTGACGGTCCAGAAGGACAATGGCCAGCAGGTCACCATCGCCCAGACCGACGATGGCGACGTGCAGATGGGCGACCGGGTGGCGATCGTCTATGACCGCAATGGCGTGGCCAAGGCCGTCCGCGATAACAGCGGCCGGCGCGATCAATAGCCGTCTGGCGAGCGTTCGCCGCGCGGCCTATATAGGCCGCGCCATGGCTAGAAATTCCCTCGGTATCGACAAGGCGCCCGGCGACACCCGCGTGGTGGTCGCGATGTCGGGCGGCGTCGATTCGTCGGTCACGGCGGCGCTCCTGAAGGAACAGGGCTACGACGTCGTGGGCGTCACCCTGCAGCTCTACGACCAGGGCGTCGCCGCGGGAAAGACCGGCGCCTGCTGCGCCGGCCAGGATATCGACGATGCCCGCCAGGTCGCCGAGCGGCTCGCCATCCCGCACTACGTGCTCAACTACGAAAGCCGCTTTCGCGCCGAGGTGATGGACTCTTTCGCCGATTCCTATGCGCGCGGCGAGACGCCAGTGCCCTGCATCGCCTGCAACCGCACCGTGAAGTTCCGCGACCTGCTCCGGACGGCGCGCGAGCTCGGCGCCGAGGCGCTGGCCACCGGCCATTACGTGCGCCGCGTGATGGGCGAGGCCGGCCCGGAACTCCATCGCGGCGCCGACCCGGTGCGCGACCAGAGCTATTTCCTGTTCGGCACGACGCAGGAACAGCTCGACTTCCTGCGCTTTCCGCTCGGGCCCCTGCCCAAGAGCGAGACGCGCGCGCTTGCCGAGCGCTTCGACCTCTCCGTCGCCGACAAGCCCGACAGCCAAGATATCTGCTTCGTGCCCAACGGCGACTACGCCTCGGTGGTGCAGAAGCTCCGGCCCGAGGCGGTCGAGGCGGGCGACATCGTCGACAGGACGGGCCGGGTCGTCGGCCGCCACGACGGCATCGTGCGCTTCACCGTGGGCCAGCGCCGCGGCCTGGCGCTGGGCGGCCGCGACGGCACCGACAACGAGCCGCTCTATGTCGTGCGGCTGGAACCCGAGAGCCGCCGCGTCGTGGTCGGCCCGCGCTCGGCGCTGGGCCGCAGCGAGATCGCGCTCTATGACGTGAACTGGATCGGACCGGCGTTGACCGACGCTCTGCCGGTCCAGGTACGGGTGCGCTCGAGCCAGGCGCTGCGGCCGGCGACCGTCGAGCGCGCAGGAGAAGGGGCGATCGTGCGCTTCGCCGAGCCCGAGATCGGCGTCTCGCCCGGGCAGGCCTGCGTCGTCTACGACGCGGAGAACGGCAGCCGCGTGCTGGGCGGAGGCTTCATCCGGCGCTTCGCGTCATGATGAAGTTCGACCATCTCAACCTGCCGGTCAGCAATCTCGACCGGTCGCGCGACTGGTACATCTCTGCCCTCGGCCTGAAGGTCGAGTTCGAGATCGCCGCCAGCCGCACCGTGGCGCTGCAGGATGGCGAGGGCTTCGCGATCTTCCTGCAGGAAAAGCCTGGGGCCACCTCGAACGGCACCGCGCTGTGGTTCCAGGTCGACGATGTCGATGCGATCTTCGCCGAGTGGACGGCGCGCGGCGTTGCCTTCAGCCATGGCCCGCAGAAGAACTTCTGGGGTTATGGCCCCGAGCTCGCCGACCCGGACGGCTATCTCGTGCGCCTGTGGGACAAGCGCACGATGGCCGAGAAATAGATCGGCCGGGCGTTTCTTGACAGTGCGCAGCCTCGCCGCATAAAAGCCCCCACGCGCGCGCAGACGCGCGCCTCATGGCTGGGTAGCTCAGCTGGTTAGAGCACGGCACTCATAATGCCGGGGTCGGCGGTTCAAGTCCGCCCCCAGCTACCAAATTTGGCCCCCGGTCTCGCGCGACCGGGGGCTTTATTTTGTGG
>DASZJU010000535.1:0-7695 GCA_035947815.1 Reyranella sp.
GGCGAGACCGACGGGCCGCCGGGCGCGGCGGCGATCGCCCGCGCCATCGAGTTCGGCCTCGGCGCCAAGCCGATCCTGATCAGCGAAGCGCGCAACATGCCGGCCGTCATCAAGTCGACCGAAGCGGCGGGCCTCGCCGTCGTCGACGAGGCGCTGTTCAAGCAGCGCCGCTCGTGCGCGCTGGCCATCGACTATCCGCTGGGCGATGCTGCCGGCAAGAAGGCCGCCGCCCAGCTCTGCAAGAAGTTCAAGCCGGCGGCGATGGTCTTCATCGAGAAGGTCGGTCCCAACACCAAGGGCATCTACCATTCGATCATGGGAACGCCGCGCACGCCCGACAAAATCGCGAGCGCCTATCACCTCGCCGATTTCGCCAAGGCCAACGGCATTCCCACGATCGGCATCGGCGACGGCGGCAACGAGATCGGCTGCGGTGTGATCAAGGAGGCGGTGCGCGAGATCCAGCCGTTCGGCAAGGACTGCGGCTGCCCCTGCCATGGCGGCGTTGGCACGGTTACTGAATGCGACGTCCTGGTGTTCGCCGCGGTGTCGAACTGGGGAGCCTACGGCATTGCGGCGGCGCTGGCCGGTCACTTGGGGGACCGCGAAGTGCTGCACGACGAGGCAACGGAGTTGCGCATCGTGCACGCAAGCGTCGCCGGTGGGGCGATGGATGGGGCCTATTCCCGTCTCATTCCCTACGTCGACGGCACGTCGGACAAGGTACAGGCGAGCCTGATCACGCTGCTGCATCAGATCGTGGAAAACGGGCTGAAGGAATACGACAGGGGTTTCTAGGGCACCTCGCAACAGGAGGCGGCGATGAGCAAAGGGTCCAGGCTCTCGAGTGGGCAAGGCGTAACGCGTCGCGGTTTCACGGCGGGAGCGCTCGGCACGGGTCTCATCCTGGGCACCGGCCGGGCGCCCGCGATCGCCCAGGGCAAACGCGACCTCAGGGTCGGCGTGTGGGGCGGCGAGTTCGGCAATCTCAGCCCCGTCATCCGCTTCGACATTCAGGGCGGCCTCGTGCTCTACAATCTCTTCGACGGGCTTGTGGAGATCAATTTCGACAAACGCTCGATCGAGCCGCTGATGGCGCTCGAATGGGCCAACCCCGATCCGCTGACCTGGCGCTTCAAGCTGCGCGAGGGCGTGAAGTGGCAGAAGGGTTTCGGCGAGCTGACCGCCGAGGACGTCGTCTACACCTGGAACTACCATCTGGAATCCAAAAGCTTCCAGGTCGGCACCGCGTTGTTCCCGCTCGACGGCGTCAAGGCCGATGGCAAGTACGTGGTCGAGGTCAAGACCAAGCAGCCTTTCGGCGCCTTTCCCGGCGTCACCATGGGCTATGGCGGCACCATCATCTCCGCCAAGGCGCACAAGGAGATGGGCAACCAGGCCTACTCGGCCACGCCGATCGGCAACGGCCCGTTCCAGATCGAGAGCAAGCGCGGCACCGAAGTCACCCTTGTCAAGAATCCCGACTACTGGAAGCCGGGCTTCCCCAAGCTCGACAAGGTCGTCTATCGCGCCATCCCCGATTCGACGACCCGCCTGCAGGCACTGGTCAAGAACGAGCTCGACTTCGTCACGCACCCCGATCCCAAGGAGGTGGGCGCGATGCGCAAGAACGCCAACTTCGTCGTCAAGTCGACGCCGGGCTGGGAATGGGACTTCCAACAGTTCAACCTGAAGGGACCAGCCAACGCGCCCTATCAGAACAAGCTGGTACGCCAGGCGATTTCCTACGCCATCGACCGCGAGGCGATCGTCAACGAGATCTACTACGGCGAGGCCCTGGCCACCGACAACCAGATCCCGGCCGGCTACATGGGCTATCGCACCCCGATGCTGAAGTATCCGAAGAACGGCGACCTCAAGAAGGCCAAAGAGCTGATGGCCCAGGCCGGCGTCAAGGGCTACGAGGTCGAAGTCATCACCTCCGACAAGGACTGGCTGCGCAAGGAGCTCGAGCTGGTCGCCGCCATGGTCAGCCAGATCGGCATTACCTACAAGATCAAGAATATGGACATGGGCGGCTACAACAATCTCTGGCTCAATCAGCGCTTCGAGCAGCTGCTCGAGGACATCACCCTGGTGGCGCCCGACCCCGACGCCACCTCGTGGTGGTTCCTGCACAACAAGGGCATGGCATCCGGCTACAACAATCCGACGATGGACGCCCTGCTCGACGGCGCGCGCAGCGAGCGCGACGCCGCCAAGCGCGAGGCCATGTATCACCAGATCGTCGATATCACGCTCGACGAGTGCCCGCTCATCTATCACTGCAACACCAACAATATCCAGGTGTTCAACAAGAACCTGAAGGGCTTCGTGCCGACCCCGCAGGAGTACACGGAAAAGCTCGACACCGTGGAATGGGGCTGATGGTTGCCCCTTCCTCCCCACGCTCTTGCGTGGGGAGGTGGCCGCGCAGCGGGCGGAGGGGTCATGAAGCTCCGCTGCGAAGGGCGCCGCTCATGACCCCTCCGGCCCTACGGGCCACCTCCCCACTTCGTGGGGAGGGAAAGGTATAGACGCCATGTGGCGCTATCTTGGACGCAGGTTGATCCAGGTTCCGCTGGTCCTCGTCGTCGTCTCGCTGATGACCTTCCTGATCACCCGGGCGACGCCGGGTGATCCGGTGCAGATCATGCTCGGCATGCAGACCTCGCCCGAGGCGGCAGCTGCGATGCGGGCCGAGTTCAACCTCGATCGCTCGTTGCCGGAGCAATATGGATTGTGGATCGCCAAGGTGGCGACCGGCGATCTCGGCCGGTCGATCCGACTCAACGACCGCGTGACCGCCCTGCTGGCCGAGCGCTTCCCGGTGAGCCTGCAGCTCGCCGGCGCGGCCATGCTCTTCGCCCTCTTCGTCTCGATCCCGCTCGGCGTCATCGCGGCCCTGCGGCGCAACAGCTGGATCGACTATCTGTGCACCGGCTACACGGTGCTGGGCTTCGCGGTGCCGAACTTCGGCCTCGCCCTGATCCTGATCTACGTCTTTTCGATCAAGCTCGACTGGCTGCCGATCACCGGCATCGGCTCGTCCGAAGCCGCGGCGGGCGGCTGGTGGACCTACATCCGGCCGTTCATCGTGCCGGCGGTGGCACTCGGTACGCTGCAGACGGCCATGCTGACCCGCCTCCTGCGGTCCAGCATGATCGATGTGCTGTCGCAGGATTACATGCGCACGGCGCGGGCCAAGGGGCTGCTGCCCGGGACCATCGTGATCGTCCATGCGCTGAAGAACGCCATGATTCCGTTCATCACCATGGTGGCCGTCCAGTTCGGCTACATGATCGGCATCCAGGTCACGATCGAATACATCTTCGCCGTCCCCGGCATGGGCTCGGCGGTGCTGAACGCGGTGGTCACGCGCGACTTCCCGGTCATCCAGGGATTCACCCTGGTGATCTCGGCCTTTTTCCTGTTCGCCAACATCGTCGCCGACATGCTGTACGCCGTGCTCGATCCGCGCATCCGGTATTGAGCGATGGCCGTGCTGCAGTCTCCGCCTCCCGTTGCCGGCCCGCGCATCGCCGGCTCGCTGCGGCTGGCGGCGCGCCAGTTCCCGCGCCATCGCGCCGCCATGGTGGGCCTGATCTGCCTGGCGCTGATCTGCCTGGCCGCGGCGCTGGCGCCGTGGGTCGCCCCGTACGACCCGATCCAGATCAAGCTTTCAGCGAAACTGAAGCCGCCTTCCCTCGAACATTGGATGGGCACCGACCATTTCGGCCGCGACGTCTTCTCGCGCCTGCTCTATGGCGGGCGCACGTCGCTTTCGGTCGGTCTCCTGGTGGTCGGTTTCGCCTTCGTGATAGGTGTGCCACTGGGCCTCGCCTCCGGCTACTTCGGCAAGCGCATCGACAATCTCCTGATGCGGCTGGTCGATGCCTTCCTGACCTTTCCGCCGTTGCTTCTGGCGGTGGCCCTGGTCGGCCTGCTGGGGCCGGACATCCAGAACGTCATGCTGGCGCTCGGGCTGGTGCAGGCGCCGGTGCTGGCGCGCATGGTGCGCGGCAGCACGCTCGCGGTGCGCGAGGATGTCTACGTGACGGCCGCGCGGGCGCTCGGCGCCGGCCCCACCCGCATCGTGCTGTCGCATCTGCTGCGCAACGTCATGTCACCCATCGTCGTCCAGCTCACCATCGTCTTCGCCGCGGCGGTCGTGGCCGAGGCGTCGCTGAGCTTTCTCGGCTTCGGCACGCAGCCGCCGCAACCAAGCTGGGGCCGCGACATGAGCGAGGCGCGGCGCTTCCTGGGCGACGCGCCCTGGATGTTCCTGGCACCGACCGGCGCCATCATGCTCTGCGTGCTCAGCATCAACTTCATGGGCGATGGCTTGCGCGACGCGCTGGACCCGCGGGCCTGGCGCACGCGGCGGACCGTCGGCCAGGCGGAGCGCTGACGCAATGCCGCTGCTCAGCGTCCGCAACCTGAAGACCCGGTTCGCCACCGACCGCGGCACCGTGCGTGCGGTGAATGGCGTCTCGTTCGATCTCGAGGAAGGCGAAATCCTCGGGCTGGTCGGCGAAAGCGGCAGCGGCAAGAGCGTGACGGCGCTCTCCATCATGCGGCTGGTGCCCGAGCCGCCGGGCATGGTCACCGCGGACGCGATGACCCTGGACGGCACGGACCTGCTGGGCTTGAGCGAAGCTGAGGCCCGCGAGGTCCGCGGCTCGCGCATGGCCATGATCTTCCAGGACCCGATGCGCTCGCTCAATCCGGTGCTCACGATCGGCCGCCAGATCACCGAGGTGCTGCACCGCCATCAGAAGCTCGCCGGCGTGGCAGCGCGCCGCCGCGCCGTCGAGTTGCTCGACACCGTGGGTATTCCGATGGCCGAGAAGCGGCTCGGCGCCTATCCCCACCAGTTCTCCGGCGGCATGCGCCAGCGCGTGATGATCGCCATTGCGCTCTCCTGCAATCCGCGCCTGCTGATCGCCGACGAGGCGACGACGGCGCTCGACGTCACGATCCAGGCGCAGATCATCGACCTGGTGAAACGCCTGACGCGCGAACGCGGCACGTCGGTGATCTGGATCAGCCACGATCTCGGCGTGGTCGCGGGCCTGTGCGATCGGGTGAACGTCATGTACGCCGGGACGGTCGTCGAATCGGGACCGATCCGCGAGCTCTTCCACCGGCCGAGCCATGGCTACACGCTGGGCCTCATGGGCTCGACGCCCCGCGTCGACGGTTCGAGTACGCGCCGCCTCACGCCGATCGAAGGCATGCCGCCCAACCTGATCGATCCGATTCCGCTCTGCCCGTTCCTGCCGCGCTGCCGCGTTTCGGTCGCCGCCTGCCAGGCCCGGCCGCCCGAACCGCGCCAGTTCGGCGCCGGCCACTGGGCGTCCTGCCTGGCCGACCTCGCGCCATGAGCCTGCTTCTCGAAGTCGAAGACCTCGACGTCCATTACGGCCGACCGGGTGCTGCCGGCACGGTGAAAGCCGTGGACGGCGTGAGCTTCAGCGTCGAGCGCGGCCGCACCCTGGGGCTGGTGGGCGAATCGGGATGTGGCAAATCGACGACCGGATACGCCATCCTGCAGCTCGTTCGCCCCAGCGCGGGCCGCGTGCTGTTCGACGGCACGGATCTCTGCGGGCTCGACACGCGAAGCCTGCGACGCATGCGCCGCAAGCTGCAGATCATTTTCCAGGACTCGCATGCCTCGCTCAACCCGCGCATGCCGATCGGCGACCTTGTCGGCGAAGCACTCGACATCCACGGTCTCTTCCCGGGCGCTGCGCGGCCCGGACGGATCCGCGAGCTTTTAGACATGGTGGGCCTCGCCGGCCACCTGATCGAACGCTATCCGCACGAATTGAGCGGCGGCCAGGCGCAGCGGGTGGCGATCTGCCGCGCGCTCGCCGTCGAGCCCGAGCTGATCGTGTGCGACGAGCCGGTGTCGGCGCTCGACGTCTCGATCCAGGCGCAGATCGTGAACCTGCTGCAGGACCTGCAGGAGCGCCTCGGCCTCACCTATATCTTCATCTCCCACGACCTCAGCGTCGTCCGTCACGTGAGCGACGACATCGCCGTGATGTACCTGGGCAAGATCGTCGAGCTGGCCGGCAAGGAAGAGATCTATGCCGCGCCTGCCCATCCCTACACCAAGTCGCTGATGTCGGCGGTACCGGTGCCCGATCCCGACATCGAGGCCCAGCGCCAGCGCATCATCCTGAAGGGCGATCTGCCCAATCCGGCCGATCCGCCCTCGGGTTGTCGCTTCCGCACGCGCTGCCCCGTGGCCCTTGCCGAATGCGCCACGGTCGACCCGATGCAGTACCCGCTTGCCCCGGGCCACTGGGCCAAGTGCATTCGCCTCGCCGAAAAAAACTGACCGAGGGAACCCGAGATGGAAATCGCCGCCGCATCCCGTGGTGCGACGGCATCCCGGCCGACGCCACTGCAGCCCTCGTCCGCCTCATGCAGACCATCGTCGAGCGCACGCTGGAACCGTCCCGCGTCCGCAAGTTCTGAGTTACTGTCGTCCTGAGCGCAGCGAAGGACCTCATCGCCGCTTGCCACGGGCATGAGATCCTTTGCTACGCTCAGGATGACAAAGAGGGTCTACGACGCTTCCCGATACGCCCGCAGCGCCGCGCCGAAGGCCTGGAACAGCGCGCGGTTGATCGGGTTCTCCTGCGGATCGTATTCGGCGTGCCACTGGACACCCAGCGCGAAGCCCGCTGCGTCGGCGATGCGGATCGCCTCGATCGTGCCGTCTTCCGCCACGCCCTCGACAACGACCCGTTTGCCGAGCTCGAGGATGCCTTGACCGTGCAGCGAATTCACGCGGATCACCTCGCAGCCGAGAAGCCGCGAAAAGGCGCCATCCGGCGCCAGGCGCACCTCGTGGCGGTCGGCGAAGACGACCTCCGGATCGGGATGAACTTCGCCGTTCTCCAGCCGCGGCATGCGATGGTTCATGCGGCCGGGCAGATCGCGGATCTCGGGATGCAGGGAGCCGCCGAACGCCACATTCATCTCCTGGAAGCCGCGACAGATGCCGAACAGCGGCACGCCGCGATCGACGCAGGCCTCGATCAGCGCCAGCGCCACGGCGTCGCGATCGTGGTCGTAGGGTTCGTGACGGGGATCCGGCTCGACGCCAAAACATGTCGGATGAACATTGGCCCGGCCGCCCGTCAGCAGGATCCCGTCGACGGCGTCGAGCAGCGCCTCGATATCCGTGATGTCCGGCGAAGCGGCGAACATCAACGGCAGCGCGCCCGCAACCTCCGCGACCGCCCGCAGATTGCGTTTTCCCACAAGCTGCGTGTTGAATTTGCCCTCGATGGCATGCGCATTCCCGATCACACCTACCACCGGCTTGGTCATTCTAGGACTCTCACGCTCACTGCAGAAAAACAAGCAATCATCAGCCATTTTCGTGCCAGGACAAAGCGCCTATCCGGCTCGTCGGAACAAAATATTTCGGGACGCCAATACCCAGGCCTATTCCAGAATCGCCGCCTCGCCGGCATGCGCCCGGGCGCGCTTCAGCAGGAAGATCAGCGGCAGCGCCACCAGCGCCACCAGCATCATCAGCTTGAAGTCGTCGGCATAGGCAACGACGCTCGCCTGCTTGGTGACCTCGGCGTCGAGCGCGGCCAGGCCGACCGTCGTCGCCCTGTTCCAGAACTGCGCGGGGCCGAGCGCGCCCAGCGCGTCGTTGAACGGCGT
>DASZJU010000536.1:0-20739 GCA_035947815.1 Reyranella sp.
GCAGGTGATCAACGCACGCCACGGCAATGTCTGGATCGATAAATGGTGCGCGCGCGAGGATGGCTGCCGCGGCTAGCAACTGGTTTCAGGGAGCGGCGATCGGTCTTCTGGGAATTCGATCGAGCGTCGCGGGACAGCAGCATGAACCCCGGCAGGGCAACCTGCCGGGGTTCTTGTGACGCTTCGCGTCAAAGCTTCAGCTCGCTGAAAAAATCATTGCCCTTGTCGTCGGTAACAATGAAGGCCGGGAAATTCTCGACCTGGATGCGCCAGATCGCTTCCATGCCAAGCTCGGGGTATTCCAGCACCTCGACCTTCCGGATGCAGTTCTTGGCGAGGATGGCGGCCGGCCCGCCGATCGAGCCGAGATAAAAGCCCTTGTGCTTCTTGCAGGCGTCAACGACCTGCTTGCTGCGGTTGCCCTTGGCCAGCATCACCATCGAGCCGCCATGGGCCTGGAAGAGATCGACGTACGAATCCATGCGGCCGGCTGTGGTCGGGCCGAACGAGCCGGACGGCATGCCTTCGGGCGTCTTGGCGGGGCCGGCGTAGTAGACCGGGAACTGCTTGAAGTAGTCGGGCAGGCCCTCGCCGCGGTCGAGCCGTTCCTTCAACTTCGCATGGGCCGAGTCGCGCGCGACGACCAGCGTGCCGGTGAGGTTGACGCGCGTCTTCACCGGGTACTTCGTCAGGACCGACAGCGTGTGCGCCATCCCCTTGTTGAGGTCGACCGAGACCACGTCGCCGGAGAGCTGCCGCGGCTCGACTTCGGGCAGGTAACGCGCCGGGTTGGTCTCGAGCTGCTCGAGGAAGATGCCGTCCCTGGTGATCTTGCCCAGGGCCTGGCGGTCGGCCGAGCAGCTGACGCCGATGCCGATCGGCACCGAGGCGCCGTGGCGGGCGATGCGGATCACCCGCACGTCGTGGCAGAAATACTTGCCGCCGAACTGCGCGCCGATGCCCATCTGGCGCGTGAGCTCCAGCACTTTCGTCTCCATCTCGCGGTCGCGGATGGCCACACCTTTGTCGTTGCCCTCGCTCGGCAGGTCGTCGAGATAGCGCGTCGAGGCGAGCTTCACCGTCTTGAGGTTCATCTCCGCCGACGTGCCGCCGACTACAATGGCCAGGTGATAGGGCGGGCAGGCCGCAGTGCCCAGGGTGCGGATCTGGGTATCGAGGAACTTCAGCAGGGCGGCCTCGTTCAGCACCGCCGGCGTCTGCTGGTGCAGGTAGCTCTTGTTGGCCGAACCACCGCCCTTGGCGATGAACAGGAACTTGTAGGCGTCGCCGTCGGTCGCATAGATGTCGATCTGCGCCGGCAGGTTGGTGCCGGTCTGCACTTCCTTGAACATCGAGATCGGCGAGACCTGGCTGTAGCGGAGGTTGGTCTCGGTGTAGGTCTTGTAGACGCCCCGGGCGATCGCGGCCTCGTCGCCGCCGCCGGTCCACACGGCTTGACCCTTCTTGCCCATGACGATGGCGGTGCCGGTGTCCTGGCACATCGGCAACACGCCGCCGGCGGAAATATTGGCGTTCTTCAGGAGCTCCAGCGCCACATACTTGTCGTTGGCCGAGGCTTCTGAATCGTCGAGGATGGCGCTCAGCTGGGCGAGGTGCCCCGGGCGCAGCAGATGCGAGATGTCCTTGAAGGCCTGGGCGGTGAGCAGGGTCAGCGCCTCGGGTTCGACCGTCAGCACGTCGCGGCCGCCGAATTTGGTCGTGCCGACGAAATCGGCGCTGAGCTTGCGATAGGGCGTCGTGTCCTTACCGCTGGGGAACATTTCCTGGAACTGGAAGTCGGGCATGCGTTCTCCTGGCGCCTGCGCAGGCGGCGGGCATCCCTGCCGCAGCCGGCGCGCGGCGTCTAGCTACTTCTTTCGGAAGCTGTCGAGCTTGACGATCTTGGAGGCGGCGTCTTCCGGCTTGGCCTCCGCCACGGCGGCCGTGGCGCCGGCGTCCGGCGCGGCCTCGGACGGCGCGGCGAGCGGCGGGCGCTTTTCAGGCGCCGGCAGCGGTGTTGGCGCAGCGGCGGTCCCCACGTCGGACGTCGGGGCCTTGTCGGCGGCCTGGGCCTTGTCCTTGCGATCGAACTGCAGGCCGAAGCGCACCGAGGGATCGACGAAGGCCGAGAGCGCCGCGAACGGAACCTTTATGCGCTCCTGCTGCTTATTGAAGCTCACCGTCACCTCGAAGGACTCCGGTCCGAGAATGAGGTCCCAGTACTGGTGCTGGAGCACGATCGTCATCTCTTCCGGATACTTCGCCCGCAGGTACTCGGGCAGCTCAACGCCGGGGTCGGTGCTGCGGAAGGAGATGTAGAAATGGTGCGAGCCAGGCAGGCCTTTTTCGGCGACTTGCGTCAGCACGCGGCGGACAACGCTGCGCAGCGCATCGTCGACGAGAGCGTCGTAGTGAAATCGATCGTTCATGGCCTGTCGGAAATTCGCGGAAAGCATCGGCCCGCATGGCGGGAGAGTCAACGCTGGCAATAGCGGGCAAATCGTTCGAAGGAAAGTGGGGGGCTTCTGTTGCCCGGTGCCCCCCGGACCGCGCTTACGTCCGCTGTTTAGGCGGCAGCAGCGAGTGTAACGGTGTTATCGTTAGCACTTGTGAATGGCCCGTCACGGCGGAACCATACCGGGCAAAAACCGCGCCTTTACCACGCTCGTCGATCCTGGTTCGCCCCCATCGACTCCGCCTCCGAAGAAGCAGAGGAGAATGGTGGAGGCGCCGGGTACTGCCCCCGGGTCCGAAACGCTTATGCCACGCGGCGTTTATCGCCATAGTCGGTTTCCCGACCCTTCCAATATAGGCGTTCCGCGACCCTTTTAGAAGGCAGGAGCCAGCGTCGTCTTTTCCCCATGGAAGGGCCTGCCCGCCGCCCATAGAGTCCGCGGCCAACGAAGGATAACGACAGATGCCCCTCTCCACCGACCAGCAGGCTGAAATCGACCAGGCGCGCGGGGCTGCGCAGGCGACCCTGCGGCCGATCGCGCCGGCGCTGGAGGAAATTCTCTTTCAGGCGCTGCCGGTACTCGATCACGGCTTCGTCCGGGTCGTCGATTACATGGGCGACGACGCCGCCGTCGTGCAGGCCGCGCGTGTCAGCTACGGCCGCGGCACCAAGAAGGTCAGCGAGGATCGCGGCCTGATCAACTATCTCATGCGGCATCGCCATACGACGCCGTTCGAGATGTGCGAGATCAAGTACCACGTGAAGCTGCCTATCTTCGTGGCACGCCAGTGGATCCGCCATCGCACCGCCAACGTGAACGAATACTCCGCGCGGTATTCGATCCTCGACAACGAATTCTATGTTCCCAAGCCCGAGCATCTCGCCGCCCAGAGCAAAGCCAACCGCCAGGGCCGCGACGCCGTCCTGGCCGGCAAGGAGGCCGAGCGCGTCTTCGGGCTCCTGAAGAAGGACGCCGAGCTGGTCTACGAGCATTACATGGAGATGCTGAACGAGGGCGAGGCCGGCGAGCCGCTCGATCCGGAGCGCTCGGGCCTGGCGCGCGAGCTCGCGCGCATGAACCTGTCGCTCGGCTTCTATACGCAGTGGTACTGGAAGACCAACCTTCACAACCTCATGCATTTTCTGTCGCTGCGCGCCGATGCCCACGCCCAGTACGAGATCCGCGTCTATGCCGACGTGATGATCGACACGCTCAGGCGCTGGTGTCCGATCTGCCACGACGCCTTCATGGAATACCGCATGGGCGGCACGCATCTCTCCAAGACCGGACGGGCCGTGGTGAGGCGCATGATCGCCGGTGAAAAGGTCGATCAGAAATCGAGCGGCCTCAATCCGCGTGAATGGCGCGAGCTTTTGGCGGCCCTCGACCTTGGCTAGGTCGGCCAGCCTGCGCGATCCCGGACGCCTGCGCCTGTTGCGCGAGCGGCCGCGCGACGATGCCGCCATCGAGGCGATGAACGAGGCGGCGTTCGGCCCCGACCGCCAGCACAAAACCGTCTATCGCCTGCGCGAGGGCATCAAGACGATCAAGGAGCTCTGCTTCGTCGCCATCGACCAGAAGGGCCGCATGGTGGCGTCGATCCGCAACTGGCCGATCCTGGTCAACGAGCGCTGGCCGGCGATCCTGCTCGGGCCGCTGGCCATCGCGCCGGAGCTGCGCGGGCTGGGCTATGGCAAGGCGTTGATGTGGCACGCGATGGCGCAGTCGCGCATGCTGGGCCATAGCCGCATCATCCTGGTCGGCGATCCGGAGTATTATAACCAGTTCGGCTTTCGTCGCGATCTGGCGCTGAACATCCAGCTTCCCGGCTGGGTCGAGGAACGCCGCTTCCTGGCGCTCGAGCTGGTCGCCGGCTCGATGATCGGCGTGCATGGCATGATCGGCAAATGGCAACCGCGGAAGACCGTGGCGAGGCGGAAGAAGCGTTCGACCTAGGTCATCGAACCGCGGGCCTCCAGGCCTGCGCCCTCAGTCGGCCCGGCGGGTCACAACGATGAACTCACGGCTTGTCGCGCTGAGCGGAGTCCGGTTCCAGTCGCCGTACCACGCCACCGGCGCCAGGTTTGCCGCGGCGAGCAACCGCGCAAGATGATCCAGATCGACAAAGCGTATGCGGCTGTGGCCGACGATCGCCTTGTCGGCATCGAGAAGCCGATAGTGGTGAGCGATGTCGACAATCCCTGTATGCGGGTCCGCCGCCGTATCGAAAAACTCCTCGATCCGGCCGTGGTCTGCCGTCGTGACAATCCTTCGTCTGTCGGGCGTCCAGGACAGCCACGCCTTGCTCGCCGGATTACGGCTCTCAAAGGCGAATCGGCCATCTTTGGTCAGGTGATCATGGGCAGTTCGCAAGACGGCGATGGCGTCGTCATCGGTCAGCAGCGCCTGGAATGCATGACCGGTCATGTAGATGAGATCGAAGCGCCGCGGCAAACGGAGCGTCTGACCTTCCGCCTTGATCCAGGAGACCCGCTCGGCTCCGGCGCGCGATCGAGCCACCTGTAGCATGCCGTCGGCAGGATCGGCGCCGGTAACAGTCAGACCCTCCTGCGCCATACGGCAGGCCAGCAGCCCCGTGCCACATCCGAGGTCAAGCACGCTGCCGCCGATCTCCAGGGCCAGCCCCAGGTAGAAGTCGTCGCAGGCATCCCAGGCGTTGAAGTGGTCGTAGAGCGAGGCAAGGAAGCGATCCTCGAACACCTCATCGACTTGTCGCGGCATCTGCGCCCGGTCTAGCGCACCACGATGCGCGGCGCGGCGCGGGCGCCGCGCTGGTTGGCCGAGAGCTGCTTCCACACCCGGCCGGCGATGTTCTTGTAGATCTGGGCGTACGGGCTGTCGGGCTGTGACACCACGATGGGATGGCCCGAATCCGACGTCGTGCGGATGTCGAGATGGAGCGGCACCTCGCCCAGGAACGGCACGCCGAGCTTCTCCGCCTCCTCGCGCGCGCCGCCATGGCCGAAGATCTCGGCGCGCTCGCCGCAATGCGGGCAGAGGTAGAAGCTCATATTCTCGACGAAGCCCAGCACCGGCACCGCGACCTTGCGGAACATGTTGAGGCCCTTGCGTGCGTCGACTAGCGCGATGTCCTGCGGCGTCGAGACGATCACCGCGCCCGACAGCGCCACCCGCTGGGCGAGCGTGAGCTGCGCGTCGCCGGTGCCCGGCGGCATGTCGACCACCAGCACGTCGAGCTCGCCCCACTGCACGTCGCGCAGCATCTGCTCGAGCGCGCTCGACACCATGGGGCCGCGCCAGATCATCGGTGTGTCCTCGTTGACGATGTAGCCGATCGACATGGTTTTCAGGCCGTAGCGTTCGATCGGCTTCAGCGCCTTGCCGTCGACCGATTCGGGCTTCTCCTTGACGTTGAGCATGCGCGGCATCGAGGGGCCATAGATGTCGGCGTCGAGCAGGCCGGTGCTGATGCCATTGGCGACGAGTCCCAACGCCAGGTTCACGGCGGTGGTCGATTTGCCGACGCCGCCTTTGCCCGAGGCGACGGCGATGATGTGCTTCACCCCCGGCACGTCGATGCGGCCGGTGCCGCCGGTGGTCTTGGCACTGGCCGTGCCATGGCCGTGAGCGTGCGTGGCCGGGGCCGGAGGGGGCGGGGCGGGGCGTTCGGCGGTCATGACGGCGGTCGCCGACAGCACGCCCGGCATGGCGCGCACCGCCTGCTCGCAGGCCTGGCGCAGCGGCTCGAGGGCCGTGCCGCGGGCTGGATCGACATCGAGGGTGATGGCGACATGGCCGCCGCGGGTGGCGACGCCGCCCACCATGCCCAGCGCCATGACGCTCTTGCCGGTCGCCGGATCGGTGACGGTTTCGAGAACCTTACGGATGGCTGATTCGCTGATTTCCGCCATGATTGTTTGTTTCCGCCGGCCCGCAATATTGTGTCGCCGCTTGATTGCGGGTGTTGCTGTCGTCACATATATGCAGCGCGACGTGAAATCAAAAGCGACAATGCGCCGAGGGCGAGCAGCCAGCGGCCCCGAGGTGAGCGATGGCGTGGAACAACAATAGCGGCGGCCCGTGGGGCGGCGGTGGCGGCAACAGCGGCGGCCCGTGGGGCGGCGGCGGCAATCGTGGCGGCGGCGGTCCGTTCGGCTCGCGCCGCCCGCCCGACATGGAAGACGTCATCCGCAGAGGACAGGAGCGCCTCAGGAACCTCATTCCTGGCGGCTTCGGTTCGTACAAGGGAATCGTTCTGGTTGTTCTGGCTGCCGTGGTGATCTGGCTGGTCACCGGCTTCTTCCGCGTGCAGCCCAACCAGCAGGCGATCCAGCTCGTGTTCGGCAAACCCTACGGCAAGCCGGTCGAGCCCGGCCTCCATTACAATCTGCCGGGGCCGATCGGCAACGTTGTCGTGGTCAACGTCCAGGACCAGCGCCGCACCGTGATCGGCGCCCGCGCCGGCCAGGACCGCGTCACGCCCTACAACCGCGGCCCGCGCCCGACATCGAGCGAGAACCTGATGCTGACCGGCGACGAGAACATCGTCGACATTGAGTTCGCCGTGTTGTGGCAGATCAAGGACGTCTTCAAATATGCCTTCGACGTGCGCAATCCCGAGGAGAACGTACGGTCTGGCGCCGAGGCCGCCATGCGCGAGGTCATCGGCAAGTCGAACCTGCAATATGCCCAGACCGAGGGCCGCAGCCGCATCGAGCAGGACACCAAGGACCTCTTGCAGAAGATGCTCGACGAGTACGGGCTGGGCGTGAGCATCTCGCAGGTTCAGCTCCTGCGGGTTGATCCGCCGCAGGAGGTGATCGCCGCCTTCCGCGACGTGCAGGCCGCGCGTGCTGACAAGGAAAAGAGCATCAACGAGGCCAACACCTACCGCAACCAGGTGCTGCCGCGCGCCAAGGGCGAGGCCGAATCGATCATCCAGCGCGGCGAGGCCTACAAGGCCCAGATCATTGCCCGCGCCAGCGGTGATGCCCAGCGCTTCGACCAGGTCTACACGCAGTGGGCCAAGGCCAAGGACATCACCACCGAGCGTCTCTATCTCGACACGATGGAGGAGGTGCTGCGCAACGTGAACAAGGTGCTGGTCGACAAGAACACCTCGGGCACCGGCGTTCTACCCTACCTGCCGCTGCCGGAGCTGAAGTCGAACCAGCCATCCGGAACGCCGTCCCTACCTCGTCCGCCGTTGCCGGGCGCGACGCCGCCGGCGGCGCAAGGAGCCACGCGATGAGCAACCGTATGATCATCGCGCTGGTGGCGCTGGCCGTTGCGGCCTTCCTGGTGACCCAGACCTTCTACACCGTCGATCCGACCACGCAGGTCCTGGTCCGCCAGTTCGGCGCCATCGTCGGCGAACCCAAGACCGAGCCTGGCCTCTACGCCAAGATCCCGCTGGTCCAGGACATCCAGCGCATCGACCGCCGGCTGCTCGACTACGAAGCCGAGGAGTTCGAGATCATCGCCGGCGACCAGAAGCGCCTCGTGGTCGACGCCTACGCCCGCTACAAGATCGACGCCGCCAAGAAGTTCGCCCAGACCGTGCCGGGCGGCGAGCCGGCGCTGCGCGGCCTGCTCGACTCGCTGATCAACTCAGAGATCCGCGGTGTCCTGAGCTCGGTGCCGCTGCATGCGGTGCTGACCGATCAGCGCGCCAACCTGATGGACGAGATCACGCGCCGGGTGAACGCCAAGACCAAGGTGCTTGGCGTCGAGACGGTGGACGTGCGCATCAAGCGTGCAGATTTGCCGCAGGCCAACTCGCAGTCGGTTTTCAATCGCATGAAGACCGACCGCGAGCGTGAGGCGGGCCAGCTGCGCGCCGAGGGCGACGAAGAGAAGGCCAGGATCACCGCCACGGCGGACCGCGAGGTGGCCGTCATCAAGGCCGATGCCGGGCTGAAGGCCCAGGTCACCATGGGCGAGGCCGACGCCGAGGCGACCCGGGTCTATGCCCAGGCGTTCAGCAAGGACAAGGATTTCTATGGCTTCTACCGCCGCATGGAGGCCTACAAGCAGGCGTTCGGCGCCGGCGGTTCGACCATGATCCTGAACCCCGACACCGACTTCTTCCGCTACTTCAACGACCCTGCGGGGGCGGCTTCCCCCAAGAAGAACCCGTAAGGGCGGCGGCATTTTTTCGGCCGGCGGCGTCTGTGGCAGCCCTGCAACGCCGCCGGCTGATTTTTGGTCAAATCAGCTAAAAGCCGAAATTATCAGCAGGATAACGGCCTCTTTATTTGCGCCACAATCGCCATACATGTAGACAGTGACTCGAACGCGCGGCGCCGGCCGTTCCGACCCGTTTGGCCTGAGCGCCGTTGGAGGTCGGAAGTGATTCTCATTGATTTTCAAGGCTTTCTGAAGGGTGCCGCGATTGCGGCCGTTGCTTCCCTTGGTCTCGTGCTGGCGCAGCCGGTACTGGCGCGCGATGCGCCGCAGAGTTTCGCCGACCTGGTCGACAAGCTCATGCCGACCGTCGTCAACATCACCACCACCCAGAACGTGCCCCAGCAGGGCGGGCCGCGGATGCGCGACATGCCGCAGCTGCCGCCCGGCTCGCCGTTCGAGGAGCTGTTCAAGGAATTCTTCGACAAGCGTGGCGGCGAGGAGCAGAAGCGCCGCGGCACGTCGCTTGGCTCGGGCTTCGTGGTCGATGGCGAGGGTTACATCGTCACCAACAACCACGTCATCCAGGGCGCCGAGGACATCACCGTCATCTTCCGCGACGACACCCAGCTCAAGGCCAAGCTGATCGGCTCGGACAGCCGCGTCGACGTGGCGCTGCTCAAGGTCGAGCCGCCCAACAAGAAGCCGCTGCCGGCGGTGAAGTGGGGCGATTCCGACAAGGAGCGAGTCGGCGACTGGGTGATCGCCATCGGCAATCCGTTCGGCCTTGGTCACTCGGTGACCGCCGGTATCATCTCGGCGCGCGGCCGCTCGCTCAACGATTCGCTCGACGACTACCTGCAGACCGATGCCGCCATCAACAAGGGCAATTCGGGTGGCCCGCTGTTCAATGCCGACGGCGAGGTGATCGGCGTCAATACCGCGATCTATTCGCCGTCCGGCACCAACGCCGGTCTCGCCTTCTCGATCCCGTCCAACCTCGTCAAGCAGGTCGCCGACCAGCTGCGCGAGTTCGGCCGGGTCAAGCGCGGCTGGGTCGGCGTCAGCTACCAGAGCGTCACCGACGACATCGCCGACAGCTTCGGCCTCGACCGCGCGCGCGGCGTGCTGGTGGCCAATGTCGTGGCTGACGGCCCGGCCGCCAAGGCAGGGCTGAAGCGCAACGACATCATCATCAGCTTCGCCGGCCAGGACGTGCTCGACTTGCGCCGGTTCCCGCGGCTGGTCGCCAATGCCCGGGTCGGCAGCACGGTCGATCTCGTGGTTTGGCGTGGCAGCAAGGAAGTGCCGCTGAAACTCAGGGTCGGCGAGCAGGAGGAGGCCGAGAAGCAGAATGCGGCGGCCCAGGGCGGCACCAAGAAGCCGGCCGAGCCCGACCAGCCGATCGTCTCGACCGTCGAGCAATTGGGCCTCACCCTGCAGAAGGTCACCGACCAGCTGCGCGAGAAGTACGGGCTCTCCGATCAGGCCAAGGGCGTCGTCATCACCAAGGTGGCGGCCAACAGCCCCGCCGCCGAGAAGCAGCTTCAGGCCGGCGACATCATCCTCGAGGTCGACCAGAAGCCGGTCACGACGCCGCAGGAAGTCACCGACATCGTGACCAAGCTGCAGCAGGCCAAGAAACGCTCGGTCCTGCTCTTCGTCGAACGCCAGGGCGACCCGCGTTTCGCGGCGTTGCGCCTGACGAAGTAATCATTGGACCGCGGGCCTCCAGGCCCGATTATGAGGCGGGCCTGGAGGCCCGCGGTCCGCATGAGAAGGTCGCGCATTACGCGACCTTCACTACCAGCTTCCCGAAATTCTCGCCCCTGAGCAGGCCCATGAAGGCCTCGGGGGCCTTGGCCAGCCCGTCGACCACGGTCTCGCGGCTCCTGAGCTTGCCGTCCTTCACCAAGCCGCCGACTTCGCTCACGAACTCGCCCATCAGGGCCACGTGATCCGAGACGATGAAGCCCTGAATTGTGAGCCGGCGCTGCACGATGGTGAACATCTTGGGCGGACCGGCCATCGGCGCGGCGTCCTGATACTCCGAGATGGCGCCGCAGAAGGCGACCCGGCCGAAATTGTTCAGCCGCTCGAACACGGCGTGGAAGATCCTGCCGCCGACATTCTCGAAGTCGGCGTCGATGCCCTGCGGGCAGAGCTTGTCGAGCACCGCGCCGGTATCGCGCTCGGTCTTGTGATTGAAGCAGGCATCGTAGCCCGCCTCGCGCACCGCCCAGCGGCACTTGTCGTCGCCGCCGGCGCAGCCCACCGCCTTCGCGCCGGCGAGCTTGGCGAGCTGGCCCGCCACCTGGCCGACGGCGCCGGTGGCGGCCGAGACGAACACCGTCTCGCCGGCCTTGGGCTTGCAGATGTGCCGGATGCCGTACCACGCGGTGAAGCTCGGCATGCCGAGCACGCCGAGATGGGCGGAAAGCGGCGCGATCACCGGGTCGATCTTGCGCAGGCCCTTGCCGTCGTGGAGCGTATGGGTCGCCCAGTTCAGCATGCCGATCACGGTGTCGCCCTTGGCGAAACGCGGGTTCTTCGACTCGACCACCTCGCCGACCGACCCGCCGGTCAGAGGCTTGTCGAGCTCGAAGGGCGGCGTGTAGGAGCGCAGCTCCGTCATGCGCGGGCGCATGTAGGGATCGAGCGAGAGAAAACGCGATCGGATCAGCACCTGGCCGTCGCCCGGCGCGGCCAGCTTGGCACTTTCCTGGCGGAAGCAATCCGCGGTGACGTCGCCTGCCGGACGCTTGCACAGCACGATCTGGAGGGCGTCGGTCATGGGTCGTTCCTTTCGACAAAGTCGCTGCGGCGATAGCCCTGCAAGTAAAGCAGGGCCGTGAGGTCGCCGTGATCGATGCGCGCCGGAACCTCGGCCGCGACCACGGGCTTGGCATGGAAGGCCACGCCCAGGCCCGCCGCCTTCAGCATCGGCAGGTCGTTCGCGCCATCGCCCACGCTCGCCGTATCGGCGATCGGGAGTTTGTGCTCGGCGGCAAGACGCTCAAGCGTCGCGAGCTTGGCCTCCTTGCCGAGGATCGGCGGTTCCACCGTGCCCGACAGCGTGCGGCCGTCATGCTTCAAGGCGTTGGCGGCATCGAGATCGAAGCCCAGCGCCTGGCGCACCAACGCGGTGAAATAGGTGAAGCCGCCGGACACCAGCGCGCAGGGCGCGCCGTGCTTCTTCATGGTGGCGACCAGAGTGGCGCCGCCCGGCGTGTAGCGGATGCGCTTGGCCGCCTCGTCGAGCCTGGCGATCGGCAGGCCTTTCAGCAGGCCGACGCGCTCCTCAAGGGCGGCGGCGAAGTCGATCTCGCCGTTCATGGCGCGCGCCGTGATGCCGGCGATTTTCTCGCGCAGGCCCAGGAAGTCGGCCAGCTCGTCCAGCATCTCGTTCTCGATCATGGTCGATTCCATGTCGGCCACGAGCAGCTTCTTGCGCCGGCCGGCGGCAGGCACGACGACTCCGTCAAGGGCGGTCATGGCAACGCCTGTCGAAGGCCCATCGAAAGGGATGTCGCAGGCAATATCGGACGCCAGCCAGTCGGGCGAGCCCACCGTGGCGCCCTGGGCGCGCAGCACATCGACGGCGCATTTGATGGCGCCGTCGTTCAGCGCCGGATGGGCGGGACCCGAGATCAGGACAAGGACGTTTTTCACGCTCCGCCTCTAGCGGTGACACCGTGGATTTGCAAACAATCCGCCCGCCATGGCTCCCGAACGCGTCATCGTCATCACCGGCCCGACGGCCAGCGGCAAGTCGGCGCTTGCGCTTGCGCTTGCCCACGCGCGGCAGGGCACGGTGATCAACGCCGACGCCATGCAGACCTATGATGCTTTCCCGATCCTGACCGCACAGCCCACCGCGCGCGAGCGAGCGGACGTGCCGCATACGCTCTATGGCGTGTTGCCACTGTCGGAGACCCTGTCGGCCGCGCGTTGGCGCACGCTCGCCGCCGTCGAGATCGAGCGCTGCCTGGCCGAGCGCCGCACGCCCATCCTGTGCGGCGGCTCGGGCCTTTATCTTCGGACACTGATGCACGGCATCGCGGCCATCCCCGATCCTCCGCCCGGCCTGCGCGATCAGGCCAATGCGGAATGGCAGGCGATGGGTGCCGCCGCCTTCCGCGCGCGGCTTGCCGAACGGGACCCGGCGATCGTGGCACGGCTCAAGCCCGGCGATCGCCAGCGCCATGTCCGTGCCTGGGAAGTCTGGCTGGCCACGGGGCGGCCACTCAGCCTGTGGCAGAAGGGCGAGGGAGACGCCGTGCGCTGGCGCTTCGTCACGGTCCTGCTGGCGCCCGAGCGCGGCTGGCTGCGCAACCGGATCGAGAGCCGCTTCGATGCCATGCTGGCAGCGGGCGTGCTGGCCGAGGTCCGCGCCGTCTTCGACCGCCTGCCCGATCCGCGCTCGCCCGGCCTCAAGGCGCATGGCGCGCCGGAGCTGTTCAGCCACTTCCGGGGCGCGCTATCGCTCGACGAAGCGCGCCGCATCGCCATCGATCACACCCGCCAATATGCCAAACGCCAGATGACGTGGTTCCGCCATCAGATGGTACCAGATCTGGTGTTGGACCCCCAGATTAACCCAGCTTTGGAGCTGACTGAGAAATTATTGACCAATTCAGGGGTCTGAAACTTTACATTTCGTGCTGATTTCGGTTGACCCTCCCGGACCCCGGTTATACTTTCCGCGCCGCCGCAAACCCTGTTTTGCGGCATATTTGTCTGAGAGGAGACCCGTGTCATGAAGCCCGAGGAGCCCGCCACGACCGGCGCCGATCTGTTGGTGAAAGCCCTGATCGACGAGGAAGTCGAGGTCGTCTTCGGCTATCCGGGCGGCGCGGTCCTGCCGATCTACGATTCGCTGTTCAAGCAGAACCGGCTGCGCCACATCCTGGTGCGCCACGAGCAGGCGGCCGTCCACGCCGCCGAAGGCTATGCGCGCTCGACCGGCAAGGTGGGCGTGGTGCTGGTGACCTCGGGTCCAGGCGCCACCAACGCGGTGACCGGGCTCACCGACGCGCTGATGGATTCCATCCCCGTCGTCTGCCTGACCGGCCAGGTGCCGACCCATCTGATCGGCAACGACGCCTTCCAGGAGGCCGACACCACGGGCATCACGCGGCCCTGCACCAAGCACAACTATCTCGTGAAGGCCGTGAGCGCTCTCGCGCGCACGGTCCACGAGGCCTTTTACGTGGCGCGTTCGGGTCGGCCCGGGCCGGTCGTGATCGACCTGCCCAAGGACGTGCTGATGAACAAGTACGACTATGTGGCGCCCGACAAGCCGGTGCAGCACAAGAGCTATCGGCCACAGGTCAAGCCCGAGCTCGCCAGGATCGAGCAGGCGATCGAGCTGATCGCCGGCGCCAAGAAGCCGGTCTTCTACACCGGCGGCGGCGTGGTCAATTCGGGGCCGAAGGCGTCCAAGCTGCTCGCCCAGTTCGTGCACCTGACGGGCTATCCGATCACCAACACCCTGATGGGGCTCGGCACGTTTCCGGCGTCGGACAAGCAGTTCCTCGGCATGCTGGGCATGCACGGCACCTACGAAGCCAATCTGGCGATGTATCACTGCGATGTGCTGATCAATGTCGGCGCGCGCTTCGACGACCGCATCACCGGCAAGCTCACCGAGTTCTCGCCCCATTCCAAGAAGATCCATATCGACATCGATCCCAGCTCGATCAACAAGAACGTGCGCGTCGACCTGCCGATCGTGGGCGATGCCGGCCACGCGCTGCAGGAGCTGCTCCGGCTGTGGAAGGCGAGGCAACCGCGCACCGACCTCAAGGCGCTGAAGGCGTGGTGGGCCGAGATCGACGGCTGGCGCGGCCGCAACTGTCTCGCCTACAAGCAGGACAACGAGACGATCAAGCCGCAATACGCGCTCGAGCGACTCTATCACCACATCAAGAATCGCGACCACTACATCACCACCGAAGTGGGCCAGCACCAGATGTGGGCGGCGCAGTTCCTGAAGTTCGAGCAGCCCAACCGCTGGATGACCTCGGGCGGTCTCGGCACCATGGGCTACGGCCTGCCGGCCGCCATGGGCGTGCAGATCGCCCATCCCGAGGCGCTCGTCATCGACGTGGCGGGCGAGGCCTCGATCATGATGAACATCCAGGAGCTCTCGACGGTGGCGCAGTATCGCCTGCCGGTGAAGATCTTCATCCTCAACAACCAGTACATGGGCATGGTGCGCCAGTGGCAGGAACTGCTGCATGGCGGCCGCTATTCCGAGAGCTACATGGAATCGCTGCCCGACTTCGTGAAGCTCGCCGAGGCGTTCGGCGCCGTCGGCCTGCGCTGCCACGAGCCGGCCAAGCTCGACGAGACGATCAAGGAAATGATCGGGGTCAACCGGCCGGTCGTGGTCGACGTGCTGGTCGACAAGACGGAGAATTGCTTCCCGATGATCCCCTCGGGCGCGGCCCACAACGACATGCTGCTGGGCCCCGACGACAAGGCCGCCAAGCCAACGTCGGAAGAAGGCATGGTGCTGGTGTGAGCCCGTCCGATTTGGTCGCCAGCCACACCATCTCCGTGCTGGTCGACAACGAGCCCGGCATCCTGGCGCGCGTGGTCGGCCTGTTCTCGGGCCGCGGCTACAACATCGAGAGCCTGACGGTCGCCGAAACCGACGCCAAGGAGAACCTGTCGCGCATCACCATCGTGACCAAGGGCACGCCGATGATCATCGAGCAGATCAAGGCGCAGCTCGACCGGCTGGTGCCGGTGCACCGCGTGCGCGACCTCACCGTCGAGGGCCCGCATATCGAGCGCGAGTTGGCGCTGGTCAAGGTCCGCGGCACCGGCGACAAGCGGGTCGAGGCGCTGCGCCTGGCCGACGTGTTCCGCGCCAAGGTGATCGACGCCAAGACCGATTCCTTCGTCTTCGAGGTCACCGGCAATTCCGACAAAGTGCAGACCTTCGTCGGGCTGATGGAAGGCTTGGGCCTGGTCGATGTCGGCCGCACCGGCATCGTCGCCATGTCGCGCGGCGGCGAGGCGCTGTGAGCGACGGTAGGCGGTAATGGACTACATCATCGCCCTGTTGGGCCTCGCGCTCCTCCATCTCCTGGCGGTGGCGAGCCCCGGTCCCTCGACCGTGCTGGTGATCCAGACCGCCGCTGTCGCCGGCCGGCGCGGCGGGCTCTTGGCAGCCCTGGCCATGATGGTGGGCGCACTGCTGTGGGCGACCGCGGCGCTGTTCGGCCTGCAGGCGCTGTTCGCCCGACTCGACTGGCTCTACGTCGCCTTCCGCATCGGCGGTGCGGTCTATCTCTTCTATCTGGCGATCCAGTTGTGGCGCCACGCCCGCGATCCGTTGCCCGACATCCCGGTCGGCCTGGCGATTCGCCTGACGGGCTGGCAGGGCTTCCTGCGGGCGCTGCTGCTGCAACTCAGCAACCCCAAGATCATGGTGTTCTTCGGCAGCATCTTCCTGTCGCTGCTGCCCGCCAACCTGCCGGCCTGGATGGACGCCACGGTGCTGGCCATCGTGGCGTTCAACGAATTCGCCTGGTTCGCGCTGCTGGCGCTGCTGTTTTCGGGCGGCCCGGCGCGCGCCTTCTACCGCCGGGCGAAGTTGTGGCTCGATCGGTGCATGGGCGGCGCCTTGGCGCTGCTCGGCGTGCGTCTCGCGCTCGCCAGCCGCTAGCGACCGACGACCTGCGCTTCCACTTGGGCGAGACTCGCGGGCGGCGTCGTCAGCACGAACTGCGCCTGGGTGCGATTCAACAGGTGCAACGGATCGCCGCTTTCGCGGTCCGCCATCTCCACGAAGAACGTGCCGGCCGGACGGCAACTCCAGCTGTCGCTGAGATCCTGCCGACTGACGCCGGGATAGCGCAGGCAGAGCTGGACGAGCGGCTGGCCCTGCGCGCCGGTCGTGGTGTCGATCCGCCACTCACCGCGCAGGATCCTGCTTTCGCCCACCAGCCACGCAAAATCCCTTCCGTCCGCCGTCGAGTAGTGGACTTGATAGGGGCCGCCGCCGCGGGTCCACAGCCAGGTCTTGTTGCTGATCGCGCGGCGAGCCTCCTCGGGCGTTGAGTTGGCGATGGCCGCGTCGAGCTGCGGCATAGCGACCGCGGGGCCGGTCGGCGCCGTCGTATCGGGATGGTTGGCGCAGGCGCTCAAGGCCTGCACGGCGGCCAGAAGCATGAAAGAGAAGCGTATCGGCGACATGGAATTGAAGCTGGCCTTTGCGGGCCGGGTTGTCTAGTAAGCCCCCGTTTAATGCAAAGCGCGCACACTACCAGGAGGAACGGCCCCATGCGTGTCTACTACGATCGCGATGCCGATGTGAACCTGATCAAGGGCAAGAAGGTCCTGGTCGTAGGTTACGGCAGCCAGGGCCATGCCCACGCGATGAACTTGCGCGACTCGGGCGTGAAGGACGTGCGCATTGCGCTGAAGACCGGCTCGGCTTCGATCAAGAAGGCCGAGGAAGCGGGCTTCAAGGTGATGAACCCGGCCGAGGGCGCGAAATGGGCCGACATCGTCATGGTGTTGACGCCGGACGAGCTGCAGTCGGACATCTACACCGCCGACCTCGGCCCCAACATGCGTCCAGGCTCGGCGCTGGCCTTCGCGCACGGGCTGAATGTGCACTTCAACCTGATCTCGCCGCGCGCCGACATCGACGTGTTCATGATCGCGCCCAAGGGGCCCGGCCATACCGTGCGCTCCGAATACCTGCGCGGCGGCGGCGTGCCCTGCCTGGTGGCGGTGGCGCAGAATTCGTCGGGCAATGCGCTCGAGATCGGCCTCAGCTATTCCTCGGCGATCGGCGGCGGCCGCGCCGGCACCATCGAGACCACCTTCAAGGAGGAATGCGAGACCGACCTGTTCGGCGAGCAGGTCGTGCTGTGCGGTGGCCTGGTCGAGCTGATCAAGGCGGGCTACGAGACCTTGGTCGAGG
This sequence comes from Reyranella sp., assembly GCA_035947815.1. Classification (GTDB taxonomy): domain Bacteria; phylum Pseudomonadota; class Alphaproteobacteria; order Reyranellales; family Reyranellaceae; genus Reyranella. The sequence goes on from DASZJU010000536.1 coordinate 17,512, forward strand.
CGGGCTACGCGCCGGAGATGGCCTATTTCGAGTGCCTGCACGAGGTCAAGCTGATCGTCGACCTGATCTACGAGGGCGGCATCGCCAACATGAACTACTCGATCTCCAACACCGCGGAGTACGGCGAATACCGCTCGGGCCCGCGCATCGTCACCGACGAGACCAAGGCCGAGATGAAGCGCGTGCTGGCCGACATCCAGTCCGGCCGCTTCGCGCGCGACTGGATGCTCGAGAACAAGGTCAACCAGGCTTCGTTCAAGGCCATGCGCAAGAAGATGTCGGAACACCCGATCGAGGAGATCGGCGCCAAGCTGCGCGGCATGATGCCGTGGATCAAGGAACGCGCCCTGGTCGACAAGACGCGGAACTGACAGCGCGCTTTGCGCTGTCATCGCGGGCGGAGTAATCTCCGCCCTGGAGCGCAAGCGAAGGATCTCATGCCGGTGGCAAGCGGCGATGAGGTCCTTCGCTACGCTCAGGACGACATCACTTTTTCCCGAACACGAAGCCGCCGCCCGAGGCGTCGAGCGTTACGCCGGAGATGAAGCTGGCTTCGTCGGACAGAAGCCAGAGGACGGTGTTGGCGATCTCCCGGGCCTGACCGACGCGGCCCATGGCGATCGTCGATTCGATGGCGGCGCGCACCTCGCGGTCGGCGAGCGTGCGCTCGGTCATCTCGGTCTCGATCATGCCCGGTCGCAGGGACACCGCCCGGATTCCCTCAGGCGCGACCTCCTTGGCGAAACCCATGGTGAAGGAATCGACCGCGGCCTTGCTCGCCGCATAGGCCGACGCGCCTGGCCGCCCGCCGATGGTGGCGGCCATCGACGAGACATTGACGATGACGCCGCCTTTGCCGCCGCGCCGGGTCGACATGCGCCGCGCGGCCTCGCGGCAGCACAGCATCAGGCCGACAGTGTTCACGGCGAAGAGCTGGGCGAGAACGGCCGCGTCGAAATCTTCCACGCGCGTTGGGCTGGTGCCGATTCCCGCGCTGTTGACCAGATGGGTGATCGGGCCCAGCGCCTTTTCGGCTGCGTTGAACAGGACGCGGATATCGGCCTCGCGCGACACATCCGCCGGCAAGGCGACGGCCTGGCCGCCGTTGGCTGCGATGTCGGCCACGACCTTCCGCGCCTCCGCCTCGCGCGAGCGATAGTTGATCGCGACCTTGTAGCCGCGCGCGGCCGCGAGCCTTGCCGTTTCTGCGCCGATGCCGCTCGCGCCGCCGGTGATGAGAAGGGTCATCCTTTCAACGCGCCTCCGGTGAGACCATGGACGAGATATCGCCTGACCACGAAGGAGAAGACCAGCACCGGCAGCATGATCATGGTGCCGCCGGCGGCGATGCGACCCCATTCCCAACCCTCGTAGTTCATGAAATTGACGACGGCGACCGGCGCCGTCATGGCTTCGGTGCGGGTCAGGATCAGGGCGAAGAAGAAATCGTTCCAGGCGAACAGGAAGCAGAGGATCGCCGTCGCCGCCAGGCCGGGACCGGAGAGCGGCAGGATGATGCGGTAAAAGCCCTGCCACAGCGTGGCGCCGTCGATCCAGGCCGCCTCCTCGAGCGAGCGCGGCAACTGGTCGTAGAACGGCCGCATCATCCAGATCACCAGCGACAGGTTGAAGGTGAGGTAGATCACGATCAGGCCGGTCCAGGTGTCCAAAAGCTCGAGATGGCGATAGACCAGGAAGTAGGGGATGGTGAAGGCGATCGGCGGCGCCATGCGGCTGGCCAGGATCCAGAGCGTGATGGCGCCGCCTCCGCGCGTCGTCCAGCGCGACAGCGCGTAAGCCGCTGGCACGCCGATCAGCAGCGACAGCGCGGTCGAGGCGACGCTCACCACCAGGCTGTTGACGAAGGAGTTGCGGAACTCCGAGGTCCAGAGCGCTGCGTAGTTGGCCAAGGTGGCGTCGAACAGCAGCCGCGGCGGAAAGCGGAAGATCTCGGCGTTGGTCTTGAACGACATCAGCAGCAGCCACAGGAACGGTGCCAGCGCCAGCAGCACCAGCACGACGGCCAGCGACTGCATCAGGAAGCGGTCGCGCCGCCTGGTCGATCGCCTAGTCAATTTTGGTTCCCCAGCCGACCGCGCGCACGATCACCCAGCTCAGCACGATGGTCGCGGCGAGCAAGGCCACGGTGATCGCGCTGGAAAAGCCGAGATAGGAGAAATTGAAAGCCTGCAGGTAGGAATAGTAGTTGGTGACCTCGGTGAGGCTGCCCGGCCCACCGTCGGTCAGGATGAAGATCAGCGGAAAGGCCTTTATGGAATCGATCAGCCGGAACAGGCCGGCCACCAGCAGCACCCCCCTTATGAAGGGCAGCGTGATGTGGCGCGTGAGCTGCCAGGGCGAGGCGCCGTCGACCTTGGCGGCGTCCAGAAGCTCCTGCGGCATCATCTGCAGGGCGGCCAGCACCATCAGCATGGTGAAGGGAAACCATTCCCAGGTGTCGGCGATGATGATCGAGGTCAGCGCCCAGTCGGGATCGGTGATCAGCGCCGGCACGTTCCAGCCCAGCGCCCGGAAGATGCCGTGCATCGGGCTGATGTCGGGCGTGTAGATCACTTTCCAGATGATGGCGACGACGATCGGCGGCAGCACCATGGGGATCAGGAACACCGTGCGCAGCGCCTCGATCAGGCGCGTGCGCATGTTTAGCAGCAGCGCCAGCAAGAGCCCGATCAGGAGCTGCAGCAGCACGGTCCAGAACGACAGCTTGATCTGCACCCAGACCGAATTGTGCAGGCGGGAGTCCGACAAGAGCTGGCGGTAGCTTTCCAGCGGCTGCGAGAAGTCCCACTGCGTCTCCGGCCGGGTCAGGCTGAGCTGCGTAAAACTGGTCGCCAGCAGATAGAGCGCCGGCAGCAAGGTGATCAGCGCCAGCACCGCCAGCGACGGTGCGACGCAGAAAGCGAAGAAACGGTGTTGCTGCCGGGCGAAGCTCATCTTCTCCTCCCCAGCGAAGCTCGGGAGGTGTCGCGAAGCGACGGAGGGGTCGGAAGCGCCGGGCGGAGACGCATGACCCCTCCGCCCCTGCGGGGCACCTCCCCACTGCGTGGGGAGGGAGAGACTTCAGAGATCAACCTTGATCCCGGCCTTCTGCAGATCCTGGATCGCCTCGGCTTGCGCCTGCTTCAGCGCCTCGGGTGCCGCCTGCTGCTTGGTGGCGATGCGCTCGATCGCCTTGTTGATCTTGTCGCCGACCTGCGGATAGACCGG
>DASZJU010000537.1:0-6807 GCA_035947815.1 Reyranella sp.
CTAGCCGACTCCGCGCCGCTTTTCCGGTCCGCCGGAGTCGGCGCCGCCCAGGATGTCCATGGCGGCGCGATGGGTGGCGGCATCGCCCGCTGCCAGCACCGAGCCGTCGGAATGGATGTCGAGTTCCTTGCCTTGCCAGTCGGTGATCAGGCCGCCGGCGCCCTTGATCACCGTCACGACGGCTGCGAAGTCGTAGAGCTTGAGCGAGTTCTCGACCACCAGGTCGACATGACCCGAGGCCAGCAGGCCGTAGGCATAACAGTCGCCGCCCCAGCGGAAGAGTTTCACTTTCTGCGTCAGCGCCTCGTGGCGTTTCTCGAAGGCACCGGGGAACATGATCGGCGCCGTCGAATACATGTAGGCGCGATCGAGCGTCGGGCAGGCGCGCACCTGGATCGGTTTTCCGTTGAAAGTCGACCGTTCGCCCGACACGCCCAGCCAGCGCTCCTGCAGGATCGGCTGGTCGATGATGCCCAGGACCGGCTGGCCGCGATGGAGCAGCGCGATCAGCGTGCCGAAGATCGGCAGGCCGGTGATGTAGGCTTTGGTGCCGTCGATCGGATCGAGCACCCAGACATAATCGGCGTCGACGCGCACGGCGCCATGCTCCTCGCCGAAGACGCCGTGGTCGGGCACGTGCTCGGTCAGGAGCGCGCGCATGGCGGTCTCGGCCTCGCGATCGGCGATGGTGACGGGGCTGAGGTCAGTCTTGTCGTCGACCGTGACTTGGGTGCGAAAGTAGCGGGCCGCGATGGGACGTGCGGCGTCGGCGAGGCGATCGGCCAGAGCGACCAGCTCGGCGGGAACCGATCCGGCCATATCGGGTTCCTTTGGCGCTAGGGCAGCGGCGGCGGGTTGTCGTTCATGGTGCGCAAATACGCGATCACGTCGGCGCGCTCCTGCGCCTTGGGAAGACCGGCGAACGCCATCTTGGTGCCGCGCACGAAGGCCTGCGGCTTGAAGATCATGTGGTTGATGTCTTCGTAGGTCCACTCGCCGCCCTTGGCCTGCAAGGCCGACGAATAGCTGAAGCCTTCGTGGCTCGCCTTCTTGCGGCCGACAATGTCCCACTGGTTCGGGCCGACCTTGTTCGGTCCGCCCTTGTCGATGGTATGGCAGGTGAAACACTGCTTCATGAAGATCGCCTTGCCGGCCTCGACATTGGCATTGGCAAGCAAAGGACCGATCGGCGGGAGTTCTTCCGCCGGCGCGGCGGCGGCCGTTTCCGTCGGCGCTTCGTCGGCGACGGCCAACGCCGGCTTCTCCAGCCTGTGCACAGGGACGACGGCATTGGAGACCTTGCCCACCACCATCGCAAAGAGGGCCGAGGCCAGAATGCAGCCCGCCACCGTGTTGAAACTGGCCATAGTCAGATCCCAGAGCACCAAAAATTCCGGACGATGCTGTAGCATGCCCGCATGCCGGCCAGTAGTATCCGATCGAGGCGTCTGGCTCGCGCGGCGGAACGTCGCAAGTCTCGGATTTTGCGAGGTTTTTCGCCGATCGACGGGCGGTTGACGGCGGCAATCCAACGGGCGAAACAGCCGGCCGACAAGACTGTGACAGGCGACAGCGCGGGGAGAGTTCGGGAGATGGCGAAGGCGCTGAAGGCCTCCAACGTGATCGCCTTTCAAGGCGAGCCCGGCGCCAATTCCGACATGGCCTGCCGCGCGGCCTTTCCCTACATGACGACGCTGCCCTGTCCGACTTTCGAGGCGGCGATGGGGGCCGTCCAGGCCGGCAAGGCGGAACTCGCCATCATCCCGGTCGAGAACTCGATCGCGGGTCGTGTCGCCGATCTCCACAGCCTGTTGCCGCACACCAGGCTCAAGATCGTCGCCGAGCACTTCCAGCGGGTCGAGCACTGCCTGGTCGCGTTGCCTGGCGCCACGCTCAAATCCATCAGGACGGTGAAGAGCCACGTCCAGGCGCTGTCGCAGTGCCGCAACTTCCTGAAGAAGCACCGTTTTGCGCCATTGGTTCATGCCGACACCGCGGGTGCCGCGCGCGAAATCGCCGAGATCGGCGACAAAAGCGTGGGCGCCATCGCCTCGTCGCTGGCTGCCCGGATCTACGACCTCAAGGTGCTGGCGAAGAACATCGAGGATGCCGACCACAACACTACCCGCATGCTGGTGTTCTCGCGCCACGAAGCGGCGCCCGACTGGCGCACCGTACAGTGCATGACCGCTTTCCTGTTCCGGGTGAAGAGCGTGCCGGCGGCGCTCTACAAGGCGCTGGGTGGCTTTGCGACCAATGGCGTCAACATCGTGAAGCTGGAAAGCTATCTCTCCGGCGCGCGTTTCGAGCAGGCGGAGTTCTATGCCGAGGTCGAGGGCCATCCGCAGCAACGCGGCGTGCAGCTGGCGCTCGAGGAGCTCGGCTTCTTTTCCGAGCAGTTCAAGCCGCTCGGCACTTTTCCGGTCAATCCTTTCCGGCGCAAGGGCTGGGAAGCGCCGACTCGTCCCGGCACCTGAGACGCGCCATGCCGCAGCAGCCCGTCCGCATCGCTCCCTCCATCCTGTCGGCCGATTTCGCCGCTCTCGGGCAGGAGATCGAGGCGGTCACCGAAGCGGGCGCCGACTGGATCCATGTCGACGTTATGGACAACCATTTCGTGCCCAACCTCACGATCGGGCCGATGGTGGTAAAAGCGCTGCGCAAGCACAGCACCAAGCCCTTCGACGTGCATCTCATGGTGACGCCGGTTGACGCGCTGGTGCCGGCCTTCGCCGAAGCCGGCGCCGACACGATCTCGTTCCATCCGGAAGCCGGACCGCATCCGCATCGCACGATCCAGCTCATCAAGAGCCTCGGCAAGAGGGCGGGCCTGGTGCTCAATCCGGCCACCCCACTTGCCGCCGTCGAGCCCGTGCTGGGTGACCTCGATCTCGTGCTGGTAATGAGCGTCAATCCGGGCTTTGGCGGACAGGCGTTCATCGACAGCCAGCTCGCCAAGATCGCGGCCCTGCGCAAGATGATCGATGCGCTGGGCCGCAAGATCGACCTCGAAGTCGATGGCGGCGTCAATCCGGAGAAGGCCAAACGCTGCATCGCAGCCGGCGCCGACGCCCTGGTGGCCGGTACCGCGGTGTTCGGCGGCGGACCGGGCCGCTATGCCGCCAACATCAAGGCACTGCGCGGATGAACGTCGCGCGCCAGGCCCTCATGGTCGCCCGCATCGAGGCCGGCCAGGGAATGCCCGAGGAGAAGGCGCGGGTGATGGCGTGGGATCGCCTCTGCGGCATGCTGTCGACGCTCGACTCCAAGGTCTCGGTGCTGCTGCGCTTCAACGCCATCGTGGTGGCAGCCCTTGCCTATGTCGTCGTCGTCCGCGCCTCCGATCCCTTCGTCACGGCAAACGCCACGGTGAAGCTCCTGGGACTCATCGTCGGCCATGTCAGCCTGTTGGCCAGCGTGTTGAGCTGCGGCTTCGCCTTTCCGGTGATCAACGTCGAATGGGAGTTCTTCGGCGGGCGCCTGGATCGCATGGCCGACGGCGAGCCCGATTTCGACGACGCGGCGTTGCAGCGGGTCGGCGATCTCGTGGCGCGCCGCACGCTGCTCTATTCGCGGGCCTGGCAGTTCGCCGTGGCCGGCGGAACAGGCTTTGCAATCCTGGTCGCACTCGCCACAATCCACTGATCATGAGCGACATCATCCTTCATCACTACGCCGTCTCGCCCTATGCGGAGAAGGTGCGTATCGGGCTCGGTCTCAAGCGGGCGGCATGGCAGTCGGTCGACATTCCGAACGTCATGCCCAAGCCCGACCTGATGCCGCTGACCGGCGGCTACCGCAAGACGCCGGTGATGCAAATCGGCGCCGACATCTACTGTGATACCCAGCTCATCATGCTGGAGCTCGACAGGCGCCTGCCCTCGCCACCGTTCCTGCCCGAGGGCCGCGAGGGTGAGGCGCGCGCCATCACCATGTGGATCGACCGCAACATCTTCTCGCCCGCCGTCGGCGTGGTCATGAGCCAGGTCGCCGACCGGTTCGGCGAGGCCTTCAAGAAGGATCGCAGCGAGTTCTCCGGCCGCTCGTTCGATCCGGAGCGCCTGCGCGCCGCGCTGCCGATGGTGCGCGACCAGACCTACGCCCTGCTTTCGCTCGCCGAGTCGATGCTGGCCGACGGCCGCAAGTTCCTGCTGGGCGGGGAGCCCAGCTTGGCCGACTGCGCGCTCTACAATCCGGTGTGGTTCATCCAGCAGCAGCTCGGTCCCACGGCCGCGCCGCTCGACCGGCTACCCCAGATCGTCGCCTGGTCGGAGCGCATGAAGGCGCTGGGCGGGGGCAAGCGCACAGATATCAAGGCGACCGACGCCCTCGACATCGCCAGGGCGGCCAAGCCCGCACCAGCCAGCGTCGATGCTCACGATCCGAGCGGCCTGAAGGCCGGCCAGACGCTCAGCGTCACGCCCGACGACACCGGCAAGGTGCCGGTGACCGGCACGCTGGTCGGGCTCGCGGCCGACCGTATCTCGATCGCGCGCAGTGACCCCAGGACGGGCGACGTCGTCGTCCATTTCCCGCGCGCGGGATACATCGTCCAGGCAAGCTAGAGCGAGACTTCGCCTTTCAGTACGGGCACGCAGCCGCCGCCGACGCTGGCGCGGACGCCATCGGCGGCGCGTCGGGCCGAGCAGAGGAGCAGGCTGGGCCGGCCCATTTCGACTCCTTGCGTGATGTCGTAGCGCTGTTCGGAGTCTTTGGTGAGCGAGAGAAGGAGAGCGGCGAGCGGCGTCGCCGCACTACCGGTGGCCGCATCTTCGACGGTGCCCGACAGCGGCGAGAACATCCGGGCGCGCAGCCGGATGGCGTCCGCATTCTGCCCATCCTGTGCATAAAGGTAGAGCGGCAGGCGGCGGGGCCCGAGCGCCGGAAACGCCTCCACCGCCGATCTGAAGCGCGCAATGTCAGGAATGGCGCGCGACAGGGCCGCAGCCTTGACCTCGGCAATGATGAAGGAATTGCCGACGGAGGCCACGACCGGTCGATGCGCCGCCACAACGACGTCGCTCACATCGAGACCCGCACAGCCCGCCAGCAACTCGACCGGCATTTCGGCGCCGAGCGAGAGCGGCTGCGGTGCGGCGATGGTGACGGCGCGGAGCTGGCCTCCGCTGCCGTTGCGCTCGACGCTCACCTCGACCAGACCCGCGATCTCCTCGAAACGCAGCAGCCCGTCGCGATCGCGGCCCAGCCCGGCCAACACCCAGCCGGTGCCGACGTTGGGATGGCCGGCGAACGGCATCTCACTGGTGCGATTGAAGATGCGGACCCGGGCGGTGTTCGCAGGATTTTCGGGCGGAACGACGAACGTCGTCTCGCTGAGATTGAACTCCGTGGCGAGAGACTGCATTTCGCCGTCAGACAGGCCGCTGGCATCGGGGAATATCGCCAGCGGGTTGCCGCCGAAACGCCGATCGGTGAAGACGTCGACGGTCACAAACGCATAGGTACGCATGGTCGGCGCCTAGACGATCTCCACGCCGATCTCGGCGGCGATGCGGCGCAGGCCGGCGATCGAGCGGGCTGTTGCGTTGCGAGCGTCCTGCGGGCAATGCGTCTCGATGCTGGCCAGCACTTCCTCGGTGTTAACGCCGCCCAGCAGGCGCTTGAGCTCAGCCGGCCACGGCACGTTGCCGTCGCCCAGCGGCACGGTACGGCCGGCCGCCAGATCGCGGTCCTTGAGGTGGATCGCCGTGACCAAGGGTGCAAGCGCGGTGATGTCGTCGTCGCTCGGCCGTTCGCCGGTCGCCCAGGCGTTGGCGATGTCGACGAGCGGTCGGAGATAAATGAAGACTTCCTTGTCCTTGTCCCGGGGATCCACCAATTCTTCTTCAGCTTCGGCCTCGACCTCGACCCTGTCCTCCACCATGAGCCCGTCGACCGTCTCCAGCGCCAGCATGTCTTCTGCCAATTCCCCCTCCGCCGGCTCTTCTTCCTTCGGGTCAAAAAAGGCGCGGAGCTCAGCGACGTTGCCGATGTTGCAGACCGGTTCGTTCTCGAGTTGGATGGAAATATCGTAGTGGCCGGCGAGGTCCATGAGCTTGGTGAAATCCTTGCCGTCGGTAAGGTCGCCGCGCCGGAAGCGCCGATGGCGCAGATAACTGAAGATCCGCATGTGCGGCGCGCCCAGGATGACCGCGATCTCGATGGCGTGGTCGATGATATTCTCGGCGGGACACTCCTTGGGATCGAAGGCGAAATCGACCTTGCCGGCAGTGGCCGACTTGCCCGCCGCCGGCCACTTGAACAGGGGGGATACGAAGGTCGGCACGGTCAAGCCGGCCTTTTCCAGCGTTCGGCTGATCTTGATAATCTCCTCCTTCGGCATGCCGAGCAGGTTGCGGCCGCCGACGGTGCGCATGTCGAGGCGCTTGAGCCCATGTTCGTGGGCAAAAGAGATCATTTCTTCGAGCGACGGGCCGATTTCATCGCCAATGACGGACAAAGCAAGACGGGGCAGGGTCATAATCGCCAGCCTACTATGGCTCGGCATCTTTGGCTAAAGTTCGATTGTGCGACCGAAGGAGACTGCATGAGCGACGATACCGCGATCTTCGTGGGAGCGAGCGACGCCGACCAGTTTCTCCTCCTGAAATATGCCAACCGGCACGGCCTGATCGCCGGCGCAACCGGCACCGGCAAGACCGTGACCTTGCAGACGATCGCCGAAGGCTTCTCGACCTACGGCGTGCCGGTCTTCATGGCCGACGTTAAGGGCGACCTGTCGGGGGTGAGCCAGCCGGGCGCCGACAATCCACATGCCGTCGAGCGCGCCAAGCAGCTCAAGATCGA
>DASZJU010000538.1:0-2511 GCA_035947815.1 Reyranella sp.
GAAGTTCGACGGCTATATCCCGCGCAAGGAGCCGGTCGACAGCATCGCCGGCGGCCGCATCCCGGCGGTCGATCGCATCGAATGGTCCTTCATCAGCGATCCGTCGACCGCGATGGCGGCCCTCCAGGCCGGCGAGCAGGACTACTGGGACGCGCCGACCCTCGACCTGGTCCAGGTGCTGAAGAGCGATCCCAACATCGTCGTGTCGCCGCGCAATCCGACCGGCTCCTACTACATGCTGCAGCTCAACCACACGCAGCCGCCCTTCAACAATCCCAAGGTGCGGCAGGCGCTGGCGCTGGCGGTCGACCAGAGCGACTTCCTGAAGAGCGCGGTCTCCGACCCCAGCCTGATCAAGCCCTGCTACAGCTATTACGGCAGCGACTCGCCCTATTTCAGCGACGCGGGCGCCGAGGTCCTCAAGATCCAGAACCTCGACAAGGCCAAGGCGCTCCTCAAGGAGTCGGGCTACGCCGGCGAAAAGGTCGTGATCCTGGGCGTGATGGAAGCGCCGGCCCTGGCCGCGATGTGCCAGGTCGCCGAGGATCTGATGCGCCGCCTGGGCATGAACGTCGAGCTGGTCGCCATGGACTTCGCCACCATGGCGCAGCGCCGCACCAGCCGCGAGCCCGTCGACAAGGGCGGCTGGAGCCTGTTCGTCACGGTGTGGACCGGTTCCGACATCGTCAATCCCGCGGTCCATCAGATGCTGCGCGCCGGCGGCTCGACCGCCTGGTTCGGCTGGCCGACCGACCCCGAGATGGAGGCGCTGCGCGACCAGTGGGCCAATGCCACCGATCTGCCGGAGCAGAAGAAGCTCGCGATTGCCCTGCAGGTCGAGGCCTTCAAGACGCTGCCTTACATCCCGCTCGGCTCGCTGGTCTCGCTGGTCGCCTATCGCAAGAACCTGACCGGCGTCTTCCCCTGCCCGGTGGCGGCCTATTGGAACATCGGTAAGGGCTGATGGCATCCTTGTTATCATCCTGAGCGCAGCGAAGGATCTCATGGCGATTGTGACCGGCGTGCTCGTTGAAGTGCCATGAGGTCCTTCGCTGCGCTCAGGACGACATAAGCAGATGCTGGGCTACACCATTCGGCGCCTGTTGATGGCCATTCCCGTGATGGGGATTGTGGCGCTCATCGTCTTCAGCCTGCTCTATCTGACGCCCGGCGATCCTGCGATGGTGCTGGCGGGCGACCAGGCGAGCCCGGAGCAGATCGAGAAGATCCGCGCCTCGCTCGGCCTCGACCAGGCGCCGCACGTCCGCTTCGTCGCCTGGCTGTGGCAGATGGCAAACGGCGATCTCGGCACGTCGATCTTCAGCGGCGAGCCGGTGACGCACATGATCGAGCAGCGCCTAGAACCCACCTTCTCGCTGCTGGCCTTGAGCGTCGTGCTCTCGATCTCCGTTGGCGTGCCGTTCGGCGTCGCCGCCGCGGCGCGGCGCGGTGGCTGGACCGATCGCGCCCTCACCTATTTCACGACCCTCGGTTTTTCGCTGCCCGCTTTCATCGCGGGCTATGCGCTGGCTTTCATCTTCGCGACCACGCTCAGGTGGCTGCCGGTCCAGGGCTTCGTGCCGCTGTCCGAAGGTGTGCAGCCCTGGCTGCGCAACCTGATCCTGCCGGCGGTGACCCTGAGCCTGGTCTACGCCGCGATCATCGGACGGGTGACGCGCGCCTCGATGCTCGAAGTCCTGTCGGAGGACTACATCCGCACGGCGCGCGCCAAGGGCGTGGCGCCGTGGCGCATCCTGTTCCGCCACGCTCTGCAGAACGCCGCCGTCCCGGTGATCACCGTCATCGGCATCGGCATCGCCACGCTGATCGGCTCGGCCGTCATCACCGAGAACGTCTTCGCCATCCCGGGCGTAGGCCGCCTCACGGTCGATGCGATCCTGCACCGCGACTATCCGATCATCCAGGGCGTGGTGCTGTTGCTGAGCGCCGGCTACGTGCTGGTGAATATCGCGGTCGACCTTTGCTACACGCTGCTCGACCCGAGGATCCGCTATTGACCCGGCGCGCCGACATTTTGGTCGGCGGCGGGCTGCTGTTGGCCATGGTCCTGCTCGCCCTTTTAGCGCCCTACCTGCTGAAGGGCGATCCGCGCGCCCTGTCGCCCGGCAGCCGGCTGCTGGCGCCGTCCGCGCTCCATTGGTTCGGCACCGACCAGCTCGGCCGCGACCTCTTCGTGCGCGTGCTCTACGGCGCGCGCATCTCGCTGTTCGTGGGCTTCTCCGTCGCCTTCCTGTCGTCGGTGCTCGGCACCTTCGTCGGCATGGTGTCGGCGTCGGACAGGCGGCTCGACGCGGTTGTGATGCGGGTGATGGACGGAGTCATGTCGATCCCCGCGATCCTGCTCGCCATCGCCTTGATGGCGGTGACCGGCGGCTCGGTGCTGAACGTGATCGTGGCCGTCACCATCGTCGAGATCCCGCGGGTCGCCCGCCTGATCCGCGGTATCGTGCTGTCGCTGCGCGAACAGCCTTACGTCGAGGCCGCCATTGC
>DASZJU010000539.1:0-3579 GCA_035947815.1 Reyranella sp.
GCAGGGTGAGGATGAGTTCCTGGAAGCACGTCGGCTTGGCGCGTGCTGCTGAGGGGTTCGACACCGGACTTCCCCGAAGCTCAGAAGGCCTTGTGTTTCCGCGACTTAAGGCCGTTTTTGCGGTGCGGCAAAATAGGTGCGACCCCCACCCTGGTCAAGCGCTGTGGCCTCGTCGCGGCGGCGTCGACACATCGTCCGAGAAACCGACGAATTGAGGTTTCCGCAGTTTCCGCAAGCGCTAACCCATTTGGCATCGGCTGAATCGACCATCCTGGCACTCCTTCTCCTGGGCATGGGCCGAAACCTAAACCAAACTTAAGTATTAGTCAAGTAAATATTATCTGTACTTAAGTCTTTCTTCCCGATGATGGGCCCGAATAAGTAAGCACCAGTGAGGGGGGTAACGCTACTTTCAGGACTGTCCCCGAAGACGGCCGCACTGGCCGCATTTCTCCGCAGCGGCTGAGATATAGGCCCCGCAGCCGGCGCACTGGACCGTCTCCTCGATCACGACCTTGCGGGCGCTCACCGGGGCGGCGGCGGATGGACGCGGCGCGGCCGGCGCTGGGGCGGGCGGTGGCGCGGGCCGTGCAGGTTCCTGCGGGTTGCCGACGAACCGATCGTAGAGCCCCTTCCAGCGGGCGAAGGTTTTCCACACCGCATAGATGGCGACGCCGAACAGGATGATCTTGAGCAGAAATCCCATCCACTGGTTGTGCTGACCGGGCGGCACCGGGTCAAGCCGCCTCGCGTCGCGCGCCAACGCCCGCTATAGGATCGGCCATGAAGGGAAGCGACTTTAATGGAAAGTGATGGGGCGCCGCTCGACCTGTTCGTGGTCGGCGGCGGGATCAACGGCGCGGGCATCGCCTGCGACGCGGTGGGGCGGTCGCTCAAGGTCGGGCTCTGCGAAATGAACGATTTCGCCAGCGCCACCTCGTCGGCCTCGACCAAGCTGATCCATGGCGGGCTGCGCTACCTCGAGCAATACGAGTTCCGCTTGGTGCGCGAGGCGCTGCAGGAGCGCGAGGTGCTTTTGGCCAAGGCGCCGCATCTCAGCCGGCCCTTGCGCTTCGTGCTGCCGCACGAGCCGCACCTCAGGCCACGCTGGATGCTCCGGATCGGCCTCTTCCTCTACGATCATCTCGACTGGCACATGACCCTGCCCAAGTCGATCGCGGTCGACCTGCCGCAGTCGAAGTTCGGCGTCGGCCTGAAGCCGTCGTTCAAAAAAGGCTTCGTCTATTCCGACGCCTGGGTCGACGATGCGCGCCTGGTGATCGCCAACGTCAAATCGGCGCGCCAGATGGGCGCCCGCATCTTCGCCCGCCACCGCTGCGTCTCGGCCCGGCGCAGCGACGACGGCCGGCTGTGGAACATCGAGCTTTCAGGCCCCGACGGCGCCAGCGTGCACCTGAAGGCGCGCGGCCTGGTCAATGCCACCGGCCCCTGGGTGAAGCGCTTCCTCGACGAGCAGACCCACATCAAGACCAACAAGCGGGTGCGCCTGATCAAGGGCAGCCACATCATCGTGCCGCGAATGCATGACGGCGATCACGCCTTCATTCTGCAGAACAGCGACCACCGCATCGTCTTCATCATCCCCTACGAGCGCAACTTCTCCTGCATCGGCACCACCGACATCGCGGTCGAGGCGGGCGAGAAGCCGGTCTGCACGCCCGAGGAAACCGCCTATCTCTGCGAGATCGCCAGCCACTACATGGTGAAGCAGGTGACGCCGGCCGACGTCGTCTGGACCTATTCCGGCGTGCGCCCGCTGTTCGACGACGGCGACGACAATCCCTCGGCGGTGACGCGCGACTATCATCTCGAGGTCGACGGCACGCCGCGGACGTCCAGCGCGAATGGCGTGGCGCCGCTGCTCTCGGTGTTCGGCGGCAAGATCACGACCTATCGCCGGTTGGCCGAGCACGCGTTGAAGGATCTCGCCCCCTATTATCCCCACATGGGCCTGCCCTGGACGGCCGCGCGCACGGTCGCCGACGGCGAGCTGGCCGATGCGCCCACCTTCGAGGAGGCGTTCGAAAACTACGTCGACAGCGCCGCTTCCGTGAAGCCCGGCCTGCCCAAGGAGCTCGTGCGCGTGCTCGCCCGCCGGCACGGGTCGGGGCTGGATGACCTTTGGGAAGGCGTCACGACGGTGGCCGATCTCGGCCGCCATTTCGGCGGCTGCCTCTACGAGACGGAGGTCCGCTACCTGATGCGCGACGAATGGGCGGTCGAGCCGGACGACGTGCTGTGGCGGCGGACCAAGGAAGGCCTGCACATGACCGAGGCCCAGCGCGCGGCCTTTGCACGGTGGATGGCCGAGCTTCGGCCCAACTTTACATAACTTAACCTAGCGGGCGGGCACGTCCGGCCTGATTCGGCCGTATCATCGAGGCAATCCACGCTTTTTGGTGAGGTATTCGATGTCCTTTCGTCCCCTGCTTCTGGCCGTGCCTCTGGCCTTGGTCACCGCCGCCGGCCTTTCCCTCATGACCCCCGCCTCGGCGCTCGACGGCGGCCCTGACGACCCCTTCGAGCTGGCCCAGGCGACCCCGCCCGCCGCCTCACCCCCGGCGGCCGGCGGCCAGGAACGCCGCGACCGTGCGGCCTTCAATCCCAAGGCCTTCTGCCTCGACCATATCGCCCGCCGCGCCGGCAACCGCGCCTACATCAAGACCCGGCTCGAGCTCAAGCCCGAGCAGATGACGGCGTGGAACGCCTTCGCCAAGGCGTCCGACGATGCCGACGTCAAGGACATCGCGCGCTGCAACGCCCTGCCGACCGAGATGAAGGAGCGGCCGAACTACGTCGACCGCCTGACGATGGAAGAGAACGTCATGAAGGCGCGGGTCGAGCGCATCGAGGCCGTCAAGCCCAGCCTGCTCGCCTTCTACGACACGCTGTCGCCGGAGCAGAAGGTGGTGCTCGACCGGCCGCGCGGCATGATGGGACGCGAGGAACATCACCACGGCGGTCCGCGCTGAATCATTCTTCGGACCGCGGGCGGGACGCCCGCGGTCCGCTTGATCACCAATCGCTGGCGCGCACCATCTTCATCAGGTCGTCGGCCATGGTGAGCGCGGTCAGCACACCGGTCTTGGGATTGTCCGGCATGGAAAGGCCGAGCCGCTCCATCTTGAGCTCGCCCGAATCGCTCACCACTTCGAGCCGGCTCGCGTTGGTGCCGGCCGGCAATGTGGGATCGGCCACCAGCTCGATGTCGGTGCGCGCGAGGCCCGCGCCGCACAGCGCCACCGTCACCGCGAGATTGGCATTCTTCGGGTAGAGCCGGCCGGCGTCGGCCGGCTTGCCGCGGAAGATCACCGTCGGCTCCTTGATCGACGGCAGGTCGAACTCGGTCTCGGCCGGCGTGCCGGTCCAGGCATGCGGCGGCTTGATCGAGACGTATTTCACGCGCTCGAGCTTGCCCAGCCGCATGGCCAGAAGCCCGTCGAGGCCGGCGATGGCGCCCGACGGCAGCCTGAGGCGCGCGCCGCTCTTCTCGGCCGCCTTGATGTGCTTCTTGTAGAGCTTGGGATCGCCGTAGGCGCCGGTGGCGATCACCATCAG
>DASZJU010000540.1:0-11133 GCA_035947815.1 Reyranella sp.
GGCACGCCCGAGCAGAAGGAGAAATGGCTGAAGCCGCTGCTCAACGGCGAGATCCGCTCGGCCTATGCCATGACCGAGCCGAACGTGGCCTCGTCGGACGCCAAGAACGTCGCCACGCGCGCCGAGCTCGACGGCGACGACTGGGTGATCAACGGCGAAAAATACTACATCTCCGGCGCCGGCGATCCGCGCTGCAAGATCATGATCACCATGGTCAAGACCAGCCCCGACGCCTCACCGCAGTTCCAGCAGTCGCAGATCCTGGTACCCATCGACACGCCCGGCGTGAAGATCCTCGGGCCGATGTGCGTGTTCGGCCACGATCACGCGCCGCGCGGCCACATGCACATCAAGTTCGAGAATGTCCGCGTGCCCAGGGAGAACATCCTGCTGGGCGAGGGCCGCGGCTTCGAGATTTCGCAGGTCCGTCTCGGTCCCGGCCGCATCCATCACTGCATGCGCTCGATCGGCGCCGCCGAGAAGGCGCTCGACCTGATGGTCAAGCGCGGCTCGACCCGCACGGCCTTCGGCAAGAACCTGATCGCGCTCGGCAAGAACCTCGAGACGGTGTCGCGCGCGCGCATCGAGATCGAGGCCATGCGGCTGATGGTGCTGAAGGCCGCCAAGGCGATGGACGTGCTGGGCAACCGCGAGGCCCGCGTGTGGGTGAGCATGGTGAAGGCCATGGTGCCTGAGCGGGTGTGCCAGATCATCGACCAGGCCATCCAGATCCACGGCGCCACCGGCATCTCGCAATGGACGCCGCTCGCCGAGATGTACGCCGGCCAGCGCACCCTGCGCCTCGCCGACGGCCCGGACGAGGTCCATCACATGGTGGTGGGCCGGGCGGAGCTCAGCCGGCACTGATGCGGCCACAAAGGCCTCTCACATTCTTCTGAGCCCTGCGGCGGCAGGGCTCAGCAAGCACCGGCCCTCTATGCACTTCCACAAAATCGTCTAGCCTGATCGCGGGGGAGCGCGATTTACGGCCTTGAGACCTCTCGGGGCGAAGCGCTACGACAACATATGGACGCCGCTTTCGTCGCCGACTGGCTCAATCTCGTTCTGCGCTGGGCCCACATGATCGTGGGCATCGCCTGGGTCGGCGCCTCTTTCTACTTCATCTGGCTGGACAATCACCTGCAGCCGCCCATCGACCCGGCCGACGCCGCCAAGGGCATCGGCGGCGAGGTCTGGGCGGTCCATGGCGGCGGCTTCTATACCGCCAAGAAATTCACCCTGGCGCCCGAGAAGCTCCCGCCCGAGCTGCACTGGTTCAAGTGGGAGGCCTACACCACCCTCATCACGGGCTTCTTTCTACTTTGCCTGGTCTATTACTACGGTGCCGAGATCGCCCTGATCGACCCCGCGGTGATGCCGCTTTCCAAGCCCGAGGCGATCGCCATCGGGCTCGGTTTCCTGGTGCTGGGCTGGCTGGTCTATGACGGGCTCTGCCGCTCGGCCTTCGGCGAGGATGACGCCATCCTGGGCGGCTTGCTGTTCCTCTATTGCGGGGTCGCGGCGTGGGCGCTCTGCCACCTGTTCTCGGGCCGCGGCGCCTACCTCCATTTCGGTGCCATGCTGGGCACCATCATGGTGCTCAACGTCTACTTCGTGATCATCCCGGGCCAGCGCGAACTGGTGAAGGCCAAGGAGGAAGGCCGCACGCCCGATCCGAAGTACGGCGCCATGGGGCGCCAGCGCTCGGTGCACAACACCTATTTCACCCTGCCCGTGCTGTTCACCATGATCAGCAACCACTATGCGGGCCTCTACGGCCACGAGTGGAACTGGGTCCTGCTGATCCTGATCTCGCTGGCGGGCACCCTGATCCGGGTATGGTTCGTGCAGCGCCACAAGGGCAACGCCGATCCGCTGGTGCTGGCGGCCGGGCTGGTCGTGCTGGCGCTGACGGCGATCCTGGCCCTGCCGCGGCCCGCCGTCGATATCGGGCCCCCCGCCGCGTTCGCCGAAGTGCAGCCGATCTTCCAGGCGCGTTGCCAGCCCTGCCATGCCACGCGGCCGACGCAGGAAGGCTTTGCCGCCCCGCCCAAGGGGGTGATCCTGGAGACGCAAGAGGAGATCCGTGCCCGGGCGGCGATGATCAACCAGCAAGTCTGGATCTCCCGGGTCATGCCGCCCGGCAACATGACCCACATCACCGAGGCCGAGCGGCGCCTGATTGCGCGCTGGTTCAAGGGCGGTGCACAGTAGCGGCATGAATGTCCGTTCGGGCACCCTGCCCTGGCGGCGCCTGCTGACGGCGGTGCTGGCGGCGGCCGCGATCTTCGTCTACTGGACCCAGCTCTCCGAGCGCGGCACGCGCGATCATCCACGCGGGCCGGCCGTGGCTGATTCCGGTGCCCCGGCGCAAGGAAAGAGCTGGGGCGCGGGTGTGGGCTTCGCTGATTCGCGCCGGCTCGATGAGCATTTTGAAAAGCACGGCGCGGAGTTCGGCAACATCAGCAAGCAGGACTACCTGCACCAGGCGCAGCTCCTGCGCGACGCCAAGGTGGAAGGCCCGATCCTGCAGACCGTGCGGCCCGACGGCGTCACAACGCGCTTCGACCGGCAAACCGGCGCCTTCATCGCCTATAATCCCAACGGCGTCATCCGCACTTTCTTCAAGCCCAACGACGGCGAGCGCTACTATCGCCGCCAGGCGGAGCGCGGCGAATGAAGCCGCCGCCGCCGCCCGGCCCGCCCGACGTCGCCGACCTGTGCGAGCTCATAGACCAATGGGCGGAGTTCGCCGCAGGCCTCACCGTCGCCGCCTACAGCTTCGACCTCGACAACTGGCTGAACGACGTCGACGTGCGCGAACTGATCCTCGAGGCGCTGCCGATGTTCAGCCGCGAGGAGATGGGCGACCACGCGCTGAAGCTCGACGGCGCCGACAAGGCCTTTCTGGCGGCGACCCGCGATTTCAAGAATTGCGTGTGGGGCAAGGGTACCGCGCGCAAGGAGAAATGGACGCCGCAGAAGAACTGGTGGTACTTCCGCACGCCGCTGCGTTCGAACTCGCAGCTCGAGGACGAGCTCGCGACCGTTCGCTAGAATCACTCCTCACCCTGAGGAGCGCGCGCAGCGCGCGTCTCGAAGGGTGGGCAACATCACGACCGCTCCGCACCCTTCGAGACGCGGCCTGCGGCCGCTCCTCAGGATGAGGTGGAGCTTGGACAGCGTCCGAAGAAATGAAATGGATCAGCCAAAAATCCTGGTCGAGACCGTGGGACCGGTCACCACCCTCATCATCAACCGGCCGCAGGCTAAAAACGCCCTCGACAACGAGGCCGCCCGCGCCCTCGGCGCCGCCTTCAAGGCCTTCGAGGCCGATCCCGCGGCGCAGGTCGCGGTGCTGACGGGCGCGGGCGGCGCGTTCTGCGCCGGCGCCGACTTGAAGGAGCTGGGCTCGGGCACCGACTATTTCCCGTGGGCCGGCAGCGACGAGGGCCCATTGCGCGCGCCGCTTGGCAAGCCGGTGATCGCCGCCATCGAAGGCCATGCCTGCGCGGGCGGGCTGGGAGTGGCGCTGTTCTGCGACATCCGCATCGTCGATGACACTGCGACCTTTGGCGTGTTCTCGCGCCGCTGGGGCGTGCCGATGAGCGACGGCACCACGGTGCGCCTGCCGCGCATCGTGGGCCAGGGCCGCGCGCTCGACATGCTGCTGACCGGCCGTGCCGTCGGTGCCGACGAGGCGATCGCCATCGGCCTCGCCACGCGCAAGGTGGCGCGCGGCACGACGCGGGCCGAGGCCGAGAAGCTGGCGCGCGAGATCGCGGCATTCCCGCCGATCGCCATGCTTTCGGACCGCCAGTCGGCCTATGAAAGCTTCGACCGCGACCAGCAGGCGGCGGTGCAGCGCGAGATGGAATTGTCACTGGCGGCGCGGCGCCAGGAATCGCAGAAAGGCGCGGCGCGCTTCGCCCAGGGCGAGGGCCGGCACGGAAAGTTCGAGAGGCATTGATGCGAGCGCTGGTGTGCGAGGCCTACGGGCCGGTCGAAAATCTCAAGATCACCGACTTGGCCGTGCCCGAACCCAAGGCGGGCGAGATCCTGGTGCGGGTCGGGGCGGCCGGCGTGAGCTTCGCCGCCCTGCTGGGCGTGCAGGGCAAGCACCAGAACAAGCCCGCGCTGCCCTACGTGCCGGGCAACGAGATGGCGGGACACGTGGTGAAGCTTGGCCCCGGCGTCACCAATCTCGCGGTCGGCCAGCGCATCACCACCGGCGTCAGCCAGGGCGCTTATGCCGAATATGCCGTGGCCGCCGCCGCGAACGCCGTGGCGATTCCCGAGACCATGCCCTACGCCCAGGCGACCAACTTCCCGACGCTCTATCCGACGGCCTACGGCGCGCTCAAATGGAAGGCCGACCTGCAGCCCGGCGAGGTGCTGCTGGTGCACGGCGCGGGTGGCGGCTCGGGCCTGACGGCCGTCGAGGTCGGCAAGGCGATGGGCGCCGTCGTGATCGCCTCGGCGGGCGGCGCCGAGAAGCTCGCGGCCGCCCGCGCCGCCGGCGCCGATCACCTGATCGACTACCGCACCGAGGACTTGCGCGCGCGCGTGCTGGAACTGACCGGCGGGCGCGGCGCCGACGTGATCTACGATCCGGTCGGCGGCGATGCGTTCGACGTCTCGCTGCGCTGCGTGGCGCCGGAGGGAAGGCTGATCCCGATGGGCTTCGCCAGCGGCACCATCCCGCAGATCCCGGCCAACATCCTGCTGGTCAAGAACGTGACGGTGATCGGCTTCTACTATGGCTACTACACCGGCTGGGGCGGCAAGGCCCCGCCGACGCCCAAGGAGGCCGCCGCGGTCGGGCGGCGCCGCGCCCTGGTGGCCGAGGCGCAGAAGGAGCTGATGCGCTGGTTCACCCAGGACAAGCTCAAGGCCACCATCGCCGGCACCTTCGACCTCGCAGACTGGGTGCAGGCCTTCAAGCTGATCGAGGAACGCACCGTCGTCGGCAAGGCCGTTCTTGTTCCGTAGCGGAGAGACTTGTCGCCGTCGACGACCTTCCGGCATATTCGGCCGGCATGCCGCTGCAATGGACGGTCTCACGCCCGACGCGTCTGGTGATCGCTGTCGCCAAGGACGAGCTTCGTTTGAAGGACATCGAGGAATATCTCGATGACGTCCTGGCGGCGGGCGCCTTGCCGTATCGCAAGATCTTCGACACGACGGGCGCCACGGTGAAGCTCGACGAGGACGACTTGATGGCGCTTGGCGCACGCATCCGCGCCTACATTCCGCTGGGCCCGATCGGCCCGCTCGCCATCGTGGCCACGACCGAGAGAAGCTATGGCCAGGCCCGCATGTTCATGGCCCTGGCCGAAGCCGACCGGCCGATCAAGATCTTCCGCGAGCTCCATATGGCCCGCCGCTGGCTGGACGAGCAGACGACCGCGTCCTGACGCTGCTCTAGAATCTAAATATTCTAGAGCACGACCTTCCGCTCGGCTGATTCCAGCCGAGCGGAACGTGCTCTAGCCGATGTCGCCGAAGGTCCCGCCGCGGCCCTTGCCGGCGGCAAAGCGGGCAGCGCCGGAACGCGCCTCGGCCCGCAGCGCTGACGCGCCGCACCTTGCTTCGTTGACCAGCGCCAGGGCGACCTCGAGGCTCCACTGCTCATAGGACGAGCGGCGGTCGGAGCGCAGGCAGATCTGCGGGAATTTGGCGAGCTGCAGGGCCAGCGTCCGCGCCTCGGCCAGCGCCTGGCCTTCGGGCACCAGACGATTCGCCAGGCCCCAGTCGTAGGCCTCGCGGGCGCCGACCTCGCGACCGGTCAGGATCATGTCGAGCGCGCGGCTGTGCCCGATCAGGCGCGGCAGGCGCACCGTGCCGCCGTCGACCAGGGGCACGCCCCAGCGCCGGCAGAACACGCCGAACTTGGCGCTCTCGGATGCCACGCGCATGTCGCACCACAAAGCGAGCTCGAGGCCGCCGGCCACGGCATAGCCCTCGACGGCGGCGATCACCGGCTTGGTGAGAAGATGGCGCGTCGGGCCCATCGGGCCAGGCCCCTCCGGATGGTGCTGCGCCGGGCTTTCCCGGCTGGCCGCCACCTTGAGGTCGTAGCCCGCACAGAAGGTGCCGCCGCGGCCGGTCAGGATGGCGACCGACTGGCTCTCGTCGGCATCGAAGCCGAGAAACGCCTCGCGCAGCAACAACGCGGTCTCGGGATCGACGGCGTTGCGCGCCGCGGCGAAGCGGTCGATCGAAACGACCGTGACCGGCCCGTCCTTCTCGATCGCAACCTTTGCCATGCCTAGCGTCCCTGCATCATGCGAAGCGGCGTGTAGACCAGCACCGTCTCGCCCTTCTGGTTCTTGACGTCGTTGGTGGTGCGGACCAGCGCCCGCGATGGATCCTTGGAAGTCGGCTTGATCTCGGTGAGCTCGATCTCGACATGGATCGTGTCGCCGACATAGGTCGGGCCCTTGATGTCGAAGCCCATCGACAGGAAGGCTAGCCCCGAGCCCTGCAGGGTGGTCGGGATCACCAGCCCCTCGGCCATGGAATAGACCAGCGCACCCGGCACCGGATGCCCGCCGCGCATGGGGGCGTGACTCTTGATGTATTCCTTGTTGGTGAACAGCTCCTCGGAAAAGCCGCAAAGAGTCACGAAATTGAGGAGATCAGTCTCGAACAGTGTCCGGCCATAGGTGACGAAGCGGTCGCCGAGCTTGAGTTCGCGCCAATTCCAGCCAATGCCGAGCTGCTTCACGGCCGATCTCTCAGTGGGCGTGCGTGCCAGCGCGGGCGCCCTCGCGCAACACATAGAGCCTGCTGCAATAGGGGCATTCGACACGCCCCTCTTCGCCCAGGTTGAGGTAGACTTTGGGGTGCCCCAACGCGCCGCCACCTCCATCACAGGCGACGCGGTCGGTATCGACAGTGATGATTTCAAAAGGCTCGGTCACAATCCCACTCCTCTCACGCCGGCGCATGATAGCTGCCGCCGCCCTGGCGGTCATGCTTTCCGCCTGCGCGCCGACGGTCATTCCGGCGGGCAGCGCGGTGCGCCCGCCCGCACTCACGGCTGACCGTTATGTCGCAGCCGACGGCACGGCGCTACCGGTCGTCGAATGGCCTGCGGCAAACGGCCCGCCCAAGGCGGTGATCCTGGGCCTGCACGGCTTCGGCGACTACCGCAAGGCGTGGGAAGAACCGGCGGAGATCTGGGCCAAGGCCGGCATCGCCACCTATTCCTATGACCAGCGCGGTTTCGGCAAGAGCCCGACGCGCGGCCGGTGGCCCGGCACGGAAGCCCTGGTCGACGACGCCAAGGCGATGGCCGTGCTGCTGCGCGCCCAATATCCCGGCGTGCCGCTCTATCTCGCCGGCGAGAGCATGGGCGGCGCGGTGGCCCTGGTCGCCGCCGACCAGGGCATCGACGTCGACGGGCTGATCCTGGCCTCCGCGGCGCTGCGCTCGCGCGACACCTTCGGGCCGGTGCTCAGCGCCGGCCTGTGGTTCGTCGCCCACACCGTCCCGTGGTTTCCGAACGGACCGACCTCGATCGACTTCCAGCCGACCGACAATCCCAAGACCATGGACAAGCTCAGGAACGATCCGCTGATGCTGCGCGCAGCGCGGATGGACATGGGCTACGGGCTGGTCGACCTGATGGACGAAGCGCGCGTCGCGGCCGAGCACGTGCACCTGCCCTACCTGATGATGCACGGGCTGGGCGACCGCATCGTGCCGCAGGAACCGGTGCGCGCGGCAATCGAGGTCATGCCGCCCCGGGCCGATTCCAAGCTCGCCTTCTACAAGGAAGGCTATCACCTGCTGCTGCGCGACAAGGACGGCAAGGTCGTCGCCGCCGACGTCGTCGCCTGGATCTCCGATCACGAAGCAGCACTTCCGTCGGGTGCGGACGCCAGCCACTCGCAGCCCGAGATCGCAGCCCTCTGGGGATCGAAGCGCAGCCGTTAGTCCGCCGCGCGCGCGACAGTGACTCAAGCGCAGCGGACGACGACCGAAGCGGCGCCGCGCACGCTGGTCATGTCGCCGCGGGTCGGCATGTTTTCCATGTTGAGCACGGTGTAGTTGGGGCCCTTGCACATCGCCACCGCCCGGGTCTGGCAGCCGCCAGGCTGGTCGCATTTGATGGAGATGGCGGGCTTGCCGTCGGACCAGGTGACCATGCTGGCCGTCGTGCCGGAGCTGGGGTCGTTGCCCGGCGTGCTGCTGGCATTCGCACAGGCCGCAGCGGCGCCTGCGATACACAAGCCGAGCATCCGGCGAACCGTCGATCGCGAGATCATGCTCTCTCCCCTTCATCCGGACACTGGCCGGTTTCCGCAACCCTACCTTGCAACGACCGGTGCGTACAGTGTCGCGGCAACCGGCCACCATGATTCACCGTTCGACGACGCCCATCACCTCGATCTCGACCAGCAGGCCGGGAACGGCGAGCGCGCTCACCGCCACCAGCGTCGAGGTCACGACCGATCCCTTGAGCGCGGTCCGCAGCGCCTTGGTCACCGCGGCCATGTCACGGATGTCGGTGACAAAGATCGTCATGCGCGTGAGATCGGCGAGGCGCGACCCGGCCGATTTCAGCGCCGATTCGATCTTCCGCATGCTGACCTTGGTCTGCTGGGCGGCGTCCTTGCCCTGGACCCTGCCCTTGG
This sequence comes from Reyranella sp., assembly GCA_035947815.1. Classification (GTDB taxonomy): domain Bacteria; phylum Pseudomonadota; class Alphaproteobacteria; order Reyranellales; family Reyranellaceae; genus Reyranella. The sequence continues at coordinate 8,646 of DASZJU010000540.1, forward strand.
CATCGAGCGAGGTCGTGCCCGATACGAACACGAACGGGCCGCTGCGGATGGCCCGGACGTAGAAGGGCACGACTTCGGTACCGTCGGGAAAGAGTTTCTTCGCCATCGGTTGCTCCCCCTCCGTCCCGTATGACGGGACACCTCCCCCATAAGATGGGGGAGGAAGAAATCATTGTGGCATTATAGCCTCCCCCGTCACACGGGGGAGATGCCCCGCAGGGGCGGAGGGGGAAGATGTCGCTCGATCGCTACCGCACCGCCATCGTGACCGGCGCCAGTCGCGGCATCGGCGCGGCGACGGTCCGCCAGCTCTGCATCGGCGGGCTCGACGTCTATGCCGTCGCCCGTTCGGCCGACGATCTCAGCGAGCTCGCGCGCGAGACCGGCTGCCGGCCGCTGGCGCTCGACATCTCGCACCGTGACGCCGTGCTCGGCGTGCTGGGCGGGCTCGATGCCGATATCCTGATCAACAATGCCTCGGCGTCGGTGCGTTCGACCGCCTCGTGGGAAGCGGCGCCCGACGACATCGACGCGCTGATGGAGGTCAACATCAAGGGCGCGCTCCATTGCCTGGCCGCCACGGTGCCGGGCATGAAGGCGCGCGGGCTGGGCCACATCGTCAATCTGAGCTCGATCGCGGCCGGCTGGCCGATCCCCGGCATGCCGGTCTATGCCATGACCAAGGCGGCCTTGCGCAACCTCAGCCAGACCCTGCGCCTCGACCTGCACGGCAGCGGCGTGCGGGTGAGCGAAATCGCGCCGGGCCGGGTCGAGACCGGCGCGCATCTCGCCTTGCTCGAGGACCGCGAGGAAGGGCGGCAGCGCTTCTACGAAGGCTTCGAGTGCCTGCAGCCCGACGACATCGCCGAGGCCGTCATGTTCGTGCTGGGCGCACCGCAGCGCATGGATGTGAGCTACATGGAAATCGTGCCGACCGATCAGTCGTATGGTGGCTCGCAATTCCATCGCCGCGATCCCCCGTAGGCATGTCGCTTGCAAGCTGAGCCCATCATGAGCCTGAAGAATCTCGCCGCCATCCTCGATCCGGCCGCACCCGACGACCGTCCCCTGGTCATCGAGGTCTCGCCCGGGGGCGACGAAAGGCTGCGCCTGTCCTACGGCGAGGGGCGCCGGCGCATCGCGGCCCTCGCGCGCGGGCTCCTCAAGCGCGGGCTTACGCGCGGCGAGGCGGTGGCCATCGTGGCCGCCAACAGCGCCGACTATCTCATGCTCTATATGGCAACCATGGCGGCGGGGCTGGTCTCGGTCTGCGTCAACCACAAGCTGCCGCGCGAGACCGTGGCGCACATCATGACGGATTCGGCCATCAAGCTCGCCATTGCCGACGCCGAGCGCGCGCCGCTGGTCGCCCCGCTGGTGCCGACGGTGGCGATGGAGCAGCTCGATGCCCTGCTCGAGCTGGGTCCGTTCGCGCCGGTCGACATGCGGCCGGAGGAAGTGGCGATGGTGCTTTACACCTCGGGCTCGACCGGCCTGCCCAAGGGCGTGCCGCTGACGCACGGCGGCTATATCTGGGCGACCGGCGCCACGCCCGAGCAGCGGCCCGGTATCGAGGGCAGGAAGGCGATCATCGCGGCGCCCCTCTTCCACATGAACGGCCTGTTCAGCGCCAAGCTGGTGATGCTGAACGGCGGCACCATCGTGCTGATGACCAGCTTCACGGCCAAGGGCTACATCCGCGCCATCGACCGCTTGCGCGTCGACATGGTCACCTCGGTGCCGACCATGCTGGCGCTGGTGATGCGCGAGACCGAGGAACTCACCAAGGCCGACCTCGGCTGTGTCGCCACGGCCGTCACCGGCTCGGCGCCGGCGACGGCGGAGTTCTTCGAGCAGATGCAGCGTCTCTTTCCCAACGCCGAGACGGCCAACAGCTGGGGCACGACGGAATCGGGCCCGTTGGCCTTCGGCCCGCACCCCGACGGCCTTCGCACGCCGCTGGGCTCACTCGGCTATCCGCGCAAGGGCATCGATTTGAAGTTCGTCGGCGTGGACCCGGACCAGGGCGTGCTGCACATCCGGACGCCGGCGCTGATGAGCGGCTACCTCAACCGCGAGGCCGATACGCAGAAGCGCCTGATCGATGGCTGGTACGATACCGGCGACGTCATGCGCCGCGACGACAATGGCTTCGTCTTTTTCGTCGGCCGCGCCGACGACATGTTCCAGTGCGGCGGCGAGAACGTTTATCCCGGCGAGGTCGAGAAGCTTTTAGGCCGCCATCCCGACGTTGCACAGGCCTGCGTCGTGCCGGTGGCCGATGAGATCAAGTACCAGCTGCCGGTCGCCTTCGTGGTGGCCAGGCCCGGCAGCCGGCCCACCGAGGACGCGTTGCGCCGCTTCGCACTCGACAACGGCCCGGCCTACGCCCATCCACGCGCGGTGTGGTTCGTCGACGAGCTGCCGCTTGCCGGCACCAACAAGATCGACCGCAAGATGCTGGTCGATCGCGCCGCGGCCGCCTATG
>DASZJU010000541.1:0-6233 GCA_035947815.1 Reyranella sp.
AGCTTGACGTAGTTCAGCGCGTATTTGGCCGCCTCGGTCTCGGCCGGATCCTCCTCGTCCACGTCGCGCAGCGCCTCGACGTCCTTATGGCGGTAGAGGCCGTTGTCGTCGAAGTTCATCTTGGCGTCGAGGGCGACCACGTCGCCCGCGGCGGTGACGACCAGCGGATTGATCTCGATCAGCGAGCAGTCGAGCTCGGTGAAGGCCTTGTAGAGACCGCCCACCAGGTTGACGAAGGCTGCGACTTGCTTGCCGCTCAGGCCGAGCGCGAAGGCGATCTTGCGGCCCTCGTAGGCCTGGAAGCCGACGGCCGGGTCGATCGCCTGCTCGACGATCTTGTCGGGGTGATCGTGCGCGACCGTCTCGATGTCCATGCCGCCTTCGGTCGAGGCGATGATGGCGACGCGGCCGACCGCGCGGTCGACCAGCATGGAGAGGTAGAGCTCGCGCTTGATGTCGCAGCCGTCCTCGATGTAGAGGCGCCTGACGGTCTTGCCGGCCGGCCCGGTCTGCTTGGTGACCAAGTCGTGGCCCAGCATGGCGGCGGCATTCTGGCCGACCTCCTCGATCGACTTGGCCAGCCGCACGCCGCCCTTGCCGGTGGGATCGTCCTTGAACTTGCCCTTGCCGCGCCCGCCGGCGTGGATCTGGGCTTTCACGACGGTGACCGGGCTACCCAGCTTGCGGGCCACGTCCATCGCCTCGTCCTTGGTATAGGCGACGCCGCCCTTGAGCAGCGGGACGGCGAATTTGGCCAGCAACGCCTTGGCCTGGTACTCGTGGATGTTCATGGAGTCCTATTGCTCGGAACCGCATGCAAAGCGTGCACCAGTTCTCAGTTTTCAATCGCAACTGACTAGAGGTAGCGGCACTTTATGAGTGCCACCGGCCCTTGGCAACGAGGGACTGATGATGGTTTTGAGTCTTCGACGAAAGTCGCAGATGGCGTGCCGATCAGCGGCCGACGATCTTGTTGGTGGCGTCGATTAGCGACTTCACCGCGGCCACCGACTTGTCGAACATCGCCTTCTCCTCGGCATTGAACTCGACCTCGACGATGCGCTCGACGCCGCCCGCACCGATCACGACCGGCACGCCGATATAGAGGCCTTTGACCCCGTACTCGCCGTTCAGCATGGCGGCGCAGGGGATCATCCGCTTCTTGTCCTTGAGAAAGGACTCGGCCATGGCGATGGCCGACGCAGCCGGCGCATAGAAGGCCGAGCCGGTCTTGAGGAGCGCCACGATCTCGGCGCCGCCGTCACGGGTGCGCTGGACGATCTGCTCAAGCCTCTCCTTGGTGGTCCAGCCCATGTCGACCAGGTCGTGCAGGGAAATGCCGCCGACCGTCGAATAGCGCAGCAGCGGCACCATGGTATCGCCATGGCCGCCCAGCACGAAGGCGGTGACGTCCTCGACCGAGACGTTGAACTCCTCGGCGAGGAACAGGCGGAAGCGGGCGCTGTCCAAAACACCCGCCATGCCGACGACGCGCGCCGGCGGGAAGCCGGTGACTTCCTGCATCAGGCCGACCATGGCGTCGAGCGGGTTGGTGATGACGATGACGAAGGCGTTGGGCGCGTGCTGCTTGATGCCCTTGCCGACCGAGTCGATGACCTTGGCGTTGATCCCCACCAGGTCGTCGCGGGTCATGCCGGGCTTGCGCGGGACACCCGCCGTGACGATGACGACGTCGGCGCCCTCGATGTCCTTGTAGTCGGAAGAGCCGCTGTACTTCGCATCGAAGCCCTCGACCGGGCTGAGCTGGGCGATGTCGAGCGCCTTGCCCTTGGCGATGCCCTCGGCGGCGGGAATGTCGAACAGGACGATGTCGCCCAGTTCCTTCTGGCCGGCGAGCAGCGCCAGGGTGCCGCCAATCTGTCCGGCGCCGATCAGCGCGATCTTCTTGCGAGCCATGCGAAAAACTCCCGATTCCTAAAGGCGGCGCGTGGTAGCGCGATTCGCGGGGAGCGGCAAGATGACCGCACACGGCTTCATCTCCGCGATAGCCCTGGGAGGAATTTCCGGTATTTCCGGTAGTGCGGTAGTCGTTTCGCACCAGAGCTGGCCCCGAGAGTGAGACAGCGAAACCGCGGACAGTTTCTCGAGCAAAGTTCTTGCAGGGAGTTTCCGCCAGTTTCCGCCGGTTTCCGCCAAGCCGGGCGGCGCAAACCGGCGTCTGTAGCGCCCGTCGACATGATTGATATCGTTGACGAATCCGATGCGCCGGATTGTTGCAGGCAGTTTCCGCCCTTTGCGCCCTTTCCGCCGGTCTTTTCCTGTCTCACCCAAAGGGGCGTTCCAGGCGCATCGCGTCGCCGTGAATGGATTGATGCCTCCTTTCCCGCAGGCAGGAGATATAGCAAGAACATAAGTAATAGTCAATTGACTTTAGTCATAATTAACCAACCGGCGCGGCGACGCTAGCCCTAAGCAATTTCCGTCGTCCCGACCAAGGCCCGAAGAGCCGCGCGCGGAGGGACCTTCTCTCACCAATAAGCCGCCTATCGTTGAGACAAGGTCTCTCCGCTCCGCGCTTCGCGCTCCGGTCGAGACGACGGAATTCTTCATCAGACTGGATGCTTCTTCAGATGCGCCAGCATCAGATCCGTGGCCTTGGCCGGCGCCTGGTCCATCACGAAATGGCCGACGCTGGGCAGCACTTCCATAGCGTAGGCGGCGTTCACGAATTCACCGGTGCCGTAGGCGGCGTCGGGACCGACCGTGGCGTCGGCATCGCCCCAGATGTAGAGCGTCGGCACCTTGATGGTGCCGATGTCGGCCGCCAGCCCCTTGTTGGAACGGTACCAGGCGAGCGCGGCTTCGATTGCCTCAGGATTGCCCAGCACGGACAGATGTTCCTCCAGCGCGGCCTGGGGCACGCCCTGGCCAAACAGGCCTTCACGCAAGCGCCGCGCGTTTTCCTCCAGCAACATCTTTCCGGTCCCCGGATCGAGGAACGCGCGATGGTGCCGCGAGCGATGCTTCTGGTCGCCGTCTTCCATCACAAGCGCACGGCGAAACGCGCTGGGATGCGGTCGCGACAGGATGGTGAGCGAAGCGAGCCGCTCGGCATGCTTGCCCGCCACGCCCCACGCCACTTGCCCGCCCCAATCGTGGCCGACCAGGTGGAAGCGCTTGTCGTCGTAGCCCACGGCCGCGGCGATCTCGAGCACATCGTTAATCAACCTGTCGAAGGCGTAGTTGGACAGGTCCGCCGGGTCGGGCCGCGCGCCCGGCGAATAGCCGCGCTGGTCCGGCGCCACGGCGCGATAGCCCGCCGCGGCGAGTGCCGGCAATGCCGCGCGCCAGCTGTGTCTCGATTCGGGAAAGCCGTGCAGCAGCAGCACGAGCGGACCAACGGCCGAACCCGCGACATCCGCGGTGAATGTCAGGCCCGACCGGGTCTTTATGCCGGTGCTTTCCACGAGCGGCCGATCAGCCGACGCCGTTGGCCTTGAACCAGGCCAGCGCCTTCTTCCAGCCGTCCTCCGCCGGCTCCTTGCGATAGCTCGAGCGATAGTCGGCGTTGAAGGCGTGCGGCGTGTCCGGATAGACGTCGATTTGCGACTTCATCGCGGCCGGCGTGCCGGCGTCCTTGAGAGCGGCGCGCATCTTTTCGACCGACTCCATGGGAATACCCGTGTCAGCGCCGCCATAAAGTCCGAGCACCGGCCCGTGAAGGTCCTTCGCGATATCGACCGGATACTTGGGCGTGAGCGGCGTGGCGGGACGCGAGAGCGGCCCGTACCAGGCAACGCCCGCCTTCACCGCGGGATTGTGCGAATCGTAGAGCCACACGATGCGGCCGCCCCAGCAAAAGCCGGTAATGCCGAGCTTGACGGTATCGGCCTTGCCTTCGCCCTTGGCGAAAGCGACCGCGGAATCGAGGTCTCCCATGACCTGCTCGTCCGGCACCTTGTTGACGATATCGCGGATGATGGCCTGAGTGTCGGGGGCGACTTTGGGATCGCCCTGGCGGAAGTACAGTTCGGGCGCGATGGCGTAGTAGCCGACCTTGGCGAAGCGGCGGCACATGTCGGCGATGTGGGCGTGCACCCCCCAGATCTCCTGCACCACCAGGATGGTGCCAAAGCCCGTGCCTGTTGCCGGCATGGCGCGATAGGCCTCCATCTCCTTGCCGTCCTTGGTTTTCACCTTGACGACCCCCGCGGTCAGCCCGTCGGCCGGGGTGACGATCATGGTCTGGGCTTGCACCGGCTCGACGGCCAGCGCGAAGGTGCTGCCGAGCGCGGCGGTACCGAACAAGGCCTTGCGGCGGGACACGCTGTCATCGAATGAAATGCGATCGCCATCCATCGGAAGCCCCCAATAGGTCGAGCGGTGAATGGAACCTAGGGGGTCGGCGAACCGCGCCACAATCACAATTAGGCGATGTGGTCGAGCGCGAGATATTCCGGACTCTGCATCTCCATCAGCCGCGAGACCGTGCGCTGGAACTCGAAAGCGCCGTCGCCTTTGACGTAGAGTCCGCTGGGCGCCGTGGCCGCAGAGCAAATGAACTTCACCTTCTTCTCATAGAATGTGTCGATCATGGTGACGAAGCGGGCCGCCTTGTCCTGGCTGTCCGGCCCCATCCTGGGAATGTCGGCCACGATCACGGTATGGAAATGCTCGGCGATGCACAGGAAGTCGGCCGCGCCCATCGGCTTGGCGCACCAGTCGAGATAATGCGCCATGGCGACGCCGGGCGCGGCGCGCGGGATGTCGACGTCGCGGCCCTGCGTGCGCAGCACGCGCGGCTCGCCTTCGGCGCCGCCGCTCAGCGCGCGAAAGGCTTCATCGAGCTTGGCGTTCGCCCAGGCGCCGCTCGGCGTCAGGTAGACGTCGAAGTTGCGCAGGCGATCCAGGCGGTAGTCGTGCTCGCCGCCCAGCTCGAGGATCTCCAGGCGCTCCTTGATCAGGTCGATGAAGGGCAGGAAGCGGTCGCGCTGCAGGCCGTCCTTGTAGAGATCGTCGGGCTTGCGGTTGGACGTGGCGATCACCGTCAGGCCCTCGCCGAACAGGGTCTCGAACAGGCGGGCCAGGATCATCGCATCGGCGATGTTGGTGACCTGGAACTCGTCGAAACAGAGCAGCCGAGTCTCGTGTGCGATCTCGCGCGCGATCGGCACGATGGTGTCGGCTTCCGGCGGCGCGCCTTCGGCTGCGAGCTTTTCGCGACGGCGATGCAGCCGCGCTTGGACCTCGAGCATGAATTCGTGGAAATGCACGCGGCGTTTCCTGGCGATCGGCGCGTCGGCGAAGAACAGGTCCATCAGCATCGACTTGCCGCGGCCGACCGGTCCCCAGATGTAAAGCCCGTGCGGTCCGTCGGGCGGCTTGGGCGTGCGCACCAGGCCGAGGCGCGCCAGCAGGCCGGGTTTCGCCGGATGTTCCGCCGCTGCAGCCGCCAACCGGTCGTAGACCGCCTGCAGACGCAGGACGACCCGTTCCTGCACCGCATCGGGATGGACTTCGCCCGCGGCGCGACGCGCAGCGAGATTGGCGGCGGGTCCCTTGCCAATGATCGAGGGGCCGGTGGTCGAGGGGGTACTTGCGTCCATTGCCGGCGCATACCTAGCTCACCGGCGCTTGGCTGCCTATAAGGTCCGCGATGAAGCTCGCGTTTCTCGGTACTTCCGAATTCGCCGTGCCGGCGCTCGGCGCGCTGGTCGATGCCGGCCACGACGTGATCGCCGTCTATACCCGCACGCCCAAGCCGGCCGGCCGCGGCCAGCAGGACCGGCGCACGCCGGTGCACGAATTGGCGCTGCGGCTCGGCCTGCCGGTGCGGACGCCCCGGAGTCTCAAGAGCGAAGAGGAAGCGCGGGCCTTCGAGGCGCTCGACCTCGATGCCGCCGTGGTCGTCTCCTACGGCCATATCCTGCCCAGGCGTTTCATCGATACGCCCGTCCTGGGCTGCATCAACATCCACGGCTCGCTGCTGCCGCGCTGGCGCGGCGCGGCGCCCATCCATCGCGCGATCCTGGCGGGCGACGCCGAGACCGGCGTCACCACCATGCGCATGGACGAAGGGCTCGACACCGGCGCCATGCTGCTGGCCGAGCGCACGCCGATCTCGGCCGCCGACACCGCCGAGACGGTGCACGACCGGCTGGCGGAGCTGGGCGCGCGTCTCATCGTGTCGACGCTCGACGGGCTGCTCGCCAAGACCCTCGAAGCGGTACCGCAGTCCGAGGCGGGCGTCACCTACGCCCACAAGCTCGGCA
>DASZJU010000542.1:0-3569 GCA_035947815.1 Reyranella sp.
CGCGCCTGCGCGTCGCTCTGCAGCCAGGGGTCGAGCACCGACGGGTCGATGGCCGGCGCCGCGCCGTCGCCGCCCTGCAGCCAGCGTTGCAGGGTGGCGCGCAGGCGGGCCAGGCTCACCGGCTTGGAGAGGTAGCCGTCCATGCCGGCCGCCCGGCAGCGCTCGTCCTCGCCCGCCATGGCGTTGGCCGTAACGCCCACGATCGGCGTCCGCGGCCGCTCGTTCGCAAGCTCGCGGCGGCGGATTTCGGCCGTCATCTCGAAACCGTCCATCTGCGGCATGTGAACGTCGGCAAAGACGATGGCGTAGTGGCCGGCCTGCCAGGCCCTGAGGCCGTCGCGCCCGTCGGCCGCCGAATCGGCCGCCACGCCCAGCGCCAGGAGCTGGCGCACCAGCACTTCGCGGTTGATCGGATGGTCGTCGACCACCAGCACGTTGTTGCCGTCGGAGTGGGGCGCCGGGGCCGGCATCGTCGCCGGCAGCTCGATGATCGGCAGGTCGACCAGCGGCGAATCGGCGGGTGCTGCCATCAGGTCCAGGGTGACGGTGAAGGTCGAGCCGGCGCCGGGGGCGCTCTCCACCGTGACGTCGCCATCCATGAGCTGCGCCAGGCGGCGCACGATCGACAGGCCGAGGCCGGTGCCGCCGTAGCGCCGCGTGGTCGAGCCGTCAGCCTGCGAAAAGGGTTGGAACAAGTGGGCTCGCTGGGCGGCGCTCAAGCCGATTCCAGTATCGGACACCGACAGAATGGTGCGCGTGCGGCCGTCGCCCAGCGGCTCGGTGCGGGCGCGGATCATCGCCCCGCCGCGCTCGGTGAATTTCAGCGCGTTGCCCAGTAGATTGAACAGGATCTGACGCACCCGCGTGGGATCGCCCAGCAGGGCGTCGGTCGATCCGGGCGCGATGGCGGAGACCAGCGACAGGCCCTTGCGCTCGGCCTGCGAGCGAAACGTCGTGACGACGCCGTCGACCAGGCCGGTGAGGGAGAACGGCGCCTCTTCGAGGGCGAGCGCGCCGGCTTCGATCTTGGAGAAGTCGAGCACGTCGTCGATGATGCGCAGCAAGGCCTGGGCGGATTCGCGCATGGTCGCCACGGTGCGCGCCTGGTCGTCGCGCACGCCCTCGGCCTCCAGCACTTCCATCATGCCCAGCACGCCGTTCATCGGCGTCCTGATCTCGTGGCTCATGGTCGCCAGGAAGGTCGACTTGGCCTGGTTGGCGGCCTCGGCCTCGGCGCGCGACTTCTCGGCGGCGACCAGCGCCTGCTCGAGCTCGCGCTGGCGCAGGCGCTCCTCCGAGACGTCGCTCACCAGCACGACGGCGCGCCGGTCGGCCTCGTAGCGCATCGACACGCGCGCCCATTTGCGCGGGCCGTAGGGGATCAGCGCCGGCCGTCCGGAGCGCAGCGTCGCGAGCTGGCGCTCGGCCCAGGCGGCGGGGGTTTCGTCGGGCGGCGCCACGCCTGCCTGGGCGGCATGCAGGATGGCGGCGGGCAGCGCGGTTCCGGGCGTCACGATCTCGGGCATGTGCTGCATGAACCGCCGGTAGGCCTCGTTGCACAGGATCAGCCGCTCGTCGCTGTCGAGGAAGGCGATGCCGTCGTCCATCGCCTCCATGGCGAGGATCAGCCGCTCGCGCGCCTTGGCGGCCTCGTCGCGCGCCGCGGTGAGCCGGCTTTCCTGTTCGACGATGTCGGTGAGGTCGCGATGAACGGTGAGCACGCGCCCACCGGCCAGTTGACGATAGGTCACCTCCACCGTGCGGCCGGTGACGGTGCGCCGCCGCTCGGCCGGCCGGCCTGGCGCGGCGAAGCGGGCGACGCGGCCACGCAGCCAGGCCTCCAGCCCGCCGGGCAGCGCCTCGGTGGGGCCGTAGTCGCCGCGCAGCGCGCGGAAGCGGACGATGTCGGCAAAGGTTGGCAGCGTCTTCAGCCGCTCGTCCGGCAGGTCGTGCAGGCGCGCCATTGCCTCGTTCTGGTAGATCCAGCGGCCGTCGCGCTCGTAGAGCATCGCCCCGTCGCTGATATTGCCCAGCATGGTGCGCATCGTCTCCTCGGCGACGGCGACGTCGCGATGCGCCTGGTCGAGGGTTTGCGACAGGTCGGCGGCGGCGAGGTCGCGCGCGATCTGCTCGCGCATGCGCTTGCGCTCGATGTAGGAGAACAGATTGATGATCGCCAGGAAGCCGAAAATGATCGCCGCCAGGCCGATCGCATCGCGGCTGCCGTCGTGCAGCACCAGCACGCCGCCGATCGGCAGCAGCAGCGCCAGGCACGACAGCAGGAAGGTCGGACCATGGAAGCTGCGCGACGGCGTCCAGCCCACCATCAGGCAGAGCGCGAAGGCCCACAGCGTGCGCTCCTGGTCGGCCGGCAGGGTGGCGAAGAAGCCGCCCATCAGTCCGCTGGCGAACGAGGTCGGCACGGCGGTGGCGGCGTAGAGCCAACGCCAGCCGGCGAGGCTCGCCGCGGCGGGACGGCGCTCGTGCACCACGGTGACGCGCCACGAGCCCCATACCGCGACCAGGTAGATCACGGTCGGGAGGGCGAACATCCACCAGGGCGCGATCCAGCCATAGAGCGCCGTCGCCGCCGCCAGGATGATGGGCAATGCCAGCAGCTTGGGCATGGTGGGGATGGCGACCAGCCGGTTGGTCACGACCTGCGCGACCCGCTGGGGATCGATGCGGGCGATGTCCACCTGGTTCATGGCGCTCATGCTCGGACTTCCACGTATGGCCTGTGTGTCGCTGCCCCTGCGGCTTGTATCGTCGGTGTCGCGCGGCCCCCGCCGGGTGCTAGGGTGGCGTGCGGGGGAGAGATGGACAAGCGTCAGCATATCGTCGTGGTCGAGGATGAGGCGGCCCAGCGTCAGCTTCTGTTCGATTACCTGACAAAGCACGGCTACCGGGTCACCGGGTTCCAATCCGGCGTTGGCCTGCGCCGCCTGGTCGAGCGCGAGATGCCGGCGCTGGTGCTGCTCGATGTCGGGCTGCCGGGCGAGGACGGCTTCGCGGTGGCGCGCTGGCTGCGCGAGAAGAGCGGTAGGGTCTGCATCATCATGGTGACGGCAGCCGGCGACACGATCGACCGGGTCGTCGGGCTGGAGACCGGCGCCGACGACTACCTGCCGAAACCCTTCGATCCGCGCGAACTGCTGGCCCGCATCAAGAGCGTGCTGCGGCGGGCCAGCGGCTCGGTGGTGCCGACCGCAGGGCCCCGGGTGCGCATGGGTCGCTGCGTGCTCGACCTCGAGAAGCACGCGCTGATCGACGTCGATGGCAGCGAGGAGGTGCTGGCGGCGAGCGAGTTCGATCTGCTGAGGGTATTCGCGGAGAATCCCAACCGCCCGCTGGCGCGCGACTGGCTGCTGGAGACGGTCGGCCATCGCGAGATGGAGGTGTTCGACCGGGCGATGGACCTGCGGATCACCCGCATCCGGCGCAAGGTCGAGAAGGATCCGGCGCACCCCGAGGCGATCCGAACGGTGCGCGGCGTAGGCTACATGTTCGTGCCACCCAAGGACTGAGCCTGCGAAGCGGACACAACTTGGAATTCATGCCTCCCCCGT
>DASZJU010000543.1:0-1639 GCA_035947815.1 Reyranella sp.
ATACCGTGCTCTGTCCCGTGCCGGCCGGCACGGCCAACGAACTCTGCCGCGCCCTCGGCCATCTCGATCATCCGGCGCGCGCCTTCGATGCGGCGGCGGGCGAGGGCACGCGGGCCATCGACCTGCTGCGTGTGCGCTGCCTCGGGCTCGATGGCCAACCGGTCGATCGCTTCGGCTATCTCATCGTGTCGCTGGGCGCGGCTGCCACCATCAGCCACCGCGCCTCGCAGTCGCGCTGGCTAAAGAAGCTGGGCGAGATCGCCTATCTCCTGATGACGCCAACCGTGACCCTTGGTTATCGCCACCGCGATGTCGCCATCACCATCGATGGCGTGGCTGACGGGACGCGCCGCCTGTTCACGGCGCTGGTCGCCAACACCGAGAATGGCGGCGGCGGCATGAAGCTGATGCCCGGCGCAACGCCCGACGACGGCATTCTCGACCTGATCGAGATGGGTGATGTCTCCCGGCTGGGTATGCTGTTCGGCGTCATGCCCAAGCTCTACAGCGGCGCGCACGTGCATCACCCCAAGGTGCGGACGAGCCGCGGCACGTCGTTCCGCTTCGAATCGGACGTCGAGACCCTGGTCGATCTCGACGGCGAGACGGTGGGCCGCCTGCCGCTCGACGTCTCGGTGTTGCCGCGCGCCTTCCTCGTCGGCACGGTGTCCTGACGATGACGCAGCGAATTGGCCTGGTGACACTGGTGGTCGACGATTACGACGAGGCGATCGCCTACTTCACCGGAAAGCTGGGCTTCACGCTCGTCGAAGACACCGCGCTTGATGGCGGCAAACGCTGGGTGGTGGTCGCTCCGCGAGGGGCGGGGAGCGGGCTGTTGCTGGCGAAGGCGGTCAACCAGCGGCAGAAGCAGGCCGTGGGCTCGCAGGCCGGCGGCAGGGTGTTTCTGTTCCTGCACACCGACGATTTCCGTCGTGACTATACCGCCTACAAGGAGCGTGGCGTTACGTTTGTCGAGGACCCCCGCCGGGAACCCTATGGCACTGTCGCCGTCTTCACCGATCTCTACGGCAATCGCTGGGACCTGATAGAACCGAAAGCCTGACTACTTTTTGCCGCCCAGCCGCGCAGCACCAGCGCCGTTTCGCGGTTCATGGGGAAGAAGCTCTCGATGCGCAGCTCTTGCAAGGTGATGTCCTGGGGCGTGCCGAGCGTCGCGATCGTGGTGAAGAGCTGCAAGGAGATCTCGCCCTTGCGGAAGTGCATGGGCAATACCGGCCCCGCGATGACGCTCGCCGTGGCGGCCTTCAGGAGCGGCCGCACGCCCTCGTAAGCCAGCAACCGCTCCAGCAAAGCGGCGGTCTCGGCCCGACCGTCCGCCGCGGCATCGGCCTCGACGCTGCGGATGAAATAGCCGACGACGTCGGCCCAGTTGAGCAGGAACGGCCGCAGCACGTCGGGCCCGACGAGCGCGTCGGCCAGGTTGATCTTGGCATCGGGCGCGAGCGGACCGACCAGGAATTCGACCAGCCGCACCGCGCCGTCATTGGCTTTCAAGAGATTCCAGTGACGATCGACGGCGACCGCCGGGAAAGGCTCCTGCTGGGCCAGGATGTAGTCGAGGGCGTGGCGCACTTCGGCGAGTTCAGGAGCGGCGAAGTCGGTCTCCTGCCAAACC
>DASZJU010000544.1:0-5188 GCA_035947815.1 Reyranella sp.
GACCATTTTCGATCCGGAGAAGAATTTCCGGGACATATCCGCCCTGGTTCGACGAGACACGCTGCAGGTCATCGACATCCCGACGACACTTCTGGCGATTTCCACAAGCGTCGACGGGTATTCCCAGTCGAAGACCGTCGAAGGTCAGGCGCACCTGGATCGCGAATTTGCCCGCTTCCGCAGGGTGTTCGAGTACTGGAAAAGCGTGTCGGCTGACCGCGAGGAAGAAAACAGTCAGAGCGACAAGGCATATATAAAATTTCTTTGGGAAAAAGTAGTCATAGACACTCTGCCGCCGAAGTACACAGACGTCTGAAAGAGCCAACCGTCGCGCCGACGGGACGCCGATCGAATAGGCATTACGCCGCCATCGCCTGCCGCGGCTGCGGGCGGCGATAGGAGAGCGCCTCGGCGATGTGCAGACGGCGCACTGAATCGGCGCCGTCGAGATCGGCCAGCGTGCGCGCCACCCGCAAGGTACGATGCCAGGCGCGGGCCGAAAGGCCGAGGCGCTCGGCGGCGCGCGTGAGCAGGGCGCGGCCCTCGGCATCGGGCTCGGCGATGGCGGCCAGCAGTGCACCGTCGGTGTCGCCATTGCAGCGCGGTTTTAGCCAGCCGCGAGCCCGGTCGGCTAAAAGGCCGGCCGTCTGATCGGCCTCGACGGCCGCAAGCTTGCCCTTGCGGTCGAGCTCAGCCAGGCGCTCGCGCTGAACGGCACGCGCCGCGGCGACGCGGGCTGCGACATCGGCGGAGCCTTCGGCCGGCGGCGGCAGAGCGAGATCGGCCGAGCTCACTGGCGGCACATCGATAGCGAGGTCGATACGGTCAAGCAGCGGTCCCGAGAGTTTGCCCTGATAGTCGAGGCCGCAGCGCGGGGCACGGCCGCAGGCGCGGTTGGGCTCCATCAGGTGGCCGCAGCGGCAAGGATTCATCGCCGCCACGAGCTGGAAGCGCGCGGGATAAGTGATATGGGCATTGGCGCGCGCCACCGTCACGCGGCCCGCCTCCAGCGGCTGGCGCAGCGCCTCCAAGGTGGCGCGGTTGAATTCCGGCAACTCGTCGAGAAAAAGCACGCCGTGATGGGCAAGCGAGACCTCGCCGGGCCGCGCGCGCAGGCCGCCGCCGACCAGCGCCTGCAGGGTCGCCGAATGGTGCGGGTCGCGGAAAGTGCGCCGGCGGGAGAGCTTGCCTTCGCCCAAGTCGCCGGCCAACGAGCGCACCATCGAGGCTTCCAGTGCTTCGTCCGGCTCGAGCGGTGGCAGGATGCCGGGCAGCCGCGCCGCCAGCATCGACTTGCCCGAGCCGGGCGGACCGATCATCAGCAGATTGTGGCCGCCCGCTGCTGCCAGCTCGAGCACCCGCTTGGCGCTTTCCTGGCCCTTGATCTCCGCGAGGTCGGGGTAGTTGGTGCGATCCTCGGCCACCAACGCCTCGGGCGCGGGCAGGATCTGCTGGCCGCGCAGATGGTTGATCAGCGCCAGCAGCGAAGGCGCGGCGATGATCTGCGCCCGCTCAACGCCGTCGCCGGCGTCGCCATCCTTGTCATGGAGAGCTGCATCGAAGCCACCCCAAGCCGCTTCGCCACCGCACACCGCGGGGCAGATCACGCCGCGCCCCGCCGCCCGGGCGGCGATGGCCGCCGGCAGCACGCCCGGCACGCGGGAGAGCGATCCGTCGAGCGCCAGTTCGCCCAGCACGACGAAACGCGCGATGCTTTCGCGCGGGATCACGCCCATGGCGGCCAACAGGCCGAGCGCAATGGGCAGGTCGTAATGGCTGCCCTCTTTGGCGAGGTCGGCCGGCGAGAGGTTGACGGTGATGCGCTGTGGCGGCAGGGCGAGACCCAGCGCGCGGAACGACGCCCGCACCCGCTCGCGGCTTTCGCCCACCGCCTTGTCGGCTAGGCCGACCATGGCGAAGGCGAGTTGGCCCGGCGCCACCAGCACCTGTACGTCGACCGGCACGACGTCGATGCCCTGGAAGGAAACCGTCCGAACTTTTGCCTGCATGCCTCTCTCCGCGGATCTGCCGGAACAATTATAGAACGAGTAAATCATAAGTAAATCACGTATAAGTTGTATCGACGGGTCACCGAGGGGCTGCTTCAATGGCCTCATGCGCCGCCGCCGATTCCTGCCCGTCATCGTTGGCCTCGCGGTCGCACCCCTGGCCCTGAAGACCGCCGTCGCCTGGCCCGACCAGCCGATCAAGCTGGTCGTGCCGTTCACACCCGGCACCGGCCCCGACATCATCGCCCGCTTCGTGGCCGAGCGGCTGTCGCCCAGGCTCGGCCAACCGGTGGTGGTGGAGAATGTCGCGGGCGCCAGCGGCAATATCGGCAGCCAGCAGGTGGCGCGCGCCAAGCCTGACGATCATACACTGATGTCGTCGGTCAACACGCTGGTCATGAACGCAAGCCTCTACAAGAACCTGCCCTACGATCCGGTGGTCGACTTCGCGCCGCTCGGCCTCACGGCCTGGGGCTCGCTGGTGCTGGTGGCCCATCCCGGCCAGCAGCCCAATACGCTGGCCGAGCTGGTCGCGGCGGCCAAGGCCGCGCCCAAGACGCTCACCTACGGCAGCCCGGGCGTCGGCACGCCGCATCATCTGTCGATGGCGCTGGTCGAGACCGCGTCGGGCATCGAGCTGGTGCACGTGCCCTACAAGGGCACGGCGGGCGCGGTGCAGGACCTTTTGGGCGGCCAGATCGGCTACATGTTCCTGCCCGTCCATGTCTCCGCCCAGCACATCCGCGCCGACAAGCTGAAGGCGATCGCCGCCGGCAGTCCCCAACGCCTGCCGCAGCTTCCCGATGTGCCGACCCTGGGCGAAAGCGGATTGAAGGGCGTCGATGTCGACATGTGGTACGGCTTCTTCGCCCCCAAAGGCACGCCAACCGAGATCGTGGGACGACTGAACCAGGAGGTGGCGGCGATCCTCGGCTCGCCCGAAGCCAAGAGCGTGTTCGAGGCGCAGGGGCTCACTCCGGCCAGCTCGACGCCGGCGGCGCTGGGCGAGATCGTAGTCCGCGATCGCGCACGCTGGGCCCACGTCGTGGCCAAGCGCGGGATTCAACCCGAGTGAGTGACCCCGACGTTCTGATCGTGGGCGGCGGCATCGGCGGGCTGGCGCTGGCGCTCAGCCTGCACCAGGCCGGCATCGCCGCGCGCGTGTTCGAGGCCGCCCCCGACGTGCTGCCGCTCGGCGTCGGCATCAACCTCCTGCCGCATGCCATGCGCGAGTTGAGCGAGCTCGGCCTGCAGGACGCGCTGGCCGCGCACGCCATCGAGACGCGCGAGCTTGCCTTCTACAGCCGCCACGGCCAGTTCATCTACAAGGAGCCGCGCGGCCGCTTCGCGGGCTACGACTGGCCGCAGCTTTCGATCCATCGCGCCGATCTGCACAAGGTGATGCTCGACACGGTGCGAGCGCGACTGGGCAACGACGCCGTGCGGCTCGCCCATCGCTGCCTGAAGGTGGATCAGGACGGCGCGGGCGTCGTCATCCACTTCGACAATATCGAGCCGCAGCGCGGCAAGGTCGCGGTCGGCTGCGACGGCATCCATTCGGCGCTGCGCCGCCAGCTCGTCCCCGGTGAGGGTCCGCCCAAATATTCAGGGGTCAACATGTGGCGCGGCGCGGTGCGCTGGCCGGCCTATCTCGGCGGCGACACCATGGTCTCGACGGGCTGGATGACGGTCGGCAAGACGGTGATCTATCCGGTGCGGCCGGGCACGCCGGAGACGGCCGGTCTGCCCTTGATCAACTGGGTGGCCGAGATCGAGCGGCCCGAAGCCGTGCGCCAGGACTGGACCGGCCGCGGCCGGCTCAGGGACATCATGCCGGCCTTCGCCGGCCTCAAATTCGACTGGCTCGACATCAGCGGCATGATCGAGAGCACTGAGGAGATCCTGGAATATCCCATGGTCGATCGCGACCCGCTGCCGCGCTGGAGCTTTGGGCGGATCACCTTGCTGGGCGATGCCGCGCATCCGATGTATCCACGCGGCTCCAACGGCGCGGGCCAGGCGATCCTCGACGCGCGCTTCCTCACCGGCCAGATCAAGAAGCTCGGCGCCACCGAGGCGGCGTTGCAGCACTACGAGGCGGTGCGCAATCCGGCGACGGCCAAGGTCGTGCTGACTAACCGCACCGATCCACCCGACGCCATCCTGCGCGAGGTCTGGCAGCGCTCCGGCGGCAGGCGCTTCGAGCGCATCGAGGACGTGATCTCGACCGCCGAACTCGAGGCGATCTCGGAACGCTACAAGAAGGTCGCGGGCTTCGACCGCGAGTCGCTGAAAGCGCGCCCAAGCTTCGTCTAAAGCAGGCTTCGTCTAAAGCGGATGATGGCAGGCGGCGAACTGACCGGCGGCGATCTCGCGCAATTCGGGCACCTCCGCGGTGCACATCCCGTCGGCGCGCGGGCAGCGGGTGCGAAAGCGACAGCCGGATGGCGGGTCGAGCGGTGACGGCGGCTCGCCCGCCGCAAGGTTGGCCGCCGGCTTGACTGTCGGGTCGGGCACGGGGATCGCCTCGAGCAGCAGCGCCGTGTAGGGATGCGCCGGCCGCGCAAACAGCTGCTCGGTCGGTCCGACCTCGCACAGACGGCCGAGATACATCACGGCGATGCGGTCGCTGACGGCCTTCACCACGGCGAGATCGTGGGCGATGAACAGCAGGGTGAGTCCATAGCGCCGCTTCATGTCCTCGAGCAGGTTGAGGATCTGGGCGCGGATCGAGACGTCGAGCGCCGACACCGGCTCGTCGCAGATCACCAGTTCCGGCTCGAGGATCAGCGCGCGGGCGATGCAGATGCGCTGGCACTGGCCGCCGGAGAATTCGTGCGGCAGACGCCCCATGACCAGGTCGGCATCGAGCCCGACGGCCAACAGCACGTCGCGCACCCGCCGCGCGCGCTCGCCGCGATCGGCGACGCCCGTGATAACCAGCGGCTCGGCCACGATGTCGCCGATCGACCGCCGGGGATTGAGCGAGGCGATCGGGTCCTGGAAGATGAGTTGCAGGCGGCGGCGCATCAGGCGGAGCGCCTCGCCGTCGAGCCGGGTGAGCTCGGTGCCGTCGAAGGTGACCCGGCCGCCGGTCGGCCGGCGCAGCTGCAGCACGGCGCGGCCCAGGGTGGACTTGCCGCAGCCCGACTCGCCCACCAGGCCCAGCGTCTCGCCCC
>DASZJU010000545.1:0-4461 GCA_035947815.1 Reyranella sp.
TCAAGGACAGCCGCGAGGAGATCGGCCTCGACATCGCCCGCAAGACCGGCGCCACGGTCGTGCCGCCCTACGATCACCCCTGGATCCTGACCGGCCAGGGCACGGCGGGGCTGGAGATCGTCGAACAGGCCGAGGCTGCAGGCGTCACGCTCGACGCCGTCGCCGCGCCCTGCTCGGGCGGCGGCCTGTCGACCGGCATCGCGCTCGCCGTGAAGGGGCTGAGCCCGTCCACCAGCGTCCATGCCGGCGAGCCCGCAGGCTTCGACGACCTCGCGCGCTCGCTCGCGACCGGGACCAAGCAGAAGAACGACAAGCTCTCGGGCTCGATCTGCGACGCGCTTTTAGCGCCGACGCCGGGCGACGTCACCTTCCCGCTCGCCCTAAAACTCCTGGGACCGGGCCTCGTCGTCACCGACGACGAAGTGCTGGACGCCATGGAGACGGCGTTTCGCGAATACAAGCTGGTGGTCGAACCGGGTGGCGCGGTCGCGCTCGCCGCCGCCCTGACCGGCAAACTGCCGGTGAAGGGCCGTGCCGTGGCCGTGGTGTGTTCTGGCGGCAATGTCGACCACGCGACGTTTACACGCGCTCTGTCGCGACGGTCGACGTGAGCCTGTCACGGCGCGACCGCCGGGACTGGCGGCTCATCCTATGGGTCAATCTGGCCTGCGCGGTGGTCAGCGCCTATTTCTCGTATTCGCTCAGGCTCAGGCCGCCTGGCTCTTCCGTGATGGTGGCGCTGTTCAGCGGCGTCTTGACGTCGCTGATCATCGCTACGCCGCTCGTGCTCTTTGAACTCCGCGGCGAGCGAATTGCCCTGTGGCGTCGCTTGAGGCGTCTGCCGCTGGTCGTCTATTTCGGCATCAAGGTGATCTTCTATCTCGTGGTCATCGTCGGTGGCCTGCTTCTCAGCCGCCTCATTACCTCGCCGATCGCAAATGTCCCCCTCGACGCCGACGAGGTTTTCCGCACCTCGATCGTCTTCTCCACGATCATGTCGGTGGCGGCCAACCTCGTCTTGGCCATGGGCGGGTTGCTGGGATTCGGCACGCTGAAGAACCTGCTGACCGGCCGCTACGTGCAGCCCAAGCGCGAAGAGCGCGCATTCCTCCTGATCGACCTGAAGGATTCGACGGGCTTGGCCGAGCGGCTGGGGCCGGTGCTCTTCCACGAGCTGCTGAACGACTTCTTTCGGGATGTCGCCGACGCCGCCCTCGAATGCAATGCCGAGATCCACAAATACGTGGGCGACGAGGCGATCCTGACCTGGACGAGCGCCGTCGCGCTGGGCGACAGCGGCTGCCTCGCCTGCCCATTCGTGGTCCGCGACTTCATGGAAGCCAACCGCCAGAGCTATCTCAAGCGCTTCGGCGCCGTGCCGTCCTTCCGCGCCTCGCTCCACTACGGCGAGATCGTTACCGGCGAAATCGGCGACGTGCGTCGCGAGATCGCCTATGTCGGTGACACGCTGAACGTGGCGGCGCGCCTGCTGGACGCGGCAAAGACGCTGGGCCGCGACGTGCTGATCTCAGCCGACCTGCTGGCACGCGCGACCTTGCCGTCCGGGATTGTCGCCGAGCCGCTGCCGACCCTTACGGTGCGCGGCCGCGCAGTGCCGCTCGAGATCGCGGCGCTGGACAGGATCAGCGCCTGACGCCGAGCCGCGCCAGCACGCTGCCCAGGATTCCCTTGGGCAGGAAGATGATGAACAGCACCAGCAGGACGCCGTAGATCAGATTGTCCCAGCCGACCGCCCTGGTGCCGAAGCCGACGCGCAGGATCTCGGCCAGCAGGATGGTGATGACGGCGCCGACCGTCGGCCCGAGCGCCACGTAGAGGCCGCCGACGATCGCGGCAAACACCATCTGCAACGACACCGCGATGCCGCTCACCGTGTCGGGCGAGATGAACATCTGGTACTGGCAGTAGAGCGCGCCGGCAAAGGCGGTCATGAGCGCGCTGATGACCGTGATCTTCAGTTTCTCCACGGTCACGTTCACGCCCGCCGCGGCCGCTGCGTCCTCGTCCTCCGAGATCGCCTCGAGCGCGTAGCGATCCATGCTGCGATCGACCCAGCGCCAGAGCAGCAGACCGCCGACCCAGACGCCGAGCGCGATCATGTACCATGTCGTCTTGTCGTCGAACTGCAGCGCCAGCACGTGGTTGCCCGTGGTGCGCTCCGGCGTGTAGCCGAGAGAACCGCCGGTATAGTCGCGCGTCGCGGTGATGACCTGCAGGACGATGCCGGAAAGAGCGAGCGTCACCAGCACGAAATAGTGGCCGGTGATACGAAAGCGAAAGCACGGGTAGCCGACGAGCATGGCCAGCGCCCCGGCGCACACCAGGGCGATGGGGATGCCGATCCAGGGCCAGATGCCGAGATGGTTCCATAGCAGCGCCGTCACATAGGCGCCGACGCCCATGAAGCCGCCGTGCCCGAGTGACACCAGGCCAAAGCGCCCCATCATCGACCACGAGGTGTAGGCGAACGACCAGATCAGGATCAGGATTAGGATGTGCAGGTGGTAGGGATCGCGATGGATGAACGGCAGCGCGATCAGCACCATGCCGGCTACCGCGAAAGCAATCTGGCGTGCGCTCACGGGCACCTCGTCATTGGCGCCGCGACAGCAGCCCGGCCGGCCGGATGAACATCATGATGATGAAAAAGCCGAAGGCCAGCACGTAGCCCCATTCGAGGTCGGAGAACATGCCGCCGAGCGAGATGATCTGGGCGAACACGAAGGCCGCCACGAAGCCGCCGACGAAGTTGCCCAGCCCGCCCAGCACGCAGACCAGGAAGGTGATCGGCCCGATCGACAGGCCGATGAACGGATGCACGTCGTACAGCAGCACCAGCAGACAGGCGGCGAGGCCGGCCAGTGCGCCGCCCAGCGCCGAGGTGATCAGATAGATCTTGCGCGTGTCGACGCCCATCAGCGCCATGATCTGGCGGTCCTGGGCGATGGCGCGAATGGCGGTGCCGGTGTAGGTGCGCTTCATGAACACGTAGACGGAGACCATGCCGATCAAGGCGGCAGCGAAGGAAAGCAGCCGGGCGTAGCTGAAATTCATCTCGCCGAACCGCAGCACCGGCAGCTGGATGCCGATATTGTGGAATTCGATGCCGAAGGCCACCGTGGCGGCGCTCTGCAGGAAGAACAGCACGCCGCCCGTCGCCAGGAGCTGATTGATCGGCGGCGAGGACAGGAGCGGCGCGATCACCAGGAAATGCAGCAGCGCGCCAAGCCCTGCCACCAGCAGGATGCACATCGGCGCCGCGACCCAGTACGGCACGCCATAGACCGACACGAGATAATACATGCCGTACATGCCGATCATGATCAGCTCGGCGTAGCAGATCCAGGTGACGTCGATGACGCCGAAGATCAGGTTGAGGCCGAGCGCCAGCAGGGCCAGCACGCCACCGAACAGAATGCCGTTGATCGCCGCCTCGAGCAGGTAGATGTCGAAGATGTCGAGGAATGCCTGCATGGTTCGTCCTCAAAGCAGCCTGTCGTCCTGAGCGCAGCGAAGGACCTCATCGCCGCTCGCCACGGGCATGAGATCCTTCGCTGCGCTCAGGATGACAACGTTACACACCGAGATAGGCCTGTTTGATCGTGTCGCTCGCCAGCATCTCGGCCGACGTGCCCGAGATGCGGATGGTGCCGGCCTCGAGCAGATAGGCGCGATCGACCACACGCAGCACCTGCTGCACGTTTTGCTCGACGATCAGCACGGTGAGCCCACCGCCGCGGATACGTTTCACCAATTCGAAGACCTGCTGCACCACCACGGGCGCCAGACCGGCCGAAGGCTCGTCGAGCAGCAGCAGCTTGGGGTCCGACATCAGGGCGCGGCCGATGGCGCACATCTGCTGCTCGCCGCCCGACATGGTGCCGGCAAGCTGGGTGCGGCGCTCCTTCAGCCGGGGGAACAGCTCGAAGACGAAGTCGAGCCGTTGCGCGAACCTGGCGCGCGCATGCGGCATGAAGGCGCCCATCTTGAGGTTCTCTTCCACCGTGAGGCGGGGAAACAGCCGACGGTTCTCCGGCACGTGGGCGATGCCCAGGCCGACGATCTGGTGCGCCGGCGTGGCAAGGAGGTCGGTGCCCTCCATCGCCAGCGACCCGGCGCGCGGCCGGATGAGCCCGGAGATGACGCGCATCAGGGTCGTCTTGCCGGCGCCGTTCGGCCCGACGACGCCGACCGCCTCGCCGATGGCGACTTCCAGCGAGACGTCGAACAGCGCCGGGAACGAGCCGTAGCCGGCGGAGACGCCGCTCAGGGTCAGCATCAGCTGCGCTTGTGCCCGAGATAGACCTCGGTGACGCGCGCGTCGCGCGACGCCGCCGCGGGCAGGCCCTCGAAGATCTTCTCGCCGTGATCGAGCACGATGACGCGGTCGACGACGCGCATCAGCACGCCCATGATGTGCTCGACCCAGATGATGGTGAT
>DASZJU010000546.1:0-1953 GCA_035947815.1 Reyranella sp.
ATCGAGGTCATGAAACCCTCGGCGACGCCGTTGGCGGCAAGCGCCGCCTTGAAGTTGGCAATGTCGGCGGCGATGGCTGAATGGCCGGTATAGCTGAGCGGCGCCACGCAGACCGGCCAATCGCTGGTGCGCGGTCCCGTCGAAACACCTGAATCGCGATCGCCGTAGGCTTCGGCGAAGCGCAGCCGGTCGCGCCGGTCACCGAAGCTCGACAGCACGACATTGCCGGGACTCGATCGGCGGACCGGGAAATCGTACAGGCCGAGCCCGGCGACCTTGAGGCCGCCCAGTCGCGTGAAGGAGTAACTCCACCAGGCGCGATAGTTGATCTTCGAGCCCATCGACTTGCCGTATTCGCCGTCGCCCGGCACGGCGATGCCGGCGGCCACCTGGCGGCGCACGACGTCGCCCACCGCCCCGGTGAGCGATTTCTGGAACGCCGCCTCGTCGACTTTGCCGGCCTCGCGCTGATGGTTGGCTTCGATCAGGGCGTCGGGCCGCGGCAGGCTGCCGGCGTGGCTGGTGAGAATGCGATCGCTGCTCTTTCTCATGTCAGCGCCCCTTGAACCTGGCGGGCTTGCGCTTCTCGGTGAAGGCCTTGGCGGCTTCGTGGAAATCTTCGGTGAGGTAGAGACGCTCCGGCGCCGTCTGAAACATCACCTCACGGCTCAGCTGATCCATGTACCGGCGACGCATGCGCACGGTCGAGCGCACGCTGAGCGGCGGATTCTTGATCACCTGTTCCGCGAGATCGCGCGCCACCTCGAGATATTTGCCCTTGGGCGCCACGCGATTGATCAGGTTGGCCTTATAGGCCTCCTCGGCAGTGAAGAAGCGGCCGGTGAGGGCTGCTTCCATGGTGAAGGCGCCACCGCCGCGATAGTGCATGAGCGCCCAGTACTTGCTCGCGCCCAGACCGCGCGAGGTTTCGGTGATCTGGAACTGCGTGCCCTCCTCGGCGACGATCAGGTCGCATTCCAGCACGATGCCGACCGAGAGGCCCAGCACGTAGCCGTGCGCGGCCGCGATCACCGGCTTCCAGTTGACCGCCTTGGTTAAAAGGTCGGAGGAATGCGTGCCCCTGCCCTGCGGGCCGCCGAGCTTCAAAAATTCCTCGCGGCTGCGCAACTGGCGCTGCTGGACATCGGCGCCGCTCGAAAAGGCGCGACCGTTGCCGCATAGGATGGCGATCTGCGCCTCGTCGTCGGTGTCGAAGCGATGCAGCGCGTCGCCCAACACACCGACGAGCTCGTCGCTGAAGGCGTTGAGCTTCTCCGGCCGGTTGAGCGTCAGCGTGACGACCTGGCCGTCCCGCTCATAGGTTACCAGCGCCATGGTTTCCCCCTTTGCTGTCGCTTCGTTGATCGCGTGATGGCATGCTAGCCGACAAAACAGGGAGGGAACCATGCCTGGCATCCGCATGGCGGCAACGGCGTTGCTGGCAGTGGTGCTGCTCGCGGGGCCGGCGGCGGCGCAGAAGAAATATGATCCGGGCGCCAGCGACAGCGAGATCAAGCTCGGCCAGACCATGCCCTATAGCGGGCCGCTATCGGGTTTCATCACCCTGGCCAAGGCCGAGATCGCCTATTTCCAGATGATCAACGACCAGGGCGGGGTGAATGGCCGCAAGATCACCATGATCTCGCTCGACGACGGTTTCAGCCCACCCAAGACAGTCGAGCAGACGCGCCGTCTCGTCGAGCAGGACCAGGTGCTCGCCATCTCCGGCTCGCTCGGCACGGCGACCAACGCGTCGGTCCAGAAGTACCTCAACACCAGGAAGGTGCCGCAGCTGTTCCTGGCGACCGGCGCCAGCCGCTGGAACGATCCCGAAAACTTCCCCTACACCCTGACGCTGACGCCGATCTATCAGGCGGAGGCCCGCATCTATGCCGCCTACATGTTGAAGGAAGTGAAGGACCCCAAGGTCGCGGTGCTCTACCAGAACGACGA
>DASZJU010000547.1:0-13117 GCA_035947815.1 Reyranella sp.
CATCACCGGGCCGGTGGTCGGCGCCTTCATCATCGTCACCATGCAGAATTACCTGGCGGGCGCCGGCGAGTTCGTGCTGGTGATCCAGGGCGCCATCTTCGTCGTCATCGTCATGGCCTTCCGCAAGGGACTGGTCGGCGAGCTCACCGATTGGTGGCGGCGGCGCTCGGCGCCGCGGGCGGGGCCGGCGGATTGATCCCGGCGCAATAGGTCAATCGTCAGTCCGCAAAACCAATGCAGTACGCGCGCACTTGCTCGACGGGAATGCGCGCGTGGCTTTGCACGATGATGAACTTGCCGCCGGGATCGCTGCCCTTGCGCAGCCTGGTCAGCCGCTCGAAATCGTCGCGGTCCCAGACACAGGAATGCTCCGAGACAAGCTGGGTGTCCGAGAAATAGGAAGGATCCCAATGGATGTGATAGTCGAACAGGTTGCCGTTGAGCTCGGCGACGCTGGTGTAAAGCGAATATTCCGTCCACGGAATCGTGCCGAGCCGTCGGATCACCTCCAAGCCGAGTGTCGTCACCGGGTCGATCGAGCCGTGTTGAAAATGCCGCAAGGTCCGGGCGGCCAGGTCGCCATGGAGAATGTTGGGCGTGACCGACAGGCCGTGGGTGCTGGCGTCAAAAGGAACCCCGACCATTTTGGCGGCGCTCCGCCACCAGTCGTGATGGCGCTTGGGCTCCCAGCGTGACAGCGCCTTGCCATCGTGCACGAAAGTCGTGGCGTCGAAGTCGCCGACGCAGGCCACGTCGGAATCGAGCGTGAGGTAGCCGCCGAATCCAAGCTTGGCGGGCACGTAGAGCTTGATGATCTGCTGCCGGAACCAGCCGGTCAGCATGAAGAAACGGCTGAAGGGCCGGAAAAACTCACTTTCGGGTCGCACGGTGACGTTCACTCTGGCCAACTTCGGCAGGCTGGCGCGAACGAAGTCGGCGTCGCGCACCGGCGTCACGATCAACAGGTCAAACGGACGATCATCCCGCCAGTGTTGGGCCAGCGACTCGATCAAGAGGCAGGTGCGCTCCAGGTCATCCTTGCGATGCAGGCGACGCAGGGCGAGCGGCAGAATGGCTTGGCGAACTTCAGTGAACATTGGGCGGTTGGCTTAACGGTCCCCGGCCGACGCGCATTTCGGTGACGCTCGTGGTGCGCCTTTTGGCAGACGCGGTCTAGGCCGAGGAAGTTGAGGGGCGAGATAGGCGCGTCACCATAAGCTGGTGACCGGTTCGCTACTGTTCAATAGTGATCACCCGCAGGGCTTGCAGGCCTAGTTCACGCCCTCCGGCGGCGGCGACAACTTGTCGAGCACACCCTGCAGATTGAATGAGCCCGGCTTCTGGTGCGGCGGGAACTCGACCAGGCTCTGAATGTAGCGGCCGACGAAGGCCTGCCGATGCCGCGCACGAGCAGCGGCACGGGACAACATCTTCCGGTTGATGGCCATGCGGCCACTCTCGCCGATTTTCGGGCAGACCGGGCAAGGGCCTGGCGGCGGCTCACGGCGTGGTTGGAGCGACCTCGGCGCAGTTGGTCGCCCGGGTCATCAGGCAGTCCTGCAGCGCCGACACGCTGCGCAGCCGATTGACCACGATCAGGCCCGCGATCACCAGGACCGCCAGAACCGCGAGCGCGATCAGAGCCTTGCGTCGGCCGGCGTTCTCGCGCTCGTCCTCGTCCTGCTCCAGATATTCCTCCTGCTCGTAGCTTCCGTCGCTCATGGCGCGCCTCAGTCAGCCGCCCGCGTGCCGGTGTCCGCCGGCGGTTTGGCCGCGGCCGGCACGGTGGCGGGGATCTCGCCGGTCGGGCGGCGGCGCTTGCCGCTCATCCAGTGGCCCAAGCGATCGAAGTAGAGATAGATGACGGGCGTTGTGTAGAGCGTCAGCCACTGCGAGACGAGCAGGCCGCCCACGATGGCGATGCCGAGCGGCCGGCGCAGCTCGGAGCCCGCACCCTGGCCGAGCGCCAGCGGCAGGCCGCCGCCGATCGCGGCGAAGGTCGTCATCATGATCGGGCGGAAGCGCAGCAGGCAGGCTTCGTGGATCGCTTCCAGCGGACTCTTGCCGTGCTCGCGCTCGGCCACGAGCGCGAAGTCGATCATCATGATGGCGTTCTTCTTGACGATGCCGATCAGCAGGATGATGCCGATGAGGGCGATGACGCTAAGATCGTAGTGGAACAGCATCAGCATCAGGAGCGCACCCACGCCGGCCGAGGGCAGGGCCGAGAGGATCGTGATGGGATGCACGTACGATTCGTACAGCATACCCAACACGATGTAGACGGCGAGGATGGCGGCCGCGATCAGGAGCGGCGTCGATGACAGCGACGACTGGAAGGCCTGCGCGGTGCCCTGGAAGGAACCGTCGAGCGTGATCGGCGTCTTGAGGTCGGTCTCCAGCTGCTGGATCTTCTCGACCGCCTGGCCGAGCGCCACGCCCGGCGACAGGTTGAAGGAGATCGTCACGGCCGGGAACTGGCCCTGGTGGCTGACCGTCAGCGGCGCGATGCGGGTGGTGAAGCGCGCCACGGTGCTGAGCGGCACCTGCATGCCGTTGGGCGCATTGATGTAGATGCGCGACAGCGCGGAGGGATCCTTCTGGAGGTTGGGATCGACCTCCAGCACCACCTTGTACTGGGTGCTCGAGGTGTAGATGGTGTTGACCTGGCGCTGGCCGAACGAATCGTAGAGCGTCTGGTCGATCTGGGCGAGCGACAGGCCGAGCTTGGAGGCCGAATCGCGGTCGATATCGATGGCAATGTGCGGCGAGGCGATCTGCTGGTCGGAGGTGACGTCCTGCAGCTCGGGCAGCTTGGCCATCGCCTCCTCGATGATCGGCGCCCAGTGGTTGAGCTCGTCGGAATCGGTCGAAGTGATGGTGTACTGGAACTCGGTCTTGCTGAGCCGGCCGCCGACATTGATGTCCTGGCCGGCCTGCATGAAGTAGCGCACGCCCGGCACCTGGGCCACCTTGGGCCGTAGGCGCTGGATTACCTTCTGCGCCGAATCGCCGGGACGCTCGTCGAACGGCTTCAGCTGGATGAACATGCGGGCGGTGTTCTCGGCCGAGTTGCCGCCGGTCGAGCCGACGAAGCCGACCACGCCGGAGACGGCGGGATCCTGCTTGACAATCGCGGCCAGCCGATCCTGGACCTCCGCCATGGCGTAGAAGGAAATGTCCTGGCGCGCCTCGGCCTGGCCGAAGATGAAGCCGGTGTCCTGCTCGGGGAAGAAGCCCTTGGGAATCGTTACGTAGAGGTAGCCCGTCAGGACGACCAGCACGATGGTCGACATCAGGGTGATGAACTGGTGGCGGAACACCCATTTCAGCCCGCTGTCGTAGAAGCGCAGCCAGGCCTCGAAGATCTCCTCGCACTTCTGGTCGAGCCAGCCGCGCTTGTGGCCGGTTTGGCGCTTGAGGAACTGGGCGCACATCACCGGGGTCAAGGTGAGCGACACGAAGGCCGACATGACGACCGCGACCGTGACCACCACGGCGAACTCGCGGAACAGCCGGCCGACGATGCCGCCCATGAAGAGCAGCGGGATGAACACGGCGATCAGCGAGAAAGTGATCGACACGATGGTGAAGCCGATCTGGCCCGCGCCCTTCAGCGCCGCCTGGAAGGGCGATTCGCCCTCCTCGATGTAGCGCACGATGTTCTCGATCATGACGATCGCGTCGTCGACCACGAAGCCGGTGGCGATGGTGAGCCCCATCAGCGACAGGTTGTCGATGCTGTAGCCGCACACCCACATGACGCCGAAGGTGCCCACCAGGGCGAGCGGCACGGTGATCGAGGGGATGATGGTGGCCCACAGATGGCGCAGGAAGACGAAGATCGCCAGGATCACCAGGCCGATGGTGAGCAGCATGGTGAACTGCACGTCGGTTACCGAATCGCGGATCGACTTCGAGCGATCCGACATCAGGTCGACATGGACGCTCTGCGGGATCGAGGCCAGCAGGCGCGGCATCATGCCCTTGATGCGGTCGACGATCTCGACGGTGTTGGCGCCGGGCTGGCGGAAGATCAGCAGGAGCTCGGCCCGCTTACCGTTGAACCAGGCGCCGGTGCGCGGCGACTTGGTGGCATCGATCACGCCGGCGACGTCCTGCAGCTTGACCGGCGCGCCGTTGCGGTAGGCGACGATGATGTTCTTGTAGGCCTCGGCGTTGAACAGTTGGTCGTTGGTGTCAATCATTACCGAGAGGTTTTCGTTCTCGATGTTGCCCTTGGCTTGGTTCAGCGTGGCGCCTGCCAGCGCGGTGCGCACGTCCTCCATGCCGAGGCCGCGGGTCGCCAGCGCCACCGGGTTGGCCTGCACGCGGACGGCGAAATCCTGCTGGCCCGCCACCAGCACCTGCGACACGCCGGCCACCGCCGAGATCTTCTGCGCCAGGATCACGAAGGCGTAATCGTCGACCTTGTACATGGGCAGGTCGTCGGACGTCACCGCGTAGATCAGCACGGCACGGTCGGCCGGGTTGACCTTGCGGTAGGTTGGCGGGCTGGGCAGGTCCTTGGGCAGCAGCCCGCTCGCCGCGCTGATCGCCGTCTGCACGTCAGTGGCGGCGCCGTCGATGCTGCGGTTGAGGTCGAACTGCAGGGTGATCGCCGTTGCGCCGAGCCCGCTGGTCGAGTTCATCGAGGCGAGGCCGGGGATGGCGGCGAACTGCTGCTCGAGCGGGGTGGCGACCGACGAGGCCATGGTCTCAGGGCTGGCGCCCGGCAGCGTCGCCGACACGGTGATGGTCGGAAAGTCGACGTTGGGCAGCGCCGACACCGGCAGGAGGTTGTAGGTCGCAGCGCCGAACACCAGCAGGCCCAGCATCATCAGTGACGTGGCGATCGGCCGGCGGATGTAGGTTTCAGAGACGTTCATGGCGGTGCGTCAACTCTTGCGGCCGGAATCCGCGGGGGCGGCGGTCGGCTGGTCGACGCGCACCGGGCTGCCGTTGGACAGGCGGTACTGGCCGTCGAGCACGACTTTCTCGCCGACGGCGATGCCCTTGCTGATGACGGTGTAGCCGTCCTGCGTGGACTCGATTTCGATGACACGGCGCTCGGCGGTGTTGTCGGGCTTGATGACATAGGCGTAGGCGCCGTTGGCGCCCTGCATGACGACGCGTTGCGGCACGGTGACCGCATCCTTGCGCATCGACAGCTCCAGTCGCACGTTGACGAACTCACCCGGCCACAGCTGTTCGTCGGTGTTGGCGAAGGTGGCCTTGAGCCGCAGCGTGCCGGTCTGGGCCTCGATCTGGTTGTCGATCAGGGTCAGCTCGCCTTCGGCCAGCTTGTAGTGGTCGTCGGCCGAGTAGGCGGTGACGGTGAGCGGCTGCTTCGCCTGGCTCTTGCGCAGATTGTGGTTGGCGTATTGCGGCACGGTGAAGTTGACGAAGATCGGCTTGATCTGCGTGATGGTGACCAGCGTGGTATTCTGGTTGGCTTGGACCATATTGCCGAGATCGATCAGACGCTGGCCGGTGCGGCCGTCGATCGGCGCGCGGATGTCGGCATAGGAGAGGTTGAGCTTGGCATTGTCGATCTGCGCCTTGTCGGCGTCGATCGAGGCCCTGAGCGCGTCGACGGTGGCCTTCTGCTGGTCCCAGCTCTGCTTGGACTGGAAGCCGGTCGGCAGCAACTTGCCGTAGCGCTCGAGATCGAGCCGCGCGCCCTCGAGCTGGGCCTCGTCCTTCTTGAGGTTGGCGGCGGCCTGGTCGAGCATGGCCTGGAAGGGACGCGGGTCGATCTGGAACAATTGATCACCCGCCTTGACGTTCTGGCCCTCCTCGAAGGAGATCTTGACGATCTGGCCTTCGACCCGCGAGCGGATGGCCACCGTCTTGTAGGCCTGCACGTTACCCAGCCCGCGGATCAACACCGGCACGTCGCGCGCCTCGGCGATGGCGATGGTGACTGGCACGGCCGGCGGGCCATTGGCGGCCGCCGCCGCGCGCGCCTTGTCGCGGCCCATCTGGTTGATGACGATATAACCGGCGACGACCAGGCCGATCAGCAGAGCGGCCGCCCCAAACTTGGACAACGTCCTTTTACTCATCCGCACAGATTCTCCAGTGGCGGATTCCGCCCGAGTTCCGCGGACTTACTGCACCATCATGGCTATACGACGGTTGCGCCCCAAAGCATGCCCGCGGCAAGTCAGTTTGAGGCAACATTCCTGCCATGCGCCAGCGCTTTGCGATTCACACTTTATGCTAGATGGTGCGTTTTTTAAACGCAGTCTTTTCTATGGGGAGAGCAATGCCGAGCGGGCGCAAACGTATTCTATGGCGGGTGACGCCGCTGCTCGGCCTTGCCGTGGCACTGGGCTTTTCGGCGATCGCCGGGAGGATGCCGCCGGCCCTCGAGGCGGTGCTGCCCCTCGTCGGCCTGATCGTCCTGATGGCCGTCGTGTTCGCCGCCGTCTATCACGCCGACGTGATCGCGCACCGCACCGGCGAGCCTTACGGCACCCTCGTGCTGACCGTCGCGGTGACGGTGATCGAGGTCGCCCTGATCCTCTCGATCATGCTGGCCGGCGAGGGCGCGCCCGGCCTCGCGCGCGAGACCGTCTTCTCGGTGATCATGGTCGTCTGCAACGGCGTGGTCGGGCTTTGCCTGATCCTGGGCGGCCTGCGCTACGGCGAGCAGGGCTTCCGCCTGCCGGGCGCCAGCGCCTATCTCGTCGTGCTGATGCCGCTCGCCACGCTCACCCTGGTCCTGCCGAGCTACACGACGAGCATGGCCGGGCCGTTCTACACCGCCACCCAGCTCGGCTTCGTGAGCGTCGTCACCCTCGCCCTCTATGGCGTCTTCCTCTACGTCCAGACGGTGCGTCATCGCGACTATTTCCTGTCCGATCTCGGCGGCGCGGCGGAGGACCATGTCACGGCGCCCAGCCCGCGCCAGCTCTCGGAAAGCGTCGCGCTGCTGCTCGTCGGTCTGGTCGCCGTCGTGCTGCTGGCCAAGGGCGTTTCGGGATCGATCGAGACGATGGTCCTCGCGGTCGGCGCGCCGCTCGAGGCCGTGGGCCTCCTGGTGGCGCTGCTCGTGCTGCTGCCCGAGACGGTGGCGGCGTTGCGCGCGGCCCGGCGCAACGAGCTGCAGAAGAGCCTCAACCTGGCGCTCGGCTCCTCGCTCGCCACCATCGGCCTCACCATTCCTGCCGTCAGCCTGCTGGCGATCGCGCTCAAACAGCCGCTCGAGCTCGGCATCGACAAGAACGACACGGTCCTGCTGGTGCTGACCTTCCTGGTCAGCCTGGTGACATTCGGCGGCGGGCGCACCAACATCCTGCCGGGCTTCGTCCACCTCGTGCTGTTCGCCATCTTCGTCTTCCTGATCTTCGTTCCCTGAGCCGCCAAAGCGCTTGTGCGCCGTCGTGCGCCCATGCCAAGACGTGATCGCCGCACCAAGCCAGGTCGTACCAAAGCCCGAGGAGAATGATCGTTGCGCGAGCTGCTCCAGTATCCGGACCTTCGCCTGGCCCAGGAAATCGATGCGCTGGAAAAGCGGGCCCGCGAGGACGACCGCGAGCTCGGCCGCTTCAGGGCCGTGCGCTCGGAACTCTCGCGCATCGCCTGGAGCGCGTTCTCCTCGGCGCTCGACTGCGATTCCGGGCCGCTGTCGCGCACCGGTGTGATGATATTTCCCCTCGATGAAAGTCTCGCCAACCAGCTGCTGGCGGCCCTGCTCGAGGCCCGCAAGACGCCGCTGCGGCATGACGATTTCGCCTTGGGCTATGTCAGCACGGCGGCCTCGCAAAGCGACTACATGAACGCCTGCAACGAATATCGCGAGCTTGCGCCCGGCTCGCTCGCGCTCTTGTCGGCGTTCCTGGCGGCGAACGGCCCGACGATCGAACAGGCGATCGGCCATCCGTTCCGCATCGGCTCGACGCGCCAGTTCCAGCTGGTGCCGCGTGACGTCGCCGCCGACCGCCATACCGACGGCTGGCCGGTCGCCATCCGCAAGGTCTTCATCCTGCCCCAGGGCGCAGGGCGGCGCTCGGGCACGACATGGTTCTGCCAGCGCAACGGCGAGGAGCTCGTGCTCGAGAGCGAGAAGCCGATCTGGGTCATCTTCGAGAACAGCGTCGTGCTGCACGCCCCGATTTGCGGCGCGGCGCTCAGGCCCACCATCGAGTTCGACTTTCTCCCGGCCAGCAGGACGTCGCTCGATCCGGTCTTTGCCGGCCTGGCCGGCTGGTATCCGTGGTTTCCGACGGAGGACGGTCTGCTGCAAGGCACACGCATCGCCCTGGGGCGCTGCTACGCCGACGAACCCGCGACAGGTTTCATGAGCCGCATCCGCCGCCTTGTCGGGCGCTGACGAAGCTCTCAGGCCGCCAGCACGAACGTCGCCGCCGACAGAACGAAGATCGAAGCCCAAACTGCGACGCTGGTACGCTCCGCCGACAGCGCCGCATGCAGCTTCGGCCATCCCGCCCAGAAAGCGTAGAAGGCGATCAGGGGCGCCAGCAGGATGGGAACGACGATGGCCCATGGCATGTCGCGCGAACACATGTCGATGGCGGTGAAATTGGCGACCCCGGACGCGGGAATGAGAATGCCGGCGAGCCCGCCTGCCCAGCCGGGCATCGCGCCCATGACGGCGCCGACGACGATCATGATCACCAGCACGATCCAGAGGCCCGCCGTGAGGAAGAGTCCCTCGATCGCCGTCTCGATCCCCGCCTCGCCGCCGCCCGAGGGCTGGGACACGGCGTTGGCGAGCATGAGAGCGTAGAGCACGCCCGCAACCGCCAGCAGCACCAGCAGGCCGATCGGCCAGGATCGTTGCGGTGGGGACGGCATTGGCATGGCGACGGCGCCCATTCGTTCAGGCAGGACGAGAAGGCTTTAGCGAAAGTTCGCTCTTTTGCCCAGCGGCGGCGAACCCTTGTCGTTGGCCGTCAATTGCGCGAAGAACGAAGCCCACAAAAGGGAGACTCGCCGGCCATGCCCGACTCAGCCGTACAGACGTCCGACGACCAGCTCTTCGCCGAGCTGCGCAAGATCGACACGCCCACCATCACCAACGTGGTTGCGACCTATCCCAAAAATCCGTTGTGCCTCGGGCTCTACAATCCATGGACCGAAAACTGGTACACCGACACCTCGATCCGCTGCATCTATCCCGAGATGGGCCCGATCGTCGGCCACGCCGTGACCTGCGTCTACGGCCTGCCCGACCCGAACTATGCCGGCCGGCT
Source organism: Reyranella sp. (assembly GCA_035947815.1). Taxonomy (GTDB): domain Bacteria; phylum Pseudomonadota; class Alphaproteobacteria; order Reyranellales; family Reyranellaceae; genus Reyranella. The sequence continues at coordinate 9,225 of DASZJU010000547.1, forward strand.
TTCCTTCATGGACGTGGTCGACGCGCTCGACGCCATGAAGAAGCCGACCATCCTGGTGATCCAGCAGAAATGGCCGCCTGAGCTTTTAAACAAGGCGGGCCTCGCCGGCGAGATGATGGTGAGCTCGATGATGGCGGTGGGCTGCGTCGGCCTGCTGTCGAACGGCCCGTCGCGCGACGTCGATGCCATCCGCAAGCTCCGCTTCCAGCTCCTGCTGGGCGGCGTGACGGCGGGCCATGGCGAGATGGCGGTGCAGTCGGTCAACGTGCCGGTCTCGGTCGGCGGCATGGACGTGGCGCCGGGCGACCTTATCCATATGGACGAGAACGGCGCGGTGAAGTTCCCGCCCAGGCATGCGCCGGCGATCGTCAAGAACGCCCAGGCCATGCTCGACGACGAGGCACGCCGGCTGGTGCTGCTGCGCAAGGCGAAGACCGCGGCCGAGGTGCGGGCGGCGTCGTCGGGCGGCGCCTACACGCCGAAGAAGGGGTCATAGTCTTCCGGACCGCGGGCCTCTGGCCCGCTCATGAGCATGAGCGGGCGGGACGCCCGCGGTCCAAGAGCATGAAAAGATGCACGACAGCAATGAGTCTCGATTCACTCGCTTTCGGTCGAGGCCGACCAGCGCGCCTCGACTTCGTCCATCTTGCGCGCGAGCTCGCCGGGGGTGAGCACGCCCTTCTGGAAGAGGATGTTGGCGAAGGCCACGATCCAGCGCTCGTAGTAGGTGAGCTTGCCGACCATCTCGGCGCCCAGCGCCTCTACGCCGCGCCGCTTCTCCTCGGTATTGATGATCTTGTGGAAATCGAGCACGTCGGCCAGCGCATGGCAGCGCTTTTCCCAGGGCTCGAGCTCATGTTCGACCCGCTGCACGGGCTCGGCGGCAAGACCGCCGATGTCGTTCGGCAGACGCCGGACAAGGTTCTCGGACGGGCTCACCTTCAGCTCCTCCCTGCAGCGATGCTGGCCGGAACGACGCCGATCATGGCATCGCGCGTGACCAGGGCAGCCAGCTGCTCCTCGTCGTAGGCATCGGTTCCGTCGGGCCGCCGGGGCAAAACGAGAAAACGCACCATCGCGGTCGAATCGCTGACGCGGATCTCGACGCCGTCGGGAATGACCGTGCCGAACTCGGCCAGCACGGCCCGCGGTTCGATCACGGCGCGCGCCCGGTAAGGCTTGTTCTTGTACCAGTCGGGCGGCAGCCCGAGCACCGGCCGCGGATAGCAGGAGCACAGCGTGCAGACGATGAGGTTGTGCACCGTCTCCGTGTTCTCGAGCACGATCAGCTGGGTGTCATCATAGAAGCTGATGCCGAGCTCCTCGCAGGCGGCGCGGCCATTGGCCAGCAGGCGGGCGCGGAAATCGGGGTCGATCCAGGCGCGCGCCACCACCTTGGCGCCGAGCGCCGGCGTGCGGGAATCGAGCACCTCGATCTGGCGGCGGATCTCGTCGGCCCCGAACAGGCCTTTGTCGATCAGGAGCTCGCGCACGGCGGTCTCCATGATGTCGTAGTAACCGGGCCGTTCGGACGGCGCGATCTCGGCGTGCGCATGGTCATGGTCATGATCGTGCGGGCTCATGCCTGGATCCTTTCCAGCCAGGTTTCGAAGACTTCTATGCGCAGGTTGTCGGCGGGCGAACCCGCGTAGTGCGGCCAGATCGAGGTCATCGGCACGACGATGCGGTAGTAGTGGCGCTTCGACCCGGCATTGCGGCCATAGGCTTCCTCCTCGTTGTCGATGGCGGCCGGCTCGATCACGCTCTCGACCACGCCCGACTTGCCGCGCAGATAGGTCGGCACGCGATAATGCCCGACAGGCGCCCGAGTCATAACCCGGACAGCCTCGCCCGGCCGAAACAGCGGCGCCTCGCCGGTCGCCAGGACGATGCCGGATGCATCGTGAGTGAAGTTGACCATGGCTTCTCCCGCGGCTCGTTTCCTTTATAGGACTCGATGAACGACGGCCGTATTAAACTACGCCTATCCAATCCTCGACGGGGTCAGTAAGAACCTCGCTATGACCGCCGCCCCTCCCGCAGCCTCCATCCGTCCCGCGCGCTTCGGGCTGGCGGCCAAGCTGTTCGCCATCCTGATCCTTTTGGGCGCGGTGGCGGTCTTGATCACCGGCGTGCTGGGCTATGTCCGCGCCCGCGATGCGCTGGAGCGGACCATCCTCGCCCAGCTCACGGCGGCGCGCGAGACCAAGTCGCGCCAGGTCGAGACCTATTTCCGTAGCATCCGCGGCGAGATGCGCCTGCTCGGCAGCGCGAAGATGACCGTCGACGCCATGCGCGGCTTCCGCGACGCCGTCGACGAGCTCGACCGCAAGGACGTGCCGCTCGATCTGCGCCGGCAGGTCGATGGCTGGTACCACAACCAATACATGCCGATGGTGCGTCGCCTGCTGGGCGCCGACACGTCGGTCAAGGAATTCCTGCCGGTCGGAACGGCGCCGTATTTCCTGCAGGGCCTGTACATCGTCGACAATCCGCAGCCGCCGGAACGCCGCTCGCTGCTCGACGATCCCGGCGACGGCAGCGCCTACTCGAAGGTGCACGCGCTCTATCATCCGCTGATGCGCACGGCCGCGGCGACGCTCAATTTCGCCGACCTGCTCATGGTCGACCCCAAGACCGGGCGCATCCTCTACACCGTCGACAAGGACGCCGACTTCGCCACCTCGCTGCAGGCCGGTCCCTATCGCCATTCCAATCTCGCCGCCGCCGCGGCCCGCTGCGCGGCGACGCCCGACCTGTCGGCGACCTGCCTGGAGGACTTCGCCGACTATCTGCCGTCCGATGGTGCGCCCGGGGCCTTCATGGCGGCGCCGGTGATCGACCAGGGCCAGGTCATCGGCGTGCTGGTGGCGCGGCTCTCGATCGAGGAGATCGACAATATCGTGACCGGCGGCCGGCGCTGGCGCCAGGAGGGCTTCGGCGCCACCGGCGAGGCCTATCTCGTCGGGCCCGACTTCACCGTCCGCTCCGGGCCGCGCACCTTCTATGAAGATCCCACTCTCTACATCGCCGAGGCCCAGGCCAACGGCACCCCGGCCAACGATATCGACGACATCCGCCGCTACGGCACGCCGGTGCTGCAGCAGCGCATCGACACGCAGGCGAGCCGAGCGGCGCTGGGCGGCGTCGAGGGCTCCGGCGAGGTCCTGGATTTTCGCCACGTTCCCAACCTCTCCTCGTGGGGCCCGGTCAGGGTATCGGGCGTGAAATGGGGGCTGATCACCGAGATCGATTCCTCGGAGGCTTTTGCGCCGGTCTACCAGCTTGCGCGCGACCTCATGATCGTGGGCGCGATCGCGCTCCTGGTGGTGATCGTGACCGGCGCCTGGCTGTCGCGCTCGCTGCTGGGCCCGCTGCGCGAGCTTACCGCCGGCGTGCGGCGCTTCGCGTTGGGCGATTCGGCGGCCCACGTGCCGGTGCGCACGCGTGACGAGATCGGCCAGCTTTGCGCGGCCTTCAACGGCATGATCGACGACATCAGCGAGAAGAACGTCGTCATCGAGAACAAGAATCGCGAGAACGAGGCGCTGCTGCTGAACGTCCTGCCGGCGCCGATCGCCAACCGCCTGCGCGGCGGCGAGCACGGCATCGCCGACGGCTTCGCCGAGGTCACGGTGGCCTTCGCCGACATCGTGGGCTTCACCGCCATGTCGTCGGACATGCCGCCGGCCAACGTCGTCAGCCTGCTGAACGGCCTGTTCAGCCGCTTCGACGATGCCGCCCAGGAGCTTGGCATCGAGAAGATCAAGACGGTGGGCGATGCCTACATGGCGGTGTGCGGCATGCCGGTACCGGTGCCCGATCACGCGGCGCGCATGGTGCGCATGGCGATCCGCATGGTCCACATCACGCGCGAGCACGCGATGGAGCAC
>DASZJU010000548.1:0-17822 GCA_035947815.1 Reyranella sp.
GTCAACCCGCCGACGCGGCAGAGGTCGGTGATCAGCTCCATGATGTCGGACTGGATCGTCACGTCGAGGCCGGTCGTCGGCTCGTCGAGGATCAACAGGGACGGCTCGCAGATCAGCGCGGCCATGGCGATCATCGCGCGCTGCGCCATGCCGCCGGAGAACTCGTGCGGGTATTGCCGGGCTCGCCGTGCCGGCTCGGGAATGGAAACCCGGCGCAGCGCCTCGATCGCCTGCTTCATCGCCGCCGACCGGCCACCGCCATGCTGCAACTGGTAGACGTCGGCCAGCTGGCGGCCGACGGTGAATACCGGATTCAAGGCGGCGCGCGCATCCTGGAACACCATGCTGATCTGGGCGCCGCGGATCTTGCGCATCGCCTTCGCGTCGAGACCTAGCAGGTCGACGCCGCGGAACAGGATGCGGCCCGAGCGGCGTACGAAGCTCGGCGGCTGGATGCTGAGAACCGACAGGGCGACCAGCGACTTGCCGCTACCCGTCTCGCCGACCACGGCCGTCAGGGCGCCTTCCTTCAGGCGGTAACTCACCTCGTGCAGCACCGGCGTCAGCTCGCCGGTCGGCGAGCGGAACGCTCCGCTGTAATTCTCGATCTCGAGCAGCTCCCCGCTCATCGCCGCCGCCTTGGATCGGTGAGGTCGGAGACGGCGTCGCCCAGCAGATAGAACGCGCCGGTGAGGCCCAGGATCGCCAGCCCCGGGAAGAACGAGACCCACCACTGGCCGGTCATCACGCCGTCCTGGCCGCGGGCGATCATGTTGCCCCATTCCGGCGTGTTCGGCCCCAAGCCCAGGCCGAGAAAGCCGAGGCTGGCCGTGATCAAGGCGACGAACGCCGCATTGATCGACGTGAACGCCAGCACCGGTCCGATGCTGTTGGGAAGCAGATGGCGGAAGGCCACCCGCCACGGCGGGTTGCCCACCATGCGGGCGGCCTCGGCGTATTGCCAGCTGCGCCGCGAATGAATCTCGCCGCGGGCGAGCCGCAGATAGTCGGGAATGCCGACGAAGGACAGCACAAGGATGACATTGACGATCCCCGGCCCGACCGCCTGCACCACCAGCATCGCAAACAGCAGGCCGGGAAACGCCTGGAAAATCTCGACGGCGCGCAGCACGACCGTATCGATGGCGCCGCCATGGTAACCCGCGATCACGCCGATCGTCGTGCCGACTGAGAGCGCGATGGCGACCGCGGTCAGGGTGATGCCGAGATTGTAGCGGGCACCCACCATCAGGCGCGAGAGCATGTCGCTGCCGAGCCGATCGGTGCCGAGCAGGAATGCCGAACTGGGCGCATCGTAGCCGTCGCCCACTCCCGGCGTCAGCGGATCATAGGGTGTCCACACGAGGGATATCAGCGCGACGGCGACATAGAAGATCAGGACCGCGGCGCCGATCCGCATCGACCACGAAAGCTTCGGCCGACGCCGCACCTGGCGTATGGCGCCGAGTTCGGGGGAGATCTCGCCCACGGCGTCGCGCGGGCTCATGCCCGCATCCGCGGGTCGATGAACATGTAGAGAATGTCGACTGCCAGGAAAGCCAGGACGTAGAGCAGCGAGGCGTAGATGACGAAGCCCTGAAGGGCGGCGAAGTCGGAACGTTCGATGGCCTGCAAGGCGTATTGCCCCAGCCCGGGCCAGGCGAAGATGGATTCGAGAAGCACCGCGCCCGCGAAGATATGGCCGGCGATGCCGCCGATCAGGGTCACCACCGGCAGCAGGGCGTTGCGCAGGCTGTAGCGGAACCACACGACCCGCCTGCCGTGGCCCATGGCGATCGCCGTGCGGATGTAGTCGCTCTGCATTGCCTCGACCATGGCCGCCCGCGTCACCCGGGCGATCGGAGCGCCCGTGCTGAAGCCCAGCGTGAGCGCAGGCAAGGCGAGCTGTCGCACCGCCAGCCACCACAGCGCCGGCTCGCCCGCCAATAGCGTGTCGATGAGCATGAATCCGGTGACGCGCGGCGGCAGGGCGACGCCGATCGGCAAGCGGCCGACCGGGCCGGGCAGCAAGTGTAGGTTCACGAAGAAAATCCCGATCAGCACGAGGCCGACCCAGAATTGCGGCAGCGCCATGCCGCTCAGCGTGGCGCCGCGCACCAGAAAGTCCGGCCAGCGCTCGCGGTTCACGGCCGCGATCACCCCGAGCGGGATACCGACGACGATCCCGAGCGTGAGTCCGACCAGGCCGAGTTCGAGCGTGGCCGGCAGCCTGTCCGACAAATCCGAGGCCACGCTCTGGCCGGTGGTGAAGGAGGTGCCGAGATTGAAGCGCAGCAGATCGGCGAGATAGTGGAAATATTGCACGGGCAGCGGATCGGCCAGCCCGAGCTGCGCGCGGATCTGCGCCCGCAGCGCATCGGTCGCCTCGGGTGGGGCATAGAGCTCGGTCGGGTCGCCGTTGAACACGCGCGCCATGAAGAAAGTCAGCGTGACGACCCCGAAGGCCACCGGGAAAACCCAGAGCAGGCGACGAAGGATCATTCTCCCGCGCATGGCGATCAGAAGGCGAAAAGGTTGTCGCGGAAATGGCGATGCGTGTAGGCGGTGCGGACCAGCCCCAGGCGCTGGAGAGCCGGTACGACGCCGTCGGCGATCTCGGCGACGTAGCGCCGCGTCACGGGCCCGCTGAACATGTAACCGTCGCCGCCCACCTCCTCCATCACCTCGCCCATGGCGCCGGCGATATGCTCGGGCGTTCCGACGAGCTCGTCCTCGAGTCCGTAGCGATAATTGCGCGCGATCTCGCGCAGCGTGCTGCCCTGCGCCAGGAAGCGCTTGAGCGTGCCTTGCTGCCCGTTGGTGCTGAGTTCACCGATCGGCGCATCGAGATCGAAGGTCGCGAAATCGATGTCGGTGAGGCTGGCCATCTGCGCCAGGGTGACCGCCGGCGAGGCCTCGCGCTGCGCCTGGCGGCGCCGGCTGCGCTCCTGCGCCTCGGCGTTCGTCTCGCCGACCGTGGGCGAGGCGACAAAGAACAGCTTGCAGCTATCGGGGTCCCGCCCCTCGGCCGCCAGCTGTTCCCTGAGATCGATGCGAAACGCCTTCATCTCGCCGATCGTGCTGACCGCGGCGATGACGGAATCCATGTGCTTGGCGGCGAAGCGCTTGCCCTGCGGCGAGCCGCCGGCTTGCACGAGAACGGGACGCCCCTGCGGCGGGCGCGCCGTGTTGAGCGGCCCGCGGGAGGAGAAAAAGCGGCCCTTGAAATCGATGGCGCGGACCTTCGTGTGATCGACGAAGACGCCCGCCTCGCGATCCATGACGATTGCGTCGGCGTCCCACGACGACCAGAGCTGGGTCACCACATCGACGAATTCATCGGCCATCTCGTAGCGCAGATCGTGCTCGAGATGGGTGTCCAGGCCGAAGTTCTGCGCCGCCCGCTCGGCGGTGGAGGTGACGAAATTGCAGCCCACGCGGCCCTTCGACATCAGATCCAGGGTGGCGATGAGGCGGGCGAGCAGAAAGGGGGCGTAGAAGCTGGTCGAGATCGTCGGCACGATGCCGAGATGCGTCGTCGCCTGGGCGATCAGCGGCACCAACGGCAGCGGGTCGTTCTTCGGCGCCCGCAGCGCGCGGGCGAGGTAGAACTCCATGGAGCTGCCGTAGTTATCCGGAACAAACAGCGAATCCTCAAGCAGCAGATAGTCGAAGCAGGCGCGCTCCAGCGCCTTGGCGAGCTCGATATGCAGATCCGGCTGGGTCCAGTCCTGGCCGGCCGTGCCGCCCCACGGCTGGTTCCAGCCGTGCACGCCGAAGCTGTTGCCGAGGAACCAACCGAGATGGAAGGGGTTTGCCGCCAAGACGCGCTTCTCCGCCGCTGTCACACGGCTTCGATGCAATCCACGGACCAGTCGTGCGCGAAGTTCGCGCGCCGCGGCGCTTTATCTTCGATCCCGGAAAGCCTATGCGCCGCTCAGGAACGAGCGACCCTTCGTCGTCGCGCGGCCGCCCCACGAGTGCAGGAACAGCCGCGCGGCTGACGTGACAGCCGGCAACATCGCGCGCCCGACCATGGGATTGAGGTCAAGCGGCTTCAACATCATCTTCACCGCCATGCCATGGGGAAAGTGGCCCTTGGTGAGCTGCACGGCGCCATCGCGATAAGCCGCGTAGTCGCTTTTCTGGAACTCGGCGTCGGGATTGCAAACACGGAAGACGGCTTTGAAGGCATAAAAGGCATCCTCGGCCTCGACCTCGGCAGCACGGTTCAGGAGTGCGCGCAGGATAGCGACACGGCTTGGTTGTTCGAGGGACCGGTAGCGCTGGAAATAGCGGTAGAAATGCTTGTAGTGGCGTACCTCGTCGGCGCTGATCTCTGCCGCGAGACGCTTCAGCACCGGCTCGCGGCTCAGATCCGACAGCATGCGGTAGAAGGTGGCGGTGCCGGTCTCAACGACGCAGCGCGCCGCCATCTCAAGTGTTTTCGTGCTGGCCAACCGATCGACCGTACAGCATTGGGAATACTCGGCGACGAAGAGCTTGTAGGCCGCTTCCCAATTGAAATCGGGCCACGCCGTCTGAACGTAACGTTTCAGCGCCGCGCCATGCTGAAGTTCCTCCCTCTCCCACCGGCCTTCCAACCACTCGACGATCTCACGATCGTCACGGAAGAACTCGACCAGATTGTGCGTGTAGAGGTCCGAGGTGATTTCGATGAAGGATGCAGACGCGAGGATATGAAAAAGACGCCGATCGTCACGTATCTGGTCGTACGCGAGGGCGTGGTAGGGGATATCGTCCACAGACCAGGAAGGTCCACCCTCGTAACCGGGGCTTCCCAACGCCATGACAATCGCTCCTTTCCTCAATGATTCTCACAAATTCGGAAACAACCGGCAACCCCGAACGTTCCTGGTGCGTTGCACAATGATCCTTGACGAGCCGGACGGCCGCGAATCCGGTACAGTAGCCAAGCCCGGACAGACGCACTGTACGTCAGCCACCTCCCATAAATCTCAGCTTTGGAGCGTCGCTTGCCCCACTCCCACGCCGTCGTCTGGATCGATCACCACGAGGCCCGCGTCATCTACTTCAACGCCGATGACGCCGACGAGAAGACGGTGCATCCCGCCCACCCCTCGCACCATCTCCACCACAAATCGGGCAGCGCCTCGGGGACCCACGACAAGGGAGAGCCCTCTTTCTATCGCGATGTTGCCGAGGCGCTCGGCGAGGCCAAGGAGTTTCTTGTCGTCGGTCCCTCGACGGCGAAGACGGAATTCGTCACCTGGCTGCACGGCCATTCGCCGACTCTGGCCGGCCGTCTGTTCAGCGTCGAGCCGCTTCAGCACATGAGCGATGGCCAAATCGTTGCCGAAGCGCGCCGCTTCTTCAAAAAAGCAGATCGCATCAGACCTCCCGCCCCGTGAAAGCAAGTTGCCAGTCGCCGCCATGGACGAACTGACCAGCTTGTCTGACTCCGCCCTGCTCGACCGGCTTCAGCTCGGCGCCTTTTCCTATATCACCGACTATACCGATGCCGAGACCGGCCTGGTCGCCGACACGTCGCGCGCGGACTCTCCGTGCAGCATCGCCGTCGTGGGCTTCGCGCTGTCCTGTTACCCGATCGCCGTGAAGAACGGCTGGATGTCGCGTGCGGCCGCCGCGCAGCAAACGCTGAAGACGCTGCGTTCCTTCTGGGACAGTCGGCAAAGCGACCAGCCCGACGCCATGGGCTACAAGGGCTTCTACTATCATTTCCTGCACATGAAGACGCGACGTCGCGTCTGGCAGTGCGAGTTATCGCTCGTTGACACGACCTTGCTGCTGGCGGGCGTGCTCATGGCCGGCTGCTATTTCGACCAAGGCGACGACGAAGCCGAGATCCGCACCCTGGCCGATGCGCTCTACCGCCGGGTCGACTGGCAGTGGGCGCTGAATGCCGGGCGGACGGTCGCCCAAGGATGGAAACCCGAATGCGGGTTCCTGCACTACGGTTGGGAAGGCTACAACGAAGCGACCATCCTCTACATTCTCGGCCTGGGCTCGCCGACTTACCCGCTTCCGCCCAGCAGCTTCACCGACTGGACGGTGACCTATCAGTCGGAAAATCTGCTCGGCCAGAACGTCCTCTATTCGGGGCCGCTGTTTACCCACCTGTTTTCCCATGCCTGGGTCGACTTTCGCGGCATCCGGGACAAGTTCATGCGCGCCACGCACAGCGATTACTTCGAGAACAGCAGGAATTCGATCGCGCTCCATCGCGAATATGCCGCCCGCAATCCCCACGACTATGTTGGATACAGCCGGAACCTCTGGGGCATTAGCGCCGGCGAAGGCCCGGGCAACGAGGAACTGCACGAGGACCATCGCGACCGGCGCTTCTTCGGCTACACCGCACGCGGCGTGCCCTACGGACCGGATGACGGCACCATCTCGCCCTGGGCGATGCTGGCCACCTTGCCGTTCGGCGCGGGACCGGCGATCGCGGGAACGCGCCATCTCCTGGAAACCTATCCGCAGGTCTGCAGCAGCGACCGCTTTTCCAGCGGCTACAATCCGACATTCACCGGCAGCGGCGATGGCTGGCTGTCGGAAGGCTGGTTCGGCCTCGATCAGGGCCTGCTGGTGCTGATGATCGAGAATTATCGCAGCGGCTTCGTCTGGGACCTGATGCGGCGCTGCCCTCCCATCCGCGTCGGCCTCAGGCGTGCGGGCTTCAAGGGCGGTTGGTTGTAGCCATGGCTGTCATGGCTCCGAGGTCGACCAAATCGACCGACCTCCACGAACGCGATCTGCTGCGGCGCGTGCGGCCCGACGATTGGACAAATCCCGTGGCCAGGCCATTGTACGACTTGGCCGTCGTCGGCGGCGGCCCGGCAGGCCTGGCGGCGGCCGAATGGGCGATACGCCTCGGCCTCAGGGTAGCGCTCGTCGAACGACGGCGGCTCGGCGGCGATTCCCTCAATACCGGTACCGTTCCCTCCAAGGCGATCATCCGCACGGCCGGCATCCACGCGATCATGCCCAGAGCCGAGGAACTTGGCGCCCCGGCAGCGCATGAGCTGCCGGTGGATTTTCAGACGGTCATGGCGCGCATGCAGCGGATCCGCTCGCGGATCGCTGAATACCATTCGGCCGATCGGTTGCGTGCCCAGGGCGTCGATGTTTTTTTCGGCAGCGCGCATTTTGCGGCAGCCGATGCGCTAACGGTCGGCGATACCCGGTTGCGCTTCAAGAAGGCGCTGGTCGCGACCGGATCACAGCCCCAGCGTTCGACCATTCCGGGTCTCGAAGAGGCCGGCTATCTCACCAGCGAGACGGTCTTCGAGCTGGCCTCCCTGCCCAAGCGCCTGGCCATCATTGGCGGCGGCCCGCTGGGGTGCGAAGCGGCGCAAACCTTCTCGAGGCTGGGCGCGCATGTGACCCTCGTGCAGGACGATCCGAAATTCTTGCCCCACGAAGAAAGGGATGCCTCGCAGCTTCTGTCGTTTTCGCTGGCGCGCGACGGCGTGGACACGCGGCTCAATACCGTCATCCTCGGCGTCCGCGTGGAGAACGACGTCAAGATACTGGAAACGGCCAATGACGCGGCGCGCTACCGGATCGACGCCGACGAGATCCTGCTCAGCATCGGTCGCACGCCGAACGTGGCGGAGCTCGGCCTGACAGCCGCGGGGATCGTGTTCGATCCGGCGACGGGGATCGTCGTCGACGATTTCCTGCGCACCACGAACCCCCGCGTCTACGCCGCAGGGGACGTCTGCATGCCCCTCAAATTCACCAACGCCGCCGAAGCCACGGCGCGCATGGCGGTGCAGAACGCGTTCGCCGCCAAACGCCGGCGGCTCAGCCTCATGACGATCCCGTGGTGCACCTATTGCGACCCCGAGATCGCCCATGTCGGCATGCACGTCTGGGACGCGAGCGAACGCTCCGTCCCGATCAAGAGCTTCACTGTGATGATGCAGGACGTCGCGCGCGCCATCACCGATGGCCAGGACGACGGCTTCGTCAAGATTCACGTCAAGCTCGGAACCGACAGGATCCTGGGCGCCACCATCGTGGCATCGCGGGCGAGCGAGATGATCAACGAGATCTCCGTCGCCATGAGCACGGGAATCGGCATGCGCAAGCTCGCCAGGGTCCTTCATACCTATCCGGCACAATCCGATGCGATCAGGCTGGCCGCGCTGGCCTATACCCTCGACCAGCCGGTGTCCTGGCTGCAGAGGACCTATGCGCGCTGGTTCGCGTGACGGGTTCCGGCCTTATCCGGCCAGCGCGGTATCGACGATGGTTTGTGCTTCCCGCAGGAGAGCTCGCAAATGGTCCGCGCCGCGGAAACTTTCGGCGTAGATCTTATAGATGTCTTCGGTGCCTGAGGGGCGGGCGGCAAACCAGCCACTTTTCGCAGTGACCTTGATCCCGCCGATCGGCGCATCGTTGCCGGGCGCCTTGGTGAGCACGCTTTGGATCGGTTCGCCGGCCATTTCGGTGATGCGGACCTGCCGCGGCGACAGGCTCGCCAGTTTCTTCTTCTGCTCGGCCGTCGCCGGTGCCTCGACCCTGTCGGCCGTCATGTCGCCGAGCTCGCGCGTGAGATCGCGATAGAGCACGCCGGGGTCGCGCCCGGTCCGCGCGCTCATCTCGGCGGACAGCAGCGCGGGCGTAATGCCGTCCTTGTCGGTCGTCCAGACGTTGCCGTCGCGCCGCAGAAAGGACGCTCCCGCGCTTTCCTCGCCGCCGAACCCCAATGAACCGTCCAAAAGGCCGTCGGCAAACCATTTGAAGCCGACCGGAACCTCGTAGAGCTTGCGACCCAGCCGCGCGGTGACCCGATCGATCATGGCGCTGCTGACCACGGTCTTGCCGACCGCGGCGTCCACCTTCCAGCCCGGCCGATTGCGAAACAGATAATCGATCGCCACGGCGAGATAATGGTTGGGCGGCAGCAGACCGTCGCCTGGAACGACGACGCCATGCCGGTCATGGTCGGTGTCGCAGGCGAAAGCGATGTCGTATTTTCCCTTGAGGCCGATCAACCGTTTCATCGCGTAGGACGAGGACGGATCCATGCGGATGCGGCCGTCCCAATCCAATGTCATGAAACTGAATCGGGGATCGACCTGTTCGCTGACGACGGCGAGGTCGATCCGGTAATGCTCGGCGATCCGCGCCCAATAATGCACACCGGCGCCGCCCAACGGATCCACCCCCATGCGGATGCCGGAGGCACGGATGGCGTCGAAATCGATCACGTTGCCCAGGTCGGCAACGTAGGTCTGCAGGAAATCGTACTCGGCCGTGGTTGCGGCATGTTGCGCTTGCTGGAACGGAATACGCTTCACGCTTTTCAGGCCGTCGGCCAGCAGCGCATTGGCTTGTTTCTCGATCCAGCTTGTGATGCCGGTGTCGGCCGGACCGCCGTTCGGCGGATTGTATTTGAAGCCGCCGTCCTCGGGCGGATTGTGCGAAGGCGTGATGACGATGCCGTCGGCCCGCCCCTCCTTGCGTCCGCGATTATGGACGAGGATCGCCTGGGAAATCGCCGGCGTCGGGGTGTATTCGCCGCCCTTCGATATCAGGGCGTCGACGCCGTTCGCCGCCAGAACCTCCAGCGCGCTTTCGAAGGCGGGCCGGGACAGCGCATGCGTGTCGAAGCCGATGAACAGCGGTCCGGAGATGCTTTCTTGCCGGCGATACAGGCAAATCGCCTGGGTGATCGCCAGCACATGCACCTCATTGAAGGTGCTGTCGAGGGACGAACCGCGATGTCCCGATGTGCCGAAGGCCACCCGCTCAGTCGGCAGCTGCGGGTCGGGCCGCCGGGCGTAGTAGGCATCGATGAGTTTGACGGTGTCGACGAGTTGCCCGGCGGACGGCAGGTGCCCCGCCCGCGGATCGATCCGCGGGGCGTCCTTGGCGAGCACGGCTTGGGTCAAAATGGCTGCTGCCTGTTTGGCGCGTTGTTCTGGTCGCTGAACGTCGCAGGTGTCTTGGTCTCGGTCATAGGGCTTCCTCCCGCTCTTCACAACCGCACCCATCGGGTGGTTGGTCTGTCCACCGGCAAGTTTCTTGCGTTGGTCAAAAAGGAACAGACACCTCTGGCCATTTCCTTGTGTCATCACGGGGTTGTGGCTGACGTGGCGGTGCTCTCTCCCCGCCAGGCTGCCACTGGCCCGTCTGGGCCCCCTCCGGCCGGACAGGCCTTTTCAAACCGGACCCGGAATCAGATCGAGCTGACGACGAGATAATAGGTCATGCCGGCGAGCGCGCTCGCCAGCAGCACGGGAATCATGCCCATCTTGAATCGGAAGATGGCAAAGGCTGCGGCGATCGCCAGGACCAGGGACGGCACGTCGACCGACGACAGCACGGGCACGCCGACGGAGGCGCCCAGGAAATGCGTCGGCACGATCCTGGCGAACAGCACGTGCAGGCCGAACCACACCGCGAGATTCAGGATCACGCCCACCACGGCGGCAGTGATGGCGCCCAGCGCCGCACCCAAGGCCTTGTTGGATCGCAGCGCCTCGACGAACGGCGCACCGAAGAAGATCCAGAGGAAGCAGGGCGTGAAGGTGACCCAGGTGGTGAGCAACCCGCCCAGCGTCGCCGCCAGCAGCGGCGGCATCCCGCCGGGTTCGCGCCAGGCGGCGAGAAAGCCCACGAACTGCGTGACCATGATCAGCGGACCGGGCGTCGTCTCGGCCATGCCGAGCCCATCCAGCATCTCGCCCGGCTTGACCCAATGAAAGTTCTCGACCGCCTGCTGGGCGACATAGGCCAGCACGGCATAGGCGCCGCCGAAGGTGACGACGGCCATCTGGCTGAAGAAGATCGCGATCTTGGTGAAGACGTTGTCGCCGCCCACGGCAAGATAAAGCGCGGCCACGGGCACGAGCCATAACGCAAGAAAGACGGCGGTGATGGAGAGCGACCAGCGCAGATTGGGCTTGGCGTGGTCGGGGGTTTCCTCGCCGAGCAGGGACTCGCGGTCGGCGACCTGCCTGGCGCCGACTTTTCCATGTCCCCCGCCGGCCAGGAAGGCTTGTAGGCCGGCGCGCCCAGCGACATAGCCGATGATGCCGGCGCCGAAGACGATGATGGGGAACGGCACGTCGTAGAAGAAGATGGCGACGAACGAAATCGCCGCCAGCGCCACCATGACGTTGTTCCTGAGCGCGCGCCGGCCGACGCGCAGCACGGCCTCGACCACGACGACGAGGACGGCGGCTTTCAGCCCGAAGAACAGGCCCTCGACGATCGTGAGCTTGCCCAGCAGCACGTAGATCCAGGATAGCGCCATGATGGCGATCAGGCCGGGCAGCACGAACAGCGTCCCGGCGAACAGGCCGCCTTTGGTCTTGTGCATCAGCCAGCCGATATAGACGGCGAGCTGCTGCGCCTCGGGGCCGGGCAGCAAGGTGCAGTAGTTGAGGGCCTGCAGGAAACGGTTCTCGCCGATCCACCTCTTTTCCTCGACGATGATGCGATGCATCACCGCGATCTGGCCCGCCGGGCCGCCGAAGGAGAGCGCCGCGACGCGGGCCCACACTTTCATGGCCTCGCCGAACGGCACGCCATGGTCAGTCGCTTGCTCGCTCATTTGGTCGACCGCCTGCCGGCAAAATACCGGTAGAGATCGTCGAGAACGGCGCCGCCGCGCTCCAGGCGCTGGTTGTCGTCGTTGTGCGCGGAGGCGATGCCCGCGATCAGGTTGCGGATGCCGGCCGCTTCTTCGCGGCCGTACTTGCCGTCCTTCAGGTCGACGTCGTGGATGATCTCGCCGATCGCGGCCAATGCCGGGTCGTCGAGGCCGGCCTCCATCAGGAGCACTTCGAACGTGCAGCGGTCGCCGCGGTGCGTGTACTCGCCTTCGAACATGTCGAAGCGCAACTCGCCCGGCAGCGCCGCGTAACCCGTGCCCGGCACGAACTTGAAGCGCGCGCCGTCGTCGACGAAGCGGCGAATCAGCCAGGCCGAGGCGATGCGGTCGATCTGCACGCCCTGCCGCGTCACCCACACGCGACCCTTCAATCCGGCCGGCACGTTGGTCGCGGCAGGTCCGGCGTCCGTTCGTTCTGCAGTCATAGCCTTGTCCTCCTGCTGCAGGCGGGCCTCGAGGCCCGACACCAGACCCTCCGCCGGTTCGCGCTGGTCGGCGCCGAAGAAATCGATGGCGACGACGGCATCGAGCTGCTTGCGCAGCCGCGCCGTCTGGCTGGCGATCTCGGCCAGCGCGTTGTCGGGCAGATCGTCACCGAGACGGCTCGCGACCTCGCGCGCCTCGGCAGCGATGCGCTGGTAATCCTCGTCGCGCGCGGCATCGAACAACGCCTGCAGCTCACCATCGGACAGACCGTCGACGAGGGCCGCCTCGCAGACGATCGCCTCGCCGCCGCCCTCGACGATCTCCTTGGCAAGCCAGGCGAAGTCCTCGCGCGTCTCGGCGTTGGCCGGCAGCGCATAGACCGCGCCCTTCACCGTGACCGCGCCCAGGGCCTGCAGCCGCCGCCACACCTTGACCCGCGCATAGGCAGGTTTGGCCGGCAGCTGGTGGATCAACAGCAGCCACGGCGGGCTCTCCGAGATTTCATTATTCGTCATTGTGCATCCGTATCATACGATAAATGGCAAATGCAACGATCGTATCATTTTCTCTTGCGTATTTACAAAACAAGACTAAACTTGATCTGAAACGAGTGTATCAGAAGCGAGAAACCCATGTCATTCCACGCCCGGCCGATCTCCTTCAAGCCACCCCGCCTAAAAGGGCTCTCCGCCCACCTGATCGCCAGCCACTACGAGAACAACTACGGCGGCGCCGTCCGCCGGCTGAACGCGATCCGCGGCGACCTTGCCGCTCTCGATCCGGCAAGCGCGCCGGGCTTTCGCCTGAACAGCCTGAAGCGCGAGGAACTGATCGCGACCAACTCCATGCTGCTGCACGAAGCCTATTTCGAAGCGCTTGGCGAGGCCGGCGGGGGCGAGCCGACCGGCGCGCTGGCCGAGGCGATCGCGCGCGACTTCGGATCGCTCGCCAAGTGGCGCGCCGAGTTCGTCGCCATGGGCAAGGCCTTGGGCGGCGGTTCGGGCTGGGTGGTGCTGACCCGCTCGCCACGGGACGGCACGCTCGTCAACGTCTGGGCGGCCGACCATACGCATGGCCTGGCCGGCGGTACGCCGGTGCTGGCGCTCGACATGTACGAGCACGCCTATCACATCGACTTCGGCAGCAATGCCAGCGGCTATGTCGATGCCTTCATGGCCAACATCGCCTGGGAAAGAGTGGCGTCCCGTTTCGCCGGCGTCGCGCACACGGCAAGGCCGCACACCGTCGACACAACGACCGCGCGCAAGATGCTCGACGGCGATCCCAACCTCGTGGTGATCGACGCCCGCCTGGCCGACGACGCGGCCGCGGTGCCGGTCGGCCTGCGCGGCGCACGGCGCGCCCCGCCCGACAAGGTCGACGAGGTGGCGGCATCCATGCCCGCCGGCACCAAGGCCCTGGTCTACTGCGCCTGGGGCTTCGAGATCGGCGGCGATTGCGCGGCCAAGCTGCGCGAACGCGGCATCGACGCCGTTGCCGTGGCAGGCGGCATCGGCACCTGGCGCGCTGACGGCCTGCCGACAGAACCTCTCAAGGAAGGAGACAACAAATGAAGTGGGTTACCCGTGAACGTCCCAAGATCGACCGCATCGCCTGCCCGTGGCTGATCCAGCGCTTCATCGAGAAGCAGCCGGAGTTCCTCTACGTGCCGGCCGACAAGGTGCTGGCCACTGCCAAGGAAACCGGCGCGATCCCCTATGACATCCCCGGCGTGAAATTCAGCCACGTCGGCGAGAAGTGCTCCTTCGATGCCTTCATCGCCGAGTACCAGCTCGACGCGCCGGGGCTCGACAAGCTGGCCGACATCGTGCGCGGTGCCGACACCTCGCGGCTCGACCTGACGCCGCAGTCGGCCGGCCTGTTCGCGATCTCGCTCGGCCTCAGCCACGTCTACACCGACGACCACGAGATGCTGAAGCACGGCATGGTGATGTACGACGCGCTCTATACGTGGTGCCGCCATCTCGTGGGCGAGACCCACAACTGGCCGCCGAAGATGGACTGACGACCATGCAGTCCATCGGCAGCGCAACAGCGAATTCACCTCCCAAGCCGGGAGCGGCGCGCACGCGCCTGCTCCTGGAAGGTCCCATCGTCTTGACGCTGCTGCGGCTTGCCGCGCCGAATCTCGTCGTGAACGTCGTGCTGATCGCCGTGACGACTAGCATCGATGCGTATTTCGTCGGCCAGCTCGGCGTGGATGCGCTGGCCGGCCTGTCGCTGGTGTTTCCCATGATGATGCTGATGCAGCAGATGGCGAACTCCAGCATGGGCGGCGCCATCGCCGCTGCCGTCGCGCGCGCCATCGGCGCGGGACGCCGGCAGGACGCGGCAGCGCTGGTGGTCCATGCCGTGGTGATCGGCTGCGCTGCTGCCGCCTTGTTCACGGCGGTATTCGTCCTCGCCGGTCCGAGCCTCTATCGCCTGTTGGGCGGGTGCGGCCTCATCCTGGACGCCGCCCTTGAATACTCGAATGCGATCTTCACCGGCGCCGTCGCCTACTGGGTGCTGAGCGCGCTCACCAGCGCGGTCCGCGGCACCGGACAGGTCGCCCTGCTGGCCTGGGTTTATCTCGGCGCGGAAGTCCTGCATGTCGTGCTGGTGCCGACGCTGGTCTTCGGCCTGGGGCCAATCCCGTCGCTGGGCACTACCGGCGCCGGCATCGCCACCGTGACGTCCTTCACCGCGTCGTCGGCCGTGCTTGCCTGGTACCTCGCCTCGGGCCGCGCCGCCGTCAGGCTCTCGCTTGGCGACCTCGGCTTCAGTCGGCGCCTGTTCCGCGAAATTCTGCGCGTGGGCGCGCCGATGTCGCTTCAGCCGATCTTCAACAACCTGGCCCTCGCGGCGATCACTGCCTATGCGAGCCTCCTCGGCGCGACGGCGCTGGCCGGCTTCGGCGTGGGGGTGCGGCTGGAATATCTCCTGTACCCGATCGTTTTCGGTGTGGGCGCTGCCGTGCTGGCCATGGTCGGAACCAATATCGGCGCGCGTCAATACGAGCGGGCGGCGCGCATTGCCTGGATCGCGACCGGCCTGTCGGCCTGCGTGATGGCGACCCTCGGCCTGCTGGTGATCGCCTGGCCGGGTGCTTGGACCGGCCTGTTCAGCGACGATCCGGCGGTCCACGCCGCGGCCGCGAGCTATCTCTGCATCGTGGGCCTGGCCTACGTGTTCATCGCGCCGAACACGCTGATCTCGGCCTTCCAGTCGACAGGACAACCGCAGTTCCCGCTGTTGGCCTCCGGCGTCCGGCTGGTCGTGGTGGTCGCGGGCGGATGGCTGGCATTCCAGGTCGGCGGCGCCACGCCCGAAGGCCTGGGCATCGTAACCGCGGCCGGGCTCGCGGTGATGGGCACCATCCTCGCCGTCTCGTTTCGCCGCTACGCGCGGCTGCGCCCTCCTGCCATGGAAAGGTCCTCTCGATGACAAGCAGTCCCCTCAGCCTCGCCGGTCACGTCACCCTGCCGGAACACCAGGGCAGCGGAGGCTTCGACCACGCCGACGTCCACGCCGCGACCGGAAATGTCTACTTGGCGCACACCGCGAACGACGCCGTCGATGTCTTCGATCCGGTCTCGGCCAAGCACCTGTTCTCGATCCCGCACCTGGCCGGCGTTGCCGGCGCGCTGGTCAGCAACGAGGGTCGGATCGTCATCAGCTCGAACCGCGGCGAGAACACGATCGGCGTGTTTGCGCCGGGCCCGGATCCCGAGGTCGTGAAGATCCCCGTCGGCATGAAGCCGAATGGGCTGGCCTACGATCCCGCGCGACGACTGGTGCTGGTCGCCAATGTCGGCGATCCGGCGATCGCGGGTTCGCACACACTCTCGATGGTGCGCCTCGACGACCGCACGGTCGTGGAGATCGAGGTGCCGGGGCGTACGCGCTGGGCCGTCTTCGATCCGGACGCCGAGCTGTTCTACGTCAACGTCGCCGACCCGGCGCTGATCGTCATGGTCGACGCAAAAAAGCCCGACGTCATTGCCGGAACGTTTGCCATTCCCTCGGCCGGCCCGCACGGGCTCGACTTCGACCGCAGCACGCGTCGTCTGTTCTGCGCCTGCGACGCGGGCAGGCTCATCGCGCTCGACGCGCGGTCGGGCAAGGTCCTGAGCGAACAGCCGCTCAGCGGCACGCCCGACGTCGTCTTCTTCAACCGCGTGCGCCAGCAGCTTTACGTGGCGGTCGGCAACCCCGGCGTCATCGACGTCTTCCAGACCACGACCATGAAGAGCCTGGGCCGGGTCGAGACGGAAAAGGGCGCACACACCCTGGCCTTCGCGCCCTCCGGCGACCGCGTCTATGCCTTTTTGCCGCGAACCCATCGCGCCGCGATCTACCGCGTCGGCGCAGCGTAGAGAGAGGGAGAAGCACCATGAGCGACGTCACCGTGCCGCACATCGGCAAGCCCGTCGAGCATGCGCGTCGCTCGGTCATCGACCACCGGCCCGCGGTGCGCACATCATGACGCCCGCCGGACTGCTGGTCCTGTCGCGTGCCGACATCGTGCGGCTCATGGACTACTCCGACTATGTCGACGCGGTCGAAGCGGCCTTCCGCGCGGCCGTCGAGGGCCGGGCCGTGGCACCGCCGGCTTCGGCGCTGCACGTCCCCAGCGGCTCCTTCCATGCCAAGGGCGCCGCGCTGCTGGGCGACGGCGCCAAGGTCGCCATCAAGCGCAACGGCAACTTCCCCGGCAATCCGGCGGCCAACGCCCTGCCGACGGTGCAGGGCATCATCTACCTGGCCGATGGCGCCAACGGCCGGCCGCTCGCCGTGATGGATTCGATCGAGGTCACCATCAACCGCACCGGCGCGGCGACCACGCTGGCGGCCCGTCATCTGGCGCGCCGCGACTCTCGCGTGGCGACGGTCTGCGGCGCGGGTATGCAGGGCCGCATCCAGCTCACCGCGATTGCGGCGGCGGTGAACCTCGAGCGGGTGCACGTCTGGGATATCAATGGCCAGGCAGCCGAACGGCTGGCACGGGAGATGTCGGCCACGCTCAAGCTCGACGTGCGATCCGCGCCCGACCTCTCGGCCGCGCGGGAGAGCGACATCGTCGTCACCTGCACGTCGGCCCGCCGCGCCTTCCTGACGCCCGAGCTGGTACGGCCTGGCACCTTCATCGCTGCGGTCGGCGCCGATAATTCCGACAAGCACGAGATCGATCCCCGGCTTTATGCGGCGAGCCTTGCGGTCGTCGATTCGCTGGAGCAGGCCGCGGAGATCGGCGACCTGCACCACGCGCTCGAAGCCGGCGCCGTCACCCGGGCGCACGTGCACGCAAGCCTGGGCGAGATCCTGGCCGGCACCAAGCCCGGACGGACCGACGAGCAGCCCATCACCCTGTTCGACAGCACCGGCATGGGCCTGCAGGACGTCGCGGCCGCTGTCGCGATCTACCGGCGGGCGCTCGAAGCCGGCGCTGGAACGCGCCTTTCGCTCACCTGAAGGGGACTTGCCATGACTAAGGCTCTTCTGCGGCGCGGAGTGCTCGCCCTGGGCGGCGCGTTCGCGGCTTCGTCGACGTCACAGGCACAAGGAGGCGCCATGACCCGCATCGACTTCGAGACTGCAGCCACGGGCGCCCTGCCGCCAGGCGTCACCGGCGCTTTGACCGGTTCGGGTGGCCCGGTCGCCTGGACCATCGTGGAAGACCCGACGGCGCCCGCCGGGCCGAAGGTGCTGGCCCAGACCAGCACCGACAAGACCGACTATCGCTTTCCGCTGGTGATCT
>DASZJU010000549.1:0-3720 GCA_035947815.1 Reyranella sp.
CTGAAGCCGCCGCCCGGGATCATGTTGGTGTAGACAACGTGGCCGACGCCCTTCTTGTTGGCGCAGCGATAGGCCGCGATGGGGCTTGCCATCGCGGCGGCGAGGGTCTCGCTGGCATGGTTGCCGTAGGCACCGGTGTTCGACACGCAGTGCACGTCGAGCGCGGTCAGCGTGCCGTCTTTCTTGGCGCCGATCTTGACCTTGGTCGTCATCTGGTGCCGTGTCGTGGCGCCGATGAATTCCTCCTCACGGGTCCATTCCCATTTCACGGGACGGCCGTCGAGCTTCATGCTGGCGAATAGCGGCAGGTCTTCCGACACCATCTCCTGCTTGCCGCCGAAGCCGCCACCGACCCGTTCGGTGAAGACATGGATCTCGCGAGCGGGCACGCCCATCAGGTAGGCGAGCTTGGTGCGGACCGGGAACGGGCCCTGCGAGCTGGTGCGCACGTGCCAGCGTCCGTCTTCGCCTTTGTAGGCGATCGAGCCGTGGGTCTCGAGATGGACATGCTGCACCCGGGAGGTGGAGTAGGTCATTTCGTGGACGGCATCGGCTTCCTTGAAGCCCTGGGTCACGTCGCCGATCTCGCCCTGCAGGGTGCAGAAGATGTTGCCGTTCTGGGTGACGACGTCGTTCTTGTCGTGCAGCAGCGGGGCGCCGGGCTCCATGGCGGCGACTGGATCGAACACCGCAGGCAGGATTTCGTACTCGACTTGCAGCGCGCGGACACCGGCTTCGGCCACGGCCTCGCTTTCGGCGACCACTGCGGCGATACGCTGACCGACGAAGCGGGCGACGTTGTCCAGGATGTAGGTGTCGTCGGGGTCAACGAGATGGTCTTCGTGCAGCGCGGTGCTATAGAGCCGGCGCGGCACATCTTCCCAGATGTAGACGGCGACGACGCCCGGAATGGCGAGCGCCTTGGTCTTGTCGATGCTCTTGATGCGGGCATGGGCATGCGGCGAGCGCAGCACCTTGAGGTGCAGCAGTCCCTCGATCGCGATATCCATCGTGTAGCGCGCCTTGCCGGTCAGGATGGCGTCGGTGAACGGGTTGGGCAGGCTGGCGCCGCAGGCCTTGCCGGCGACGTCCTCCTCGATATTGCTCTTGCCGTGCAGCGCGTCGACGATCGAGCGGTAGCCGGTGCAGCGGCAGATATTGCCCTTGAGCGCATGCGGCAGGTCGGCCTTATGGGCCTCGTCGAATGCGGCGGAGGCCGTGGTCATGAGCATGCCGGCGGCGCAGTAGCCGCACTGGAACGCCTGCGCATCGTGGAAGGCCTTCTGGATGGGATGCATCACGCCGTTCTTGGCGAGGCCTTCGATGGTCGTGATCTTGCGGCCCTCGCCGCGGAAGGCGGGAACCAGGCAGGAATGGAAGGGCTTGCCGTCCAACCATACCGTGCAGGCGCCACAGTCGCCGGCGTCGCAGCCTTTCTTGACGCCGAACACTTCCAGGTCGCGCAGGAAGGTGCGCAGGCACTGGCCGGCTTTCGGTTCGGCCGAGTACATGCGGCCATTGACTTCATAGTTGCTCATGACAGCTCCGCGCGAATCTGTTCGGCAAGGTAGTGGGTGACGTGGCGCTTGTAGGGCGCCGAGCCGTGGACATCGTGGAACCAGGCGTCCGCCGGCAGGCGCTCGTCGATCGCCTGTCGCAATTCGGTCGCCGACGGCGTCTTCTTGAACCGCAGATGCACCGGCCGCGGCGTCGCGGCGCTGATCGTGAGCAGGAAATCCGCACCCTTGTCGCCGACCGTGGCGACGATCAGCGCTGCCGAGCGACCGTAATGGGTGAGGGAGATCTGGCGCATGGCGAAGCGCTTGGACAAGGCCGAGGCAGGCAACAAGATCGACCGCAGCAGTTCGCCCTTCTGCAGGACGTTGGTGTGCATGCCGGTGACGAAGTCGACGACCGGAACCTGGCGCGGCTTGCCGTTCTGCGGCCACAAGGTACAGATGCCTTCGAGCGCCGCCGTCAGGGAGATCATGGCGCCGGCCGGCAGCGACATGCAGACATTGCCGCCGACGGTCGCCGCGTTCCAGATCTTGAATGACATCAGGAACGCATCGATGCACTGGTCGAACAAGGGAACGGCCCGCCATTCCGGCGGTCCCTTGAAATCATGAAGCTCGACGATCTTGCAGGTCGCGGCGATCTCCAGCCCGGCGGGCGTCACGGTCAGTGCCGGCCAGCCCAGCCGCTCGAGATCGACCAGCGTGTTGGTCGCAACCTGTGGCTCGGAGAACAGCCAGGTGCCGCCGCCCAACCAGGCATGGCCGTCGCTCCATTCGATCTCCTCGAATGATTTGGGCCGTTTTACTTCAATGATCGTATTGAGATTCATTTCATCACTCCCAGTCTCGGTGTCATGCGGAGCGCGGCGAGGATGTCGAAGGCCTCGCTGCACCCGGCGTGACGGGTTTCGTCGGTTCTTACTTCAGGTCGTCAAGGGATGTTGGTCCCGGCCCCGGCGTGATCAGCGTTGGCCACTGATGGGAGCCGAACGGCACCGCGGGCGGCAGGAAGGCTTGCTTGCCGCGGCGCTGCATCTCCGAAATGATGGTCTTGCGGGCATCGCCGCCCATCAGCTCGAAATCCATCAGCCTGTCGTTGCCGAAGACCAGTGCGCCCACCGAGCGGTCGGAGATGATGCGGACCATCGAGGTCAGCATTTCCTGCGGCGTGGTGGTGAAGGAGATCGTCTCGATCAGCATCAGCCGGTCGTCGATCGCCTCGGGCGGGAAATACTGGGCGAGTACCGAGAACAGCACGTTGTTCTGGCGCGCCACGTAGATGGTGTTGGCGGCGGCATAGACCTTGTCCCAATCGGGACCGAGGCTCGCCCGCCAGCCGTCGAGCACGCTCATCCAATGCTTGACCTGGGTCGAGGCGGCCCAGTTGATGATCAGCTTGATATCCGGCGCCTGCTTCTTGGCGAAGGCCTGCAGCGCCTCAAGCGTAATCACGCCCTTGGCCAGGCAATCGTCCATGAAGGCGACGTTGTTGCCGAGGATCGTCTTCACCGCAGGCTTCCAGTCGTCCTGGATGGGCAGCGCGTCGACGCCGTCGAGCGCCGTCTTCATCTGCGTGCGGTAGCCCAGCATCGGCGCCATCCAGCTCTTGTCGGCGGCATTGCCGACATAGGGCATGACCACCTCGGAGATCGCCATGGTGCTGTGACCGGTCGACTTCATGACCTGGTAGACGACTGGCACCGACGGCGCCTCCTCGGGGGGCTTGCCTGGCCGGTACAGGATCATGCGCCCGCCGGCGCCCGAGAACAGCGCCAGGATGACCGGATGCTTGGCCATGATGTTGCTCTGGAAAATGCCGGCGGCGGCGTCGTAAAGCGGAAACATCGAAACATTGAGCTGCAGGACATCGCGCGTCGCCAGCGCCGCCGGCGTCTGCGGCGTCGTGCCGGTGATGTCGGTCAGATAGCCGGGGAGGTTGCCGGTCCCCTGCGCTGATGCCGAGCCAGCCGCAAGTCCGGCCGCGATCAATCCGATGGCGAGCCGCGACACTATCCTAATCATTGATATTTCCCCCAATTCTGAGTCGGGCATAAGCTATCCAAGCGTCGCGATTTGTCACTAGTCGATCCTCTAGAAAAGCACGGTAAGCCGCAGGGTCGTCGTCAGGGTCGGCGGCAGGTCCGGTGCCGCGCCCGGTGTCGGGATGAAGCTCACGGTCGGCTGCAGGAAGGTCGCGGCGTAC
>DASZJU010000550.1:0-2448 GCA_035947815.1 Reyranella sp.
GCGATGTCCTCGGCCGCCACGTCGACGCATTCGGCTACTTGGGCGATGCCGGCATTGCCCGGGGCGCAGTAGAGCTTGGTGCAGAGGGGGGAGGCCGAAATCGCCCAGCACAGCGCATGTTCGCGGCCGCCGCCGCCCACCACCAGGATTCGCATGGCGAGGCTTTGACCACAGTTTGCGCTCTGGGCACAAGCGGCTAGGCTGCGCCGCCCATGGATAACATCGATCCCGCTTCCGGCCCCAGCAACGTCCCGGAATTCACCGTCTCCGAGCTCTCCTTTGCGCTGAAAAGGGAGATCGAGACGACGTTTCCGCGGGTGCGCGTGCGCGGCGAGATCAGCCAGCCCTCGTTCCCGCGTTCGGGCCACTGCTATTTCCGCTTGAAGGACGAGAACGCCGTCCTCGACGGCGTCGCCTGGAAGACCACGATCCCGCGCCTCGGCCTCAAGATCGAGGAAGGCATGGAGGTCATCGCCACCGGCAAGCTCACGACTTATGCCGGCTCGTCGCGCTACCAGATCATCGTCGACCGCCTGGAGCTCGCCGGCGAAGGCGCGCTGCTGAAGCTCCTGGAGGACCGACGCAAGCGGCTGCAGGCCGAGGGCCTGTTCGATCTCGACCGCAAGCGGCCATTGCCCTTCCTGCCCGAGGTGGTGGGCGTGGTGACCTCGCCCAGCGGCGCGGTGATCCGCGACATCCTGCATCGGCTGGCCGACCGCTTTCCCTGCCACGTGCTGGTCTGGCCGGTGGCGGTGCAGGGCGACAAGGCGGCGGCCGAGGTGGCGACGGCCATCGCGGGCTTCAATCGCCTGCCCGAGCACGGCCCGGTGCCGCGGCCCGATATCCTGATCGTGGCGCGGGGCGGCGGCAGCCTGGAGGATCTCTGGGCCTTCAACGAGGAGGTCGTGGTGCGGGCGGCCGCGGCGTCGACCATCCCGCTGATCTCGGCGGTGGGCCACGAGACCGACACCACCCTGATCGATTTCGTCTCCGACCGGCGCGCGCCGACGCCGAGCGCCGCCGCCGAGATGGCCGTGCCGGTGCGCGCCGACCTGATGGCCCAGACGCTCGATTTCGGCAAACGCACCATGGCCTGCATGAACCGCGTGCTGCGCGAGGCCAACCTGGCCGTGACCGGCCTGGCGCGCGGCCTGGGCGATCCGTTGCGCCTGATCGAGGAGCGCCAGCAGCGGCTCGATGTCAGCGGCGAGCGACTAAGGCTTGCGACGCAGCAGATGGTCAGTCGGCGCAGTGCCGAGCTGGCGGCGGCACGGCTTGTCGGCCCGAATATGGTGATCGCTGCCAAGGAACAGTTGCTGGTTGGCGAGGCGCGTGCGCTCAAGAGTGCGATGGAACGCTTCAAGGGCGATACCTTGCAGAAGATTGCACGAACCTCAGACCGGCTGGAGCAGTACAGCGAGCGACTGCGGCGCTGCGGAACCGAACTGCTGGAACACGGCCGCCGCCAGGTCGATCAGTTTGGCAAGCTGCTCGAAAGTTACTCCTTCCATTCCGTGCTGAACCGCGGCTTCGCGCTCGTGCGCAATCAGGACGGCCATCCCGTACTGGTTGCCGCGGAAACCCGTGCCGGCGATACGATCAGCATCGAATTCGCCGACGGCCGCGTCGGCGCCAGGGTGACCGAGGGCTTGACGGCTGCGCCGCGCGCCGTCGTCCCACCGCGCCGCCGCGATGGCGGCAGCGGCAATCAGGGATCGTTGTTGTAAAGGGAGACACCATGACTGCCGCGCCGCTGTCGGCCGAGACCATCAAGAACTTCCTGTATGCCAGCACGGCCACCGTCTCGATGCAGATGCTGAAGCGCGGCTTTCGCAACAGCGCCATCAACGGCGTGCATCCGCTCAATCCCAAGGCGACGCGCCTCGTCGGCCCGGCCTTCACCTTGCGTTACATCCCGGGCCGCGAGGATCTCGACAAGCCGCCCACGCCCAGCGATCCGCCGAGCGCGCAGCGCGAGGCGATCGAGGGCACGCCGGCGGGCCACGTGCTGGTGATCGGCACCGAGGGCACGACCCGCGCCGGCACGCTGGGCGACATCCTGGCGCTGCGCCTGAAGGTGCGCGGCGTGGCGGGCGTGATTTCAGACGGCGCCATTCGCGACACGCCGGTGATCGGCAAGATGGACTTCCCGGTCTACTGCCGCGCCGCGGCAGCGCCACCCAGCATGAACAGCCTGCACCCCGTGGAGACGCAGACGCCGGTCGGCATCTGCGGCGTGCCGGTCTATCCCGGCGACATCATCGTGGCCGACGACGACGGCGCCATCGTCGTGCCGCGCCATCTCGCCGACGAGGTGGCGCGCGATTCCTTCGAGCAGGAGCGGCTGGAGAAGTTCGTCGCCATCCGGGTCGGCCAGGGCAAGCCGATCACCGGCACCTATCCGCCCAACGACGACACCAAGGCGCTCTACCAGGCCTGGATCAAGGC
>DASZJU010000551.1:0-2153 GCA_035947815.1 Reyranella sp.
TTAAGCAGGTCGTTCCCGGATCGGCCGTCATCATGCTATTTCTTGAGAACAACATCGCGCCATCCGGCAAACAGCGAGGGGCCGGCTACAATGGCGCCCGCCAGCGGTGCACTCAGTCCGAACATGACGGAGGTCGCTGCCACTCCCCGCGGGATCGGCCTGGACAAGGCCGAAGGCGGCGGCCAAAGCCCCCTCGCGAACTCCCCATCCTTCCAAGAAATCGGCAGGGCCGAAACCAGCAGCGCTGACGGCACTAGAACGAGACAGTCGAGGGCTCGCAGATCGGCGCCGATCGCCGACCCAATGATATAGATCAGCAGCACGCCGAGAAGGCTCGACCCGATACCGAGCGCCATCGCCAGGAGGCCGATCTTCCCCGAGCGCAAGGTGATCCGCAGGTCGTCCGCTACGGTGGCTACGTGGCGCCCGAGCCAAGGAAGGCCATAAGTCAGCGAATAGGCCAAGACCAGCGCAACCACTGTCATTATCCCCAATGCGCAGATCGCCAGTGTCAAAAAAGGCGTGATGGTACCTATCAATTCGGCAATGACCGGGACGGCCGGGACGACCAGGAGAGCGAGCGCGGCAAAGCCGAGCAGACGGTCGCAAATGACCGAGCGTGCCGCAGCGGCCGCCCCCGTCAGTCGGGAAAGCAGTACGGTCCGCGCCACGTCTCCCCCCACCGAGGACGGCAGGGCCTGGCCGATGAGGAAACTGTGGCCGAGGAGAAGCGCAAGCGGGCCGAACCCGACGGTCTTGCCGCCCAGGATATGGATGACGAGCTGCCAGCGCCACACCAAGACGGCGAACTGCGCGATGACGACCACGCCCGCCACGCCGAGAGCCAGCGGTTCGGCGCGGCCGATCAGATCAACCATGGCGCCGAGATCGATAGAGTGGAGGATCACCCAGAACGCCAACACGGTCACCGCCCAGCGCGCCGCGAAGATCAATTTGCCGCGCGGCAGGCCGGGTAACCGGCCCCGTCCGCCGCCTGCGCACAGAAAATTGGGTGGAGGGCGCGAAGCATGCGATCAGGGCCCGCCCGTCTCCGCTGTGACAAGGTCGAGCGCGTTCAGCACCCGATCCTGCTGGTCCGATGTGAGTTCCGGGTGCATCGGCAGCTGCAATGTCGAGGCCGCCGCGCTCTCGGTCAACGGCAGGAGGGGTGCGTCCTGCCGATAGGGTGGCTCCAAATGAGAGGCCATGACACCGCGGCGCGTCGGGATGCCCATTTCGAAGAGCCGGTCCATGACGGCATTCCGCGACAAGCCGGCCTCCTCGTGCAGCCTGACCTGATAGCTCTGCCAGTTGTGAATCAGCCCCGGCGGGACATGCGGGGCGATGAGCGCGGGGTGCCCGGAAAGATAGGTGCCGTAACGCGCGGCGACGGCGTGCCGCCGTTCGAGGATGTAGTCCAGCCGATCCAGCTGGGCGAGGCCGATGGCCGCCTGAATATCGGTGATGCGATGGTTGTAGCCGATCTCGGGGTAGCTCTCGAACCGCGTCGGTGGGCCTGCGTGACGGGCATAGTCGGACAGCGACATGCCCTGGTGGCGCAATCGCCGCAGGCGCTCCGCGAGCTCCGCATCATCGGTCGTGATCATGCCGCCCTCGGCGGTAGTGACAACCTTGCGCGCATGCAGGCTGAAGACGGTCACATCGGCCAGCGCCCCTACCGGTCGGCCCTTGTTCAGGCTGCCAAAGGCGCAGGCGGCATCATCCAGCACCCGCAGCCCGTGCCGGCGGGCCAAAGCGGTGACCGCGTCGATGTCGCACGGCAGCCCGAGCTGATCTACCGGCATGATCACCCGGGTGCGGGCGGTGATCCGGCGAGCGGCGTCGGCGGGATCGATGTTGTAGGTGGCCGGGTCGATCTCGGCGAAGACCGGCATTGCGCCGACATGGCGGATGACGTTGACCGAGGCGATAAAGGTCAGCGACGGGACGATCACCTCGTCGCCGGGGCCGACGCCCCACGCATGCAGCACCAGAAAGGCGCTGGTCGTCCAACTCGAGACCCCGACGGCGTGATCGGCGCCACACAGCCTCGCGAAGCGCCGCTCGAATTCCGCCAGGCGCGGCCCGCCCACTACCCAGCCGCTGCGCACCACCGCCGTGGCGGCTTCCGCTTCGGCGTCGCCAAAGCAAGG
>DASZJU010000552.1:0-1732 GCA_035947815.1 Reyranella sp.
GGTCGACCTGTTTTTCGGCACCAACCAGACCTGGAACGTGACCGACGGCACGGCGGTGAGCGTCGACCTCACCAACCGAATCATCTTGACGCCGTTCGCCGCCAAGCGGCTGTTGACCGTCCTGGGCGGCGTGCTGCGCGAGTACGAGTCGCGCCACGGACCTCTGCAAGTCTGACGCGTTGAACAAGACTGCCGACGCGATGAGCCAGATCCCCTCCGGGAGCGCTGGCGGACCGGAATCGCTCGATCCGCGCAGCGGCCAGCATGAGCCCGATCCCGCATCGGCGGCGACCGGGGCCGGCGATCGCGTCGCTTATCTCGAGCCGGCGCTGTGGAAGCGGCTTGGCGATGCCGCGACCGACGCCGACATGGCGCGGGCCTGGCTCGCGCTCCAGTGCCACATGATCGATGGCGCGACCCGCGGGCTCTTGGTGCTGCAATCGGCGCAGCCCAACAATTACGAAGCGGTGGCGTACTGGCCGGAGGGATCGGGCCGCTTCGCGCCGCTGGCCGAGGTGGCCGAAGCCGCCATGCGGGAGCGGCGCGGCGTGGCGCGCGGCGAGGTTCCGGGCGGCTCCCCGGACGCCGCCGCGCCAGCGCAGGTCGGCTTCCCGATCGTCACCGACAAGCAGTTGCAGGGCGCCGTCGCGATTTCGCTGCAAAGCGGTGGCGCGGAGAGCGTGCGGCTCGCCACCCGCCAGCTGCAATGGGGCATCGCCTGGATCCGCGACCGCCTGGCGCAACAGCGCAACAATCAGCAGAGCCGGCTGCTCGAGCGTTCGCGCGCGGCGCTCGATCTTCTCGGCAACGCGCTCGAGCATGAGCGATTCGAGGCCGCCGCGATGGCGATGGTGACCGCGCTCGCGACGCGCTGCCAGTGCTCGCGCGTCAGCCTCGGGATGCTCAAGGGTCGTACCGTGACGGTACGGGTCATCTCCCACAGCGCCCAGTTCGGCCGGCAGATGAATCTGGTGAGCTCGCTCGGCGCCGCCATGGAGGAGGCGATCGACCAGCGCTGCATGATCATCTTTCCGGCGCCGCCCGACCAGGCGATCGGCACCAGCGCCCATGCGGAGCTCTGCAAGGTCCAACGCGACGGGCCCATCCTGACGGTGCCGATGCTGGTCGCCGATCGTTTCGTCGGCGCCATGACGTTCGAACGCCCGCCGGATCTGCCTTTCGCGCCGGACACGGTCGAGCTCATCGAATTGGTGGCGACCGTGGTCGCCCCGGTGCTGGAGGAAAAGCGGCAGAACGATCGATGGATCGGCCTCAAGGTCATCGACGCGGCCAGGCATCAGATCGAGCATCTGATCGGGCCCGGCTATCTGGGGCGCAAGCTCGGCCTCCTGGGCGCGGTGATCGCCATCCTGTTCCTGCTGCTCGCGCAGGATACCTACCGGGTCGACGCCGATGCCCGGATCGAGGGCCTGGTGCGGCGCGCCGTGGTCGCTCCCTATGACGGGTTCATCGCGGCCTCGGCGGTGCGGGCCGGCGACGCGGTGCATGCGGGCGATCTCCTGGCCTCGCTCGAGGATCGCGACCTCGTGCTCGAGCGGCTGAAATGGGTCACCGAGCGCCAGCAGCACGAGTTCGAGTACGACAAGGCGCTGGCGTCGCGCCAGCCGGCGCAGATCAACGTCATCCGCAGCCAGATCGACCAGGCGGCGGCGCAGATCAAGCTCATCGACGAGCAGCTGGCGCGCGTCAAGCTGACCTCGCCGATCGACGG
>DASZJU010000553.1:0-7155 GCA_035947815.1 Reyranella sp.
CTGCACTGGTGCTCGGACAAGGCGCTGACGGTGCTGTCCGACGCCTCGGCCAAGTACGACGTGCCCATGCACATGCATCTCGTCGAGACCGCCTACCAGAAGGAATATGCCTGGCGGCGTGGCGCGTGCACGGCGTTGGAATACATCGACCGCTTCGGCATGGTGAACAACCGCCTCACCCTGGGCCACGGCGTGTGGCTGAACGAAAAAGACATCGATCGTCTGGCCGAGGCCAAGGGCTGCGTCTGCCACAACTGCTCGTCCAATTTCCGCCTGCGCTCGGGCGTGGCGGCACTCAATTTCTTCGAGAAGAAGGGCATCAACACAGCGATCGGCCTCGACGAGGCTGGCATCAACGACGATCGCGACATGCTGCAGGAGCTGAAGCTGGTGCTGCGCGCGCATCGCGTGCCGGGCATGGTCGAGGCTGACGTGCCGACCATGGCGCAGGTCCTGCGCATGGCGACCGTGGGCGGCGCCCGGACGACGCCGTTCGGCGAGAGCATCGGCGCTCTGGAGGTCGGCAAGGCGGCCGACATGATGCTGCTCGACTGGGACAGCATCGCCTATCCCTATCTCGACGAGCTCACGCCCACGCTCGACGCCGTGGTCCAGCGCGCCAAGAACCAGGCCGTCACCATGACGATGTGCGACGGCGAGGTGATCTACCAGGACGGCATCTTCACCAAGGTCGACCGCACGCTGGCCCTGAAGGCGCTGCACGACGACCTCAGCAAGGCGCTGAGCGACGACGAAGCCGAGCGACGCAAGCTCTCCAAGGCGCTGCTGCCGCACGTCCGCAAGTTTTATGCGGACTACATCGACACGTCGAAGCACCAGCCGTTCTACCGGCCGAGCAGCATGGTGTAGTCTTGCCGGACCGCGGGCGTCCCGCCCGCTCATGAGCCTGAGCGGGCGGGACGCCCGCGGTCCAGATGAGCATGAGAAGATCGCGCCACTGGAGTGGCGCGCCCCCAGCCTACCGCGTCGTCGTGATCAGCTTGTCGGGCAGCCAGACCGCGATCTCCGGCGCGAAGCAGAGGACCACGACCGCTACCATCATCAGGCCCACGAACGGCAGCACACCCCAGATCACGTCGCTCAAGGGAATGTCGGGCGCGATGTTCTTGATGACGAAGAGGTTGAGGCCGACCGGCGGGTGGATCAGACCCATCTCCATGACGATGGTCATGACGACGCCGAACCACACGAGGTCGAAGCCGGCGGCCTTCAAGGGCGGCAGGATGATGGGCGCGGTCATCAGGATGATCGACACCGGCGGCAGGAAGAAGCCCAGGACCACCACCAGCACCAGGATCGCGGCCAGCAGGACCCAACGCGAGAAGTGCATCGACACGATCCACTCCGCCGCCGACTGGCTGATGTGCAGGTAGCTCATCACGTAGGAGTAGAGCAGCGACATGCCGATGATCATCATCAGCATGGTCGATTCGCGGATGGTGTTGACCAGGATCGGGTCGAGCTGCCGGGGCCGCCAGGTGTCGTAGATGACGGCGATCAGCACCAGCGCCAGGACCGCGCCCAGCCCTGCGGTCTCCGAGGGCGTGGCGAAGCCGCCATAGAGCGCCACCATGACGCCGGTCAGCAGAATGACGAAGGGCAGCACGCGCGGTAGGGCGGCGAAGCGCTGGCGGAGCGTGTAGGTCTCGGTCGACAGCAGGGCCGAGTCGATCCCGCCGCCGGCGCGGGTGGTGCGCGCGCGCCGCGTCTCGAAGCGGTAGCGCCAGGCGGCGTAGGTCGCGAAGAACGCCACCAGCAGCAGCGCCGGCCCGATGCCGGCCAGGAACAGCCGGCCGAGGGATTGCTCCGATGCGACGGCGTAGAGGATCATGGTGATCGAGGGCGGCAGCAGGATGCCCAGCGTGCCGCCGGCGGCTATGAGGCCGGCGGCGAAGCCGCCGGGATAGCCGCGCTGGCGCATCTCCGGAATGCCGGCCGAGCCGATCGCCGAGCAGGTGGCCGGACTCGAACCGGCCATGGCGGCAAACAGCGCGCAGGCGAAGACGTTGGCAATGCCGAGGCCGCCGGGAATGCGGCTCATCCAGACATGCAGGGCCGAATAGAGATCCTTGCCGGCCGGCGAGCGGCCGATCGCGGCACCCTTGAGGATAAACAGCGGGATCGACAGCAGCGTGATCGACGACATCTCCTCGTAGACGTTCTGGGTCACCGTATCGAGCGCCGCCGCCGGCATGAAGGCGACCATGAACGCGGTGGCGACCAGGCCGAGCGCGAAGGCGATCGGCATGCCGGAGAACATGGCCAAAAGCGTGGCGCCGCCGTAGAGCACGCCGACTTGCAGGACGCTCATGGCCGGCGAAAGACCTGGACGAGGATCTGCAAGGTCAAGAGCGACATGCCGAGCGCCATCGTCAGGTAGGGAATCCACAAGGGCGGAGACCACGACGACGAGGAGACATAGCCTTCGACCCAGGCTTCGTGCAGGAGGGTCCAGGATTTCCAGGCGAAGAAAGCGCAGAACAGGGCGCTCGCCACATCGACCAGACGCAGCCGCCAGCGGTCGGCCGACGGCGGCAGCAGGGTCGCCACGGCCTCGATGCCGATATGGCCGCGCTGCGACTGCACCCAGGCGGCCGACATGAAGGTGACGCCGATCAGCAGGAAGACCGAGAATTCGTCCTGCCAGTCGGTCGGCTGCGGCGAGAAATAACGCAGCACGACCGAGTAGGTCAGCACGCACGAGGCAACAAGAAGGGCGATCGCCGACAGAAAGACGATCGCCCTGTTGAGACGCTCGAGAGGCTTCACGCGGCCGGAACTTGCTGCGACAGTTTCAGGAACTCGGCGTTGCCCGGCGACTTGTCGGCATAGTCCTTCCAGCAGGTATCGCGCGCCACCGCCTTCCACTTGTCGACCTGCGCCTGGTCGAGATCGAAGGTCTTGATGCCGGCCTTTTCGTAGACCTTGGCGACGGCGACGTCGTCTTCCTTGGACTTCTCGAGACCGAACTTCTCCATTTCCAGGCCGACCTCCATGATCGCCGCCTGCTGATCCTTGGGCAGCGCGTCGAAGACCTGCTTGGACATCAGCAGCGGCTCGAAGATGAAGAAGAAGCCCTTGCCGCGACCGGTCGTCAGGTTCTTGGCGATCTCTTCCAGGCGGAACGACATCAGGCTGGTCGAGGAGGTCATGGCGACGTCCATGGTGCCGGTCTGCATGGCGGCGTAGAGCTCGTTGGACGGCATGCTGACCACGGCGGCGCCGGCGCCCTTCAGCATCAGGTCCATCTCGCGGCTGCCGCCGCGCACCTTCAGGCCCTTCACGTCGTCGGGCACCAGGATGGGATGGGTGCGGCTGGCCGAACCGCCCGCCTGCCACAACCAGATGACGGGGACGGCGCCCTTCTCGGCCATCAGCGCGGTCAAGCGCTTGCCGATCTCGGCCTTCTTCCAGGCATAGGCCTGGTCGAGCGAGCTGATGACGCCCGGCATGAAGCCGATATTGTATTCGCTCACCTCGCCGCCGGCGTAGTTCAGCGGATAGAGCGTCATGTCGAGCGCGCCGCGGCGGATCGCCGAATACTGCGCCACCGTCTTGACCAGCGACGAGCCGGGATAGACCTCGGCCGTCAAGGCGCCGTTGGTGCGTTTGGCGAGCTCGGCGGCGAAGCGGCGGCACATCTGGTCGCGGAAATCGCCGCTGTCGGCGGTGCCGCCCGGGAACTGGTGCGAGATTTTCAGCTGCTTGGCTTGGGCGCGGGCGGTGCCGCCGATCCACGGAGCGGCGAGGGCGGTCGCGGCGGTGGCCACGAGAAGGCATCGGCGGGGAATGATCATGGGCGGTTCCTCCAGAGTGTCTTTGTTGGCGGGATTGGCTTTCATCTGGCTATCGAAGTCAACCGGGCCGAAGTCAACCGGGTCGAGGCAGTGTGACGCGCGCGACGTAAAATCCGTCGAGCCCGCCGCGGTCCGTCCACATCGACGGCAGCGTGCGGATATCGCCTGACGGCGTGATGGCGCCCTCCAGACCCGGCAGCTCGGCCGGTTCGACGGGTCGGCGGCGCAGGCGTTTGTCGCGGGCCAGCAGCGCGCCGATCCGCGCCGCGCCCTCATCCTCCTGCAGCGAACACACCGCGTAGACCAGCGTGCCGTCCGGCTTCAACAGCTCGACGGCGCTCAGCAGCAGGCGGTCCTGGGCGAGGGTAAGGCGGTCGACATCGTCCTCGCCCTTCAGCCAGGCGATGTCGGGATGGCGCCGCAGCGTGCCGGTGCCCGAGCACGGCGCGTCGAGCAAGACGGCGTCGAACTTCTCCGCCGGGGCCCATTTGCCGGCGTCCGCCGTGACAAGTTCGGCGGCAAGCCCGGCACGCGTCAGGTTCTCGCCCAACCGGATCATGCGGCGGCCCGAGATGTCGACGGCCGTCACCTGGGCGCCGGCGGCCGCAAGCTGCATCGTCTTGCCGCCGGGCGCCGCGCAGAGATCGGCCACGCGCTTGCCCGCGACATCGCCCAGCAGAGCGGCGGGCAGGGCGGCGGCGGCGTCCTGCACCCACCACGCGCCCTCGGCGAAGCCGGGCAGCTCGGCGATGGCCCCGCCGGTCGCCCGGCGGATCGTGCCGGTCGGCAGCAGCTCGCCTTCAAGGCGACCCGCCCAGAACAGGGCGTCGGCGCGCGGCGTGAGGTCGAGTGGCGCCTCGATCAGGTGGGCGGCGGCGATGGCGCGCGTCGCTGCTTCGCCGTAGACCGCCGCCCAGCTCTGCCACAGCCAGTGCGGCGTGTTGAGCCGGGCCGGATCGCGCCCGGCCAGCAGGGCGATGCCCTCGCGCGCGACCCGGCGCAGGACGGCATTGGCGAGGCCCCTGAGATGCGGCATGCCGGCATCGACGACCAGCCTCACCGACGTATCGACGGCGGCATGGGCGGGCGTGCCCAGGAACACCAGCTGGGCCGCGCCCAGTCGCAGCACCTGGCGGGCGGCGGCGTCGGCGTCCTTGAACGGCCGCTCGATCAAGGCGCCGAGGATTTCGTCGATCTCGCCCAGTCGGCGCAGGGTTGTTGCAAGAAGCAGCCGGACGAAGGCGCGATCGCGCGGCTCGAGGCCGGCGAAGCCCTTGTGGCGGACCAGCGCATCGTCGAGCGGCTGGCCCTTGTCGAGACAGGCGACCAGCACGTCGAGTGCGGCATGCCGGGAAGCGAGCGTGATATCCATTGCGCGGCGCTCATAAACCCGGTTGGCGCTGTTGTCATGGGCCGATATAGTTGGGGTAACAAACAATTTGGAGGGACGGCCATGAAGAAGCTCGCTGTGGCGCTGGCAATCGGCCTCGCGGCCGCAGGGACGGCGGCGCTGGCCCAGGACAAGCCGGTCGACCTCAAAATCTCGATCTGGCTGCCGCCCGCCCATCCGCTGGTGCCGGCGACCAAGGCGTGGGCCGACGACATCGAGAAGGCATCGGGCGGCACGATCAAGACGGCGATCTTCCCGTCGGAGCAGCTCGGCAAGGCGTTCGACCACTACGACATGGCGCGCGACGGCATCGCCGACGTCACCTACGTCAATCCCGGCTACCAGCCCGGCCGCTTCCCGCTGATCGCCGTCGGCCAGATCCCGTTCACCTTCGCCGACGGCCGCAAGGGCACGGCGGCGCTCGACGACTGGTATCGCAAGTATGCCGCGACCGAGATGAAGGACACGCATTTCTGCTTCGCCTTCATCCACGATCCCGGCGCCTATCACGGCCGCAAGAAGGTCGTGGCGCCCGAGGATATCAAGGGCATGAAGATCCGCCCGGCCCAGAGCACGATCGGCCAGATGGTCACGATGCTGGGCGGCACCAACGTGCAGGCCTCGGCGCCCGAGGCGCGCGACGTCCTGGAGCGCGGCGTGGCCGATGCGATCTTCTTTCCGTGGGGCTCGATGTTCTTGTTCGGCCTCGACAAGGTCACCAAGTACCACATGGACGTGCCGCTCTATTCGACCGTGTTCACCTATTCGATCAACAAGGCGAAGTACGATTCCATGTCGGCGGCGCAGAAGAAGGTGATCGACGATCACTGCAACGCCGAATGGGCGGTCAAGGTCGCCGGCCCCTTTGTCGATTTCGAGCTCGCGGGCCGCGCCAAGATGAAGGCGGCGGCGGGCCACGAGGTCTATGAGCTGACGCCCGACCAACTCAAGGCCTGGAAGACCGCCACCGAGCCGCTCTACAAACAGTGGGCCGACGCCGTGGCCAAGACCGGCGCCAATCCCGACGTGCTCTACAAGGAATTCCAGCAAAGCCTCGCCAAGCACGGCGCGGGGTTCTGACGCCCGTGAGGCTTCTCTCCTTCAAGTTCCTCTCCCCCTAGCGGGCAGGGCTATCGCATATGGCGACTCTCCGTCGTCTCGACCGAGGGCCGCAGGCCCGAGCGGAGAGACCTTCTCTCCACGATAAGCGGCTTGTCGTGGAGAGAAGGTCTCTCCGCTCCGCGCTTCGCGCTCCGGTCGAGACGACGGAAATCGGCGGAATTCGCCGTGAAGCGTAGCGTGATGGATCGCATCATCGACACGATCGAGGCGATCGCGGCGATGTTCGTGGGGCTGGTGGCGGCCGACATCTTCCTGTCGGTGCTGTTGCGCCGCTTCTTCAGTCTGCAGATCCCCGATTCCTACGATTTCGGGCGCATGCTGCTCGGCATCCTGATCTTCTGGGGGATCGCCGCCACCTCCTACCGCGGCGGCCACATCACGGTCGATCTCGTCTGGGCCTCGGCCAACCCGCGCTGGAAGCGGGTGATCGACGTGTTCGCCACCCTCGTCCTCTTGTTCGTTGTCACGGTGCAGACCTACACGCTGTTCGACAAGGTGACCTCGACCTACAACGACCATGTGCTGACCTACGATCTCGGCCTGCCGACCTGGCCGTTCTTCGCGGTGGCCTGGGCGGGCGACGTCTCGGCCGTGGTGCTGATCGCCATCCGCACCTATCGGTTGATCTTTCATCCCGAAGAGATGCACGATCCGAAACTCAAGGCCACCGAGTGAGCGCGGCATGAGCACTGACACCGTCGCCATTCTCGGATTTGTCGCGCTGTTTGCGCTGATGCTGCTGCGCGTGCCGGTCGGCATGGCGATGGGGCTGGTCGGCGTCAGCGGCTATGCCTACCTGACGGGCGGCGGGCCGGCGCTGAAGCT
>DASZJU010000554.1:0-2595 GCA_035947815.1 Reyranella sp.
CGCCCTTCACCAGGCCCGCGATGTCGACGAACTCGAGCTGGGTATTGATGATCTTGGCCGAGCTCGCGATCGCCGCCAGCTTGTCGAGCCGCGGATCGGGCACGGCAACGCGGCCGACATTGGGCTCTATGGTGCAGAACGGATAGTTGGCCGCTTGCGCGGCCTGCGTGGCGGTAAGCGCATTGAACAGGGTCGACTTGCCGACATTGGGCAGGCCGACGATTCCGCAATTGAAACCCATCTCTTACGCTTTCGACTCTTCAACCGGAGGCCCTTTTGGAGGGGCGGGGGGAGGGGCGAGATGCGCCACCCGGCTCATGTAGCGTTCGTCGGCTTTGCCCGTGCCTTCGGCCAGCAGCGCGGACTCCTCGGCCAGCGCGCCCAGCGCCTTGGGCACCCAGCCGTCCCTGGGATCGCGTTCGTCGGGCTCGAAGTCGCGCAGCACCCAATGCAGCACCAGGTCCTTGTGGCCGGGATGGCCGATGCCGATGCGCACCCGGCGATAGCCGTTGCCGACATGCGCATCGATGTCACGCAGCCCGTTATGGCCGCCGGCGCCGCCGCCCTTCTTCATGCGGATGCGGCCGGGTGCCAGGTCGAGCTCGTCGTGGAAGACAACCACGCGGTCGAGCGGGATTTTCAGGAACCGCACGGCTTCGCCGACTGATTTGCTCGATTCGTTCATGAAGGTCATGGGCTTCAGGACGAGCGTGCGCTCGCCGCCGAGATGGCCTTCCGCCACCTCGCCGTTGAAGCGCGCGCGCCACGGCGAGAAGACACGGCGGCGGACGATCTCGTCCGCCGCCATGAATCCCACATTGTGCCGGTGCCCCGCATAGCGCGGCCCGGGATTGCCGAGCCCGACCAGCAGAAGCATCGAACGGACGGAGGCTCTCGCCTGCCGCTTACTTCTTGGCCGGCGCCGGGGCCTTGCCGCCGGCCGCCGGTGCCGCAGCAGCACCCGCCGCCGGAGCCGCACCTGCCGCAGGTGCTGCGCCCGGTGCCGATACAACTGCACCCGGAGCCGCTGGAGCCTCGACCACTGGAGCCGCCGCCGCTGCCGCCGCATCGGCCGCCGCCTGCGCCGCCGCCTCGCGCACCACGGTCGGTGCGGCGATCGACGCCACGGTGGCGTTCTTGTCGCGGCTCACCACGCGCACGCCCTCGGGGACCGCGAGCGTGGACAGGTGGATGGAATGGCCGATCTCGAGGCCGGTCAGATCGACCTCGAAATATTCGGGGATGGTGGCGGCCTTGGTGCGCACGGTGATCTCGTGCAGCACGACGTTCAACACGCCACCGCGCTTGATGCCGGGCGCCTGGGACTCGTTCCGGAAGTGGACCGGCACCTGCACGGTGATGATCGACTCGGGCCCGATGCGCAGGAAGTCGAGATGCAGAGGCTTGTCCGTCACCGGATCGACCTGCACGTCGCGCGGCAGGACGTCGTAGCCCGTGCCCTCGACGTCGATCTTGAGCTGGTGGTTGAAGAAGCCTTCCTTGTGCAGTTCGCGCTCGATCGATTTCGGCTCGACCGCGATCATCACGGGGGCTTGCTTGTCGCCGTAGATCACGGCGGGAATCAGTCCATCGCGACGGCTGGAACGGGCGCCCCCTTTGCCGGCCCGGTCCCGCATCTTCGCGACGACCTTTGTCGTCTCTGCCATTTCAACGTCTCCTTAAGGTTTGCTCTTTCTCTCTCACTCACGGCGTGGCCTCCAGGGGTGCCCAACGCCGGATCTCTAAAATTCCTCAGTCGACCGATCCTAGTCAAACAAACTCGACACCGACGTCTCTTCGGCGATGCGTTTCATCGCCTCGGCCATCAGCGAGGCGATGCTGAGCGGCCGCACGTTGGGCGACACCCGCACCGCCTCGGTCGGCTGGATCGAGTCGGTGATCACCATCTTCTCCATCGGCGAGGCCGCCACGCGGGCGACCGCGCCGCCCGACAGCACGCCGTGCGTGACATAGGCCGACACCGACTTGGCGCCCTGGTCCATCAGGGCGACCGCGGCGTTGCACAGCGTGCCGGCCGAATCGACGATGTCGTCGATCAGGATGCAGTCGGCATTCTTGACGTCGCCGATTACGTTCATGACCTCGCTGACGCCGGCCTGCTCGCGGCGCTTGTCGATGATCGCGAGGTCGGCGTCAATGCGCTTGGCGATCGCACGGGCGCGCACGACGCCGCCGACATCGGGCGACACCACCGTAAGGTTGCGGTTTGTCAGGGTTTCCTTGATGTCCTTGCTGAACACCGGGCCGGCAAACAGGTTGTCGACCGGGATGTCGAAAAAGCCCTGGATCTGGGCGGCATGCAGGTCGAGCGTGAGCACGCGGCTGGCGCCGGCATGGGTCAAGAGGTTGGCCACCAGCTTGGCCGAGATCGGCGTGCGCGGGCCGGTCCTGCGGTCCTGCCGGGCGTAACCGTAGTAGGGCAGCACCGCGGTGATGCGCCGCGCCGAGCTGCGGCGCAGCGCATCGATGGTGATCAGCAGCTCCATCAGATGGTCGTTGGCCGGAAAGCTGGTCGATTGCAGCACGAACATGTCCTCGCCGCGCACGTTTTCCAGGATCTCGACGAAGATCTCG
>DASZJU010000555.1:0-5728 GCA_035947815.1 Reyranella sp.
AAAAGTTGCGATTGCGATTTTGCGAGATTTGCAAAACGCAAAAATGATCGCGCGGCGATCGTCGCGCGATTGTCGAAAACGATCAGACGAAAATAAATTTTCGGCCTCGCTCTGCTCGCCGCACCTCATGGCTTTAACCCCGGCCACGGCATTCGAGGGAAGGACCGCGCGCGGTAATCTTGGTTGGTGGTGGTTGCGAGTGCGGGGCCGTCACGGACCGTGATCGTGGGTAGTGAGGTCAGCCGGTGGCAGGCGGGTCGAGTTTTGCGATTCGGGCCACGAACGCGTCTTTCAACACGGGCTCGGAGTAGTCCAGGTTCTCGTCGAGGAACGCGACCACCTTTCGATAGCAATCGGCGGCTTGACGGTTTTCGCCGCGCTTTTCGTGAACCATGCCGAGCCGATCCCAGCCGTCGTGGACGTCCGGGTATTGTGCCAGCAGGGCTCGGGCCGCTGCCTCCGCTTCGTCGAGCTTGCCGTCGTGGATGAGCGCCAGCACGGCATTCGACGCGTCCGTCGGGTCGTCGTCGCACAGCTCATCGTCATCGGAACCGTCATCGCCAGCGAACTCGCCGGCGAGTTTGGCAAGCATGGCCGCCCGCACCTCGCGCAGGCTCTGGCGCTTTTCTGCAGCCTGGTTTTCGCGCTGCGCCTGGGCCGCCGCCAGCCGTTCGTGCTCGACCGCCTCGTCCTTCGTCAAGCAACACGCCTTGTATTTCTTGCCACTGCCGCAGGGGCAGCGATCGTTGCGTCCGGGCTTGGCCATCAGGGTCTGGCCTCAGGCTGAGAAGGATGGCTTCCTTGTACGCAACGCTGCTGGCGGATGCCAGATTCCACGAACTGCTGCTCGCCTTCGACGCCGATCTCGCCGACGCCGCACGCGCCGGGCGATGCCGGCATTGCGACGGTGCGCTGCATTCGGCCAAGTTCAAGCGCAAGCCCAGGGGCCGCGGTTGCAAGCTCGGCCCCGAGCACGACCAGCGCTTCAGCTTCTGCTGCGCCGTCGACGGCTGCCGGGGCCGAGAGACGCCGGCGTCGCTGCGCTTTCTCGGCCGCCGCGTCTATGTCGCGGCGATCGTCGTGCTGATCGCCATCCTGAAGCACGGCGCGACGGACGCCCGTTTGGCGCGGCTTTCGGATGTCGCCAGCGTCGACCGCCACACGATCGCACGCTGGCGCCACTGGTGGCGCGACGCGTTCACGGCGACGCCGTTCTGGCGGATCGCGCGTGCCCGGTTCATGCCACCGGTCGATCACGATCGACTTCCGGTGGCGCTGATCGAGCGCTTCACCGGTGATGGCGCCGAGCCGCTGATCGCGCTGCTGCGCTTCTTCGGTCCCATCACAGGAGGCGCCGCAATGCAGGCTCGATGACGGTCGGGCCACGCCCGCAGAGGATGCTCGTCGCCAGCAAACGGCTGCGGTGCTTCGCTTCGGCGCATCTCGTTTCCGAGGAGCGCCGTCATGCCGGACAGCCGAAGTCGCCAAGGTCATCAGCGTGTTCACGAGCAGTGGGCCCACTTGCGCTTTGCTGTCGTCGGCTGGCTGTTGGCGGCGCCGCCTGAGAAGGGCGAGCTGCGGGCGGCAATCACCGATCTGGCACAACGGACGTGGCAGCATCCGACGACGGGCGAGCCCGTGCGATTCGGCTTCTCCACTATCGAGCGCTGGTATTACCGTGCGGTCGCTGAGCGCACCGATCCGGTCGGCGTGCTCCGGCGCAAGGTGCGCTGCAATGCTGGGCAGCAGCACACGGTCAGCGACGCCGTCCGCCGCGCGGTGCTCGCGCAATATGCCG
This sequence comes from Reyranella sp., assembly GCA_035947815.1. Classification (GTDB taxonomy): domain Bacteria; phylum Pseudomonadota; class Alphaproteobacteria; order Reyranellales; family Reyranellaceae; genus Reyranella. The sequence continues at coordinate 1,799 of DASZJU010000555.1, forward strand.
CCCACAAGGGCTGGAGCGTCCAACTGCATCACGACAATCTCGTCGCGCTGGCCGAGACGCAACCTGATCTCAAGCCGGTGCCGTCCTATCCGACGCTGCGCCGCTTCATGCGTGCCAACGGTCTCGACAAGCGCCGGCGTCTCACCCCGCGCACAACCCGCGGCGCCGAGCAAGCCGAGGCCCGCATCGCCGACCGCGAGATCAGAAGCTACGAGTCCGAGTATGTGAATGCGCTTTGGCACTGGGATTGCCACCATTGTTCAAGGAAGGTGCTGACGGCACGTGGTGAATGGGTGACGCCGATCCTGTTCGGTGTGCTCGACGATCGCTCGCGGCTCGCCTGTCACTTGCAGTGGTATTTGGCCGAGACGGCGGAGGTCATCGCACACGGCCTGTCGCAGGCATTCCAGAAGCGCGGCCTGCCGCGCGCGGCGCTGAGCGACAACGGCGCAGCGATGACCGCCGCCGAGATCACACAAGGGCTCGCACGCCTCGGCATCCTGCACCAGACAACACTTGCTTATAGCCCGTACCAAAACGCTAAATCCGAGTCCTTCTGGGGCCCGGTCGAAGGCCGCTTGATGGCCATGCTGGAGCATGTGCCAGACCTGACCTTATCCGCGCTCAATGAGGCCACGCAGGCGTGGGTCGAGCAGGACTACAATGCCAAGCACCACAGCGAGATCGGCGCTACGCCGATCGCCCGGTTCCTCGCCGGTCCGGCCGTCACGCGCGACTGTCCGGGCAGTGATGTATTGCGGCTGGCGTTCACGCGCTCCGACACGCGCACGCAGCGAAAGAGCGACGGCTCGATCGTCATCGAGGGCCGCCGCTTCGAGATCCCCAATCGTTATCGGCATCTGACGCGCATCGAGGTGCGCTACGCATCATGGGACTTGGGCCACATCCACCTTGTCGATGAGCGCACCGGCAGCGTGCTCGCGCGCCTTTATCCGCAGGACAAGACCCAGAACGCCAGTGGTTTGCGCCGCACGCTCGATCCGGTCTCGACCGCATCGGCCAAACCGGTGCCCACGCCGGTTGCGCCGGACCCGACCATGCCACCCCTGTTGGCCCGCATGCTCGATAAGCAGGCCACGACAGGCTTGGCGCCACCCTATCTGCCCAAGGACGACGCCACCACCGACGACGGAGAGACGTCATGACCAAGAAGCTGCTGGCGCTCTATGGCCTGAAGTGGAACCCATTCGCGCCCGATGTGCCGGTCGAGGCGTTGCACGTGTCGCGCCGCATCGAGTCCTTCTGCTGGCGGGCCGAGCAATTGGTTGGCGAGGGCGGCTTCGCCCTGGTGACCGGAGCGCCCGGAACCGGCAAGTCGGTGACGCTGCGCATTCTCGCCGAACGCCTTGGCGCGCAGCGCGACGTCAAAGTCGGCATCCTCACCAGGCCGCAAGCCGGCCTTCCAGACTTCTATCGCGAGATGGGCGACCTGTTCAGCGTCGAACTCCGTCCCGCCAACCGCTGGGGCGGTGCCAAGTTGTTGCGCGACCGCTGGCAGACGCACATCGATGCCGCGCTGTCACGGCCGGTCCTCATCGTCGACGAGGCGCAGGAGATGCTGCCGGCGGTGCTCGCCGAACTGCGCCTGCTGTCGTCGGCCAAGCTCGACAGCCATATCCTCCTGACCGTCGTGCTCGCCGGCGATGGCCGCTTGCTCGAACGCCTGCGCTCCGACGAGTTGATGCCGCTCAATAGCCGCATGCGCGTGCGCCTCGCGCTCGAACGATCGACGCCGGATGAACTGTCCGAGTTGATCGTGTACGCGCTGCAGAAGGCCGGCGCCGTCAAGTTGATGACGCCGGAGCTGATCGCCACGCTCGCCGACCACGCTCAGGGCAACCCACGCGCGCTGATGAATATCGCCGGTGAGTTGCTCAGCGTCGCCGCGCAGCGTGAGGCCCGCCACATCGACGAGAAGCTGTTCCTCGAACTGTGCGCCGCGCCGCCGGTGCCCGAGGCCAAGACGGCAAGGCAGCGGAGATGACCTTGCTGCCGGTCGAGCCCGCTTGGCGTCTCGCCGAGCGCGCCGAGGAACACCGATGGTTGGTCACCGGGCTCTGGTCCGAGCAGGCCGTCGGCATCGTTGGCGGCGAGCCCAAATGCTGCAAGTCGTTCCTCGCCCTCGATCTCGCCGTGGCCGTCGCATCGGGCACGCCGTGCCTGCGCCGGTTCGCCGTGTCACGCGCCGGCCGTGTGCTGCTGTTCGCTGCCGAGGACGCCCTGCACATCGTGCGCCGGCGCTTGGAAGGCATCTGCGCCGCAGCGGGGTTGGCGCTCGCCGACCTCGATATCCAGGTCATCACCGCGCCCATCCTGCGCCTCGATCTCGACGCCGACCGGAGGAACCTCGCCGACACCGTCGCTCGCTTGTTGCCGCGCCTGCTTATTCTCGATCCGTTCGTGCGCCTGCATCGCATCGACGAGAACGCCAGCGGTGAGGTCGCGCCGTTGCTGGCCTTCCTGCGCGAAATGCAGCGACGCCACGGCACCGCCGTGCTCGTCGTCCATCATGCCAGGAAGGGTGGCGGCGGCGTACGCGCCGGGCAGGCGCTGCGCGGCTCGTCCGAGTTCCACGCCTGGGGCGACAGCAATCTCTACCTGCGCCGCAACGGTGATGAGATCGGACTGTCGGTCGAACATCGCGCGGCGCCGTCGCCGAAGCCGCTGACCATCGAGCTGGCACAGCGCGGCGACGCCCTCGCTCTGGAAGTCGCCGATCGCGGCGAGCCGGTGACGTCGGCGCCCAGTTCGCTCGACGAGCGCATCACGGCCATCCTCGCCAGTGCCGACCAGCCGATTCCGTTCGCCGAATTGCGATCCCAAGTTCGCGTCCGCGCCGCCACGCTCCTCGAGCGGATCGGTGCACTCTGCGCCGACGGCCGCATCGTCAAAACCAACGGTGGTTATCGTCTCGCCAGCACCTGAACGCCCAGGCATCCAAGGGGGGCAGTTCCGGTTCCCGTTCCCAACGTCTCTACAGCGCGCGGGAAAGGGAACGAGGCGGGGCTCATTCTGCGCCACAGCGTCCCTACACGGCCTTGCTTCCCTTCTGGACCGAACTTCCTTGGTTCGGCCCCAGCGGAGCTTCCTTCATCCCGGCCACACATCCAGATCGCTGCCGTGTCGAGTGGCGGTCAAGACCGGCCCACTTGGGCCGCCGAAGGCTTGGTCTTGACGGCCGCGAGCACGGCAGCACGCTCGACTGGCACGGGGCGAAGCAGGCGTGTCAGCTCCAGCCATCGAACGACGTGGCCGACGCGCCATCAATGTGCGTGATCGTGCTTAAGCACACGACCACGATATCAGCCGGGCCGCCCCTCGGCAACATGCGCGCCAACGGCGTGCGGTCGCTAGCGGTGTCCTGGCTTTAAAGGTCCGGGGGTCACGAAACTTTCTGCGCAGTCCCGAATAATTCATAACGCCACTGTCCGCCTGAGAATGCCTTTCTAAGCCTCACCACACCAGGATTGCGCGGTAACCGATATGCCGTCAGGGTTGGGGCGGCTTCCTGGCGTGGTCCTGGGCCCCCGGTCTGCGGGCCGGTCCGGCCACCGCCCCCGCCGCCCTGCGGCTGTTAACGGCGTCAACGTGACGGCCGGGTTGGCAACGTGTTGGGGGTCATCGGGGCGACGGCTGCGGGCACTGCGATCATGCCCCTACGGAGCATGAGCCGCGTTTTTTGAGATTCACGCGAGCACAGCATTGGCTGGACGCACTGCCTTGCGTCGAGACGCCGCAGCAATCGTTAGGGATGGCCCTCTTGTGGGGCGGGGTGGTGATGCCCGGACCGGCTTCCGGCCAGCCTCCGTGGCGCGCTTTTGACGTTGGGGGTGTCCAAGGTGCCTCGACGGGCCAAAGCCGTGTACAGCCTTCCTACGAACCTCTCCCGCCGCAGGGCTCGCCGCCCGC
>DASZJU010000556.1:0-5062 GCA_035947815.1 Reyranella sp.
AGTTGCAGCAGGTCGACCTCGGTCTCGACGGCGCGGCGGCCGATCGAGGCGAGTTCCATCGATTTGATCGAGCCCGAGAGATGCCTAAAAGCCTGGTTGTGGCAGATGATGCCCCAGCGTGCCGTGCCGAAGACCTCCCACCAGCGGGCGCGCGCCGGATCGACTTTGCCTCCGCCGGCGCCTTCGTAGGCCGCCCACAGCGCCTCGCGGCTGCCGAAGCCGCCGGCCGGCTTGTCGACCGCACCGAAGCGCCAGCTCTTGACGCACAGCCAGCCCAGATCCTCGATCGGATCGCCGAGATGCGCGGCTTCCCAGTCGAGGATCGCGGTCACGCCCGATTCGTCGGCCAGGTAGTTGCCGGTGCGGTAGTCGCCATGGACCAGCACCGGCCTGGCCGTCGGCACGGGTTTGCGGCGGTCGAGCCAGGCGAGCGCCAGTTCGAAGACCGGCTGCGGCTGGCCCAGCAGGTCGAGCTGGTGGCGCAGGCCGGCGATGTGATGGGCGGCTTCGCGGTGCGCCAGCGGCGGCAGCGTGCCGAGGTCCGTGGCATGGATGCGTGCCAGGATCTCGCCGAGCTGGACGGCGATCCGGCCGCGCGCCGTCGCGTAGGGCGGATCGCGCAACAGCTTGCGGGCGATCGCCGTGCCGCCGATGCGGCGCATGACATAGGCCTCGCCCAGCCCATCGGCGGGCGACAGCTCGAACAGCACTTCGGGCGCGCGGACGCCCGCCTGGAAGGCCGCGCGCAGGACGCGGAACTCGGTGGCGCGGTCGAGCGATGTCGAGCGTTCGCTCGGCGGGCTGCCAACTGCAGAGTTACCCGCGGCAGGGCCCCCCATTGCAAGGCTGAGCGGCGGCGGATCGCGCCGCAGGATGAGGCCGTGGCGCTCTCCGTTCACGATGGCGTCGAAGCTCCAGGTCTGGCGCGAGGCGCCGCCCGATTCGCGGACGAGATGCTCGATGCTGGCCGGCCCGCCGAAATGGCGGCCGGCGACGACGGCCATGACGTTGGCGATGGCTTCCGCTTCGGTCGGCATGTGAACGGTCATTCACACGGACTGTGGCACAGGCTCCGCAGCGTGGTAAGAGGGCGCCGCCTGCGATGGATTTTTGGTCGGGGGGAGAACAGCGGAAGTGTCGAATACGTTTGCGGCCATGCACGGCCTTTATCTCGAGGACCTCGCGGTCGGCATGTCGGCGATGTTCGGCAAGACGGTGACCGAGGCCGACATCGCGGCCTTCGCCGGCGTCTCCGGCGACACCAACCCGCTCCACCTGCATGACGGTTTCGCCCACGCCACCCGCTTCGGCCAGCGCATCGCCCACGGCATGTTGAGCGGCAGCTTCATCTCGACCGTGGTCGGCACCAAGCTGCCCGGTCCGGGGTCGATCTACGTCTCCCAGACCTTGAGCTTCACGGCGCCGGTGTCGATTGGCGACACCGTCACGGCGATCTGCACCATCACCGACATCAACCGCGAGCGCCGCCGCGTGACGCTGAAGACGCAGTGCCTGAGCGGCGACACCGTGGTGATCGACGGCGAAGCCGTCGTCTCGGTGCCGCGGCGCCTGCCGAAATGATCCCGACCTTCGACGACTGGCGGGCGACGCCCGCCCAATGGAAGGGCGGCGCCGTGGCGCTCGGCAATTTCGACGGCGTGCATCGCGGCCATCAGGCGTTGCTGGCGCACACCGGCCAGCGCGCGAGCGCGCTCGGCGCGCCGCTGGTCACGCTCACTTTCGAGCCCCATCCGCGCCGCTTCTTCGTGCCCGACACCGGCCCGTTCCGTCTCACCTTGCCGCCGGCAAAGGTCCGGCTGCTGGCCGAGTACGGCGTGCAGGCCGTGCTGGCGCAGCGCTTCGACGCGGCGTTCGCGGCGCTGTCGGCCGACGCCTTCATCGACGAGGTGCTGCTGGCCGGGCTGGGCGCGCGTCACGTCGTGTGCGGCTACGACTTCACCTTCGGCACGCGGCGCAGCGGCAATGTCGAGATGTTGCGCGAGCAGGGCCATCGCAAGGGTTTCGGCGTCACCGTGCTCGATCCGGTGATGAACGAGGGCGAGATCTATTCCTCGACCCGCATCCGCGAGACCTTGCGCCACGGCTGGGCCCGCGAAGCCGCCGAGTTGCTGGGCCATGCCTGGGAGATCGAGGGCGCCGTCGAATTGGGCGACCAGCGCGGCCGCACGATCGGCTTTCCGACCGCCAACGTGGCGCTGGGCGAGCATCTCAGGCCGCGCTTCGGTGTCTACGCCGTGCGCGCGATGGTCGACGACAGTTGGCGCGACGCCGTTGCCAATCTCGGCCGGCGTCCGACCTTCGGCAAGCTGCAGGAGAATTTCGAGGTCCACCTGTTCGATTTCGTGGGCGACCTCTACGGCAAGATCCTGCGCGTGGCGCTGGTCGATTTCATCCGTCCCGAGATGAAGTTCTCCGGCCTCGACCAGCTGAAAGCCCAGATCGCGGCCGACGGCCAAGCCGCAAAGGCGATCCTGGCGGCGACTCGGGATTAGCGCTCCTCCCCAGCTTCGCTGGGGAGGTGGCCCGAAGGGCTGGAGGGGTCATCGCTTCCCGCTCGAGCTTACATTTGTTCCACGGCATGAAGGTCGCCACGAGTCTCGGAATGCATACCCCGGAATGCGCGCGTCGATTGAACAGGGGAGAAGCGCACTCGCGCACCACGTTAGCGATCTCCGAGATTCCCTCGGCACTCCTTGACACACGACCTGTCGATTTCGTCCCCACCGTCAGGCGCACGTAAGCCAGAAACTGCATGGTCTGTGCGTCCGCAGGGGTGCGGGCGCTGGGGACGCGGGTGCGGAAACTTCTGTTCAGCTTCGACGGCCGGGTCAGCAGGGCGCCCTACTGGCTGGTGCTGCTGGCCGTGCTGTTCATTGATTTGGTCGCGTTCGGCGCCGTCGGCGGGTTTGAACTCTTCGGCGGCGACACCATGGCCGTCGAGCGCAATGACGCGTTTTGGGCCTTGCTGGTTGTTCTGCCGTCGCTCTGGATCGGCCTCGTCGTCACCGTGAGGCGCTTGCACGATCGCAACAAATCGGGCCGCTGGGTCCTCGTCAATCTCGTACCGGTGGTCGGTTGGCTGTGGACCCTCATCGAATGCGGGTTCCTGAGGGGCACTACAGGTCCCAACCGCTTCGGTCAGGATCCGCTGCGCCCGCGCGCCAATGCGGCGGCCTAGCCAGCTGCTCCCGGACACGGCGCTTCTGGCTGTCGTCCCGCCGGCACAGAAACAGAAGAAGAATTTGCTACACGGCGCGCCCCGCGGAACAAACCAGTTCGTCTTAGGCGGCACGGCACTGTTGGTGCTTGCGACGCGGCAGGATTCATGCGCCGGTGGCCTTGGGGACTGGGGTAATGGCTTACTTTGTTGCGGGATATCTCCTGCTGTGCGCTGTCCTGGGCGGCTTTTGGGGCTGGTATCGTGGGACACGACGGCTGCGTTGGCGATCGCCGCACACTGACCGACCTGATGACGTCAGCCCGGCGCAATATTCGCGTCAAAGGATAGCCGCTCTCCGGCGTCAGCGAGTTATCACCGCCGCAGCATACGCAGCGATTGGCGTCGTCCTTGGCCTTGTCCTTCTCATCGTCGTGGCTCATCGGGCCTGATCAGGCAAAGGGCGCGCCTGCGACCACGCTCGCCTTCAGACGGCCGAACGGCAATATCTGCGAGGCCGAAACGCGAACGACCCACAATCCATAGAACTGCGAAAAAGGCTGCAGGCACTGCACTTACGCGGTGTAGAGTTTGCTTGTGGATAAGGGGTCCACAGGAGGGCTTGGTATGGCCGTGCGTCCGTCGTGGGAAGGGCATCTGCGCCTGTCCTTGGTTACTTGTCCCGTCGCCCTTTATCCGGCGACGACTGAAGCGGAGACGGTTCGCTTCAACCTGATCAATCCTGGAACCAACAACCGCATCAAGATGAAGACCGTCGACGCCGGCACCGGCGAGGAGGTCTCGCGCGGCGACCTGGTGAAGGGCTTCGAGGTCGCCAAGGGCGAGTATGTCCTGTTCGACAAGCAAGAGCTCGACGCGGTGAAGCTCGAATCGACGCGCATCATCGACATCGAGAAGTTCGTGCCGCGCGCGTCGATCGATCGCCTGTACTGGGACACGCCCTATCACCTCGTGCCGATGGGCAAGACCGGCATCGAAGCCTATGCCGTCATCCGCGCCGCCATGGGCAAGCAGAACAAGGTGGCGATCGGCCGCCTCGTGATGAGCACCCGCGAGCGCATTTGCGCCATCGAGATCGAGGAGGGCGGGCTGGTGCTCAACACGCTGCGCACGGCCGAGGAGGTTCGCGCCATCGACGACATCGGCAGCCCCGACCTGCCCAAGCCCGATCCGCAGATGCTGCAGATTGCCGAGAAGATCATCGAGCAGCAGTCGGGCGAGTTCGATCCCAGCGAGTTCCGCGACCGCTACGAGGACGCCTTGCGCGCGTTGATCGAGCAGAAGCGCAAGGGCAAGGCGGTCAAGCCGTCGGCCAGGCCCGCCAACGACGACACCAAGGTCATCGACCTGATGGCGGCGCTCAAGAAGAGCCTGGGCGCCGGCGCCGAGCGGCGGCCAGCCGCGGGCAGCAAGAAGAAACCGAGCGGCCGGAGGGCGGCATGATGGGCACGCAACTGCCGCTGCCCGCACGCTGGGCCTTCGCCCGGCAATCGCACCGCGACCCGCGCGATCGCCTCACCGCACTTCGGCGTGACACGACCGAGACCAAGGCGGCGATCCGCGAGGCGCTCGATGCGCTCGCCAACCGCCACGACATCACGGCGAAGGATGTCGAGTACGCCATGGCCCACGCCGACGACCTGCTGGCCGATGCCATCTACAACGTGGAGCGCGAGCTCGAGCGCGAGATCGAAGGCGAGGAGCCCGTTTAGACTCGCCGACGAAGCCTGTGAGGCCATCAAGAGCCTAACGGCCCGTCGAACGTCGCGCGCCTCTGCCACGCGATACACTGCCGCCGCCACCGAGCGCGCGACCGGCCGTTGGTAGCGACTCACTCCTCCCCAACGACGTCCTGAATCAGAT
>DASZJU010000557.1:0-5020 GCA_035947815.1 Reyranella sp.
CGGCTCGCGCTCGACGAAATCCTCGACCGCATGCTCGACCTCGGCCGGCGCGTCGGCGAGCTCGGTGCGGCGCCGGCCAAGCTCGGTCTTGCCGCCGAACTTGCGCTTGGTCTCCTGGACCTCGTTGGCGATCGCCTGCCATTGCAGCTTGTCGTCCTTGAGCAGCGCCCGCAGTTCCTTGCGCTCGCCGCTGAGCTTCTTGTGCTCGCCCTTGATCTCGAATTCCTCGAGCCGGCGCAGCGCGCGTAGCCGCATGTTGAGGATCGCCTCGGCCTGCAAGTCGGAGAGCTTGAACGCCTTGATCATCTTGGGCTTGGGCTCGTCCTCCTCGCGGATGATCTTGATCAGCCTGTCGAGGTTGAGATAGGCGATCAGGTAGCCGTCGAGGATCTCCAGCCGCCGTTCGATCGCGGCCAGCCGGAAGGTCGAGCGCCGCACCAGCACTTCGCGCCGATGGTCGAGGAAGGCCTGCAGCGCCTCGCGCAGGTCCATGACGCGGGGCGTGTTGTCCTTGTCGAGGACGTTGAGGTTGAGCGGAAAGCGGATTTCGAGGTCGGTCTGCCTGAAAAGCTGCTCCATCAGGAGCTCGGCCGGAACGTTGCCGGTGCGCGGCTCGAGCACGATGCGCACGTCGTCGGCCGACTCGTCGCGCACGTCCTCCAGGATCGGCAGCTTCTTGGCATTGATGATCTCGGCGATGCGTTCGATCAGCTTGCCCTTCTGGACCTGATAGGGGATCTCCGTGACGATGATGCGGTATTGCCCGCGCGGCAGATCTTCGACTTGATAGCGCGCGCGCAACCGGAAGGCGCCGCGGCCGGTCTTGTAGGCCTCGAGCATCGACTCGTGCGGCTCGACCAGCACGCCGCCGGTCGGAAAGTCCGGCCCCTTCACCAGATCGACCAGCGTGTCGATCCGGGCGTTGGGCGTCTTGATCAGGTGCAGCAGCGCATCGCAGAGCTCGCCGGCATTGTGCGGCGGGATCGAACACGCCATGCCGACGGCGATGCCGGCGGCGCCATTGGCCAGCAGGTTGGGAAAGCCGCCGGGCAGCACGACCGGCTCCTCGGTAGAGCCGTCGTAGTTGGGCCGGAAGTCGACAGCGTTCTCATCGATGCCGGCCAGCAGCGCCTCGGCGACTTCGGTGAGCCGCGCCTCGGTGTAGCGCATGGCGGCGGGGTTATCGCCGTCGATATTGCCGAAATTGCCCTGCCCTTCGATCAGCGGATAGCGGGCGGCGAATTCCTGGGCGAGGCGCACCAGCGCGTCGTAGATCGACTGGTCGCCGTGCGGGTGATACTGGCCGATCACGTCGCCCACCACGCGGGCGCTCTTCTTGAAGGCGCTGTTGGGGTCGAGCCGCAACTGGCGCATGGCATAGAGCAGGCGGCGATGCACCGGCTTCAGGCCGTCGCGCACATCGGGCAGCGAGCGCGCCATGATGGTCGATAACGCGTAGGACAGGTAGCGCTCGCTGAGCGCCTGTCCGAATTGCACCGGCTTGACCGCAGCCAGCGGAACGACGTTGTTGCGTTTTGCCATCTACAGGGACTGACGGGCCGTAGTGAGGGGAAGGCCTGCGGTTCGAGCCGCCGACATTGTTGTTTCTAGCGCTTGAGCGTTTCCATAAATCTCGACCGCGCGGGAGGCAAGGGCTTGTTGTGTGACCAAAACACGTGGCGCTCGAGGAAATAGCCCGTCAGATCGAGACCTTTCAGCAGTTGATCGTCATCCGACGGTAACCCGCCGGTGGACAGAAACGCCGGCAGATCGAGCAGCCTCTCCTTGTAGGGGCCGGCGGCCAACCGCGAGACGGCACGACCGGTCTTGGGCGAGACATAGGCCAGATCCGCGCTGACGCCCGTCGCCGCGCACTTTTCGAGGTCGAGTCCGAAGCCCAGCTCCTGCAGGAGTCCGAGCTCGAGCCGGACGTAGATGGCGGGCCAGCCGGGATGGCCGAGCGCGCCCAGGAAGGCGCGGAAGCCATCGAAAATCGCGGGATGCGGCTCACGTTCGGGCAGCGCCGCATCGATCACGGCGCAGGCGGCGGCGAGCCCCGCCAGCTCAGAAGCATCGTCGAGGGCCCGCGCGGCGTTAGGCTCGCGCAGCTCGCCCGAATAGTTGCCGAGTTGCTCCGACAGGCGCGCCCGCCAATCGACCTCGACGAGATTGCCGGGCTGCCACACCGGGCGGGCCCGCCGCGAGCCCCCACCCGGCACGAAGCCGGCGTGGCGCCCATGGGCGCGCGTCAGTAGCGATACGACCAGGCCACTCTCACCGTGCGGCCGCATCGACAGCACGATGCCTTCATCGCTCCAATCCATGAGGGCGGGTATGCCGCGTTTCATCGATTCGCGCTAGACTGGCGCATGGTCAGGTTGAAACGGCGCCGGCTGCTGGGTGCGGGCGCGCTCGCCGCCGCGATACCCTCCCGCGTGTTTGCCCAGACGGCGGCCGCGGCGCGGCCACAGCTCCTGCAGGGCGTGCAAGCCGGCGACTTCGCGGCGGACGGCGCCACGATCTGGAGCCGGTCCGACCGTCCGGCGCGCATGTTCGTGGACTACGCCACGACCGAGGGCTTCGCCGACACCCAGCGCATCGCGGGCCCGCTGGCGCTCGAAGCCACCGACTTCACGTCGCGCCTGCGCATTCGCGACGTGGCGCCCGGCCAGACCGTCTTTTACCGCGTCTCCTACCTCGATCTCGGCGACTACAAGACCATGAGCCAGCCGGTGACCGGCCGGTTCCGTACGCCGCCGGCGGGCAACGGCGACGCGAGCTTCGTGTGGTCGGCCGACACGGTCGGCCAGGGCTGGGGCATCAACCCCGAAGTCGGCGGCATGACGATCTACGAATCGATGCGCAATCTCGGCCCCGATTTCTTCGTCCATTGCGGCGACACGATCTACGCCGACAACCCGCTCGCCGCCGAGAAAAAGCTGCCGGACGGCCGCGTCTGGAGGAACCTGGTGCGCGAGGCCAAGTCGAAAGTCGCCGAGACGCTGGCGGAGTTCCGCGGCAACCATCTCTACAACTTCCTCGACGACAACCTGCGCCGCTTCAATGCGGAAGTGCCGATGGTTGCGCTCTGGAACGACCACGACGTCCTCGACAACTGGTACTGGGAACGCCGGCTCGACGACGATCCGCGCTATCAGCAGAAGAGCGCTGCCGTGCTGGCCGGCTACGCCCAGCGGGCGTTTCGCGAACACGTGCCGCTCGCGCAGAGCCTCGATGAGCCGATGCGGCTCTTCGACAAATTCTCCTGGGGACCGCGCCTCGATCTGTTCCGCCTCGACATGAGGAGCTTCCGCGGCGCCAATGGACCCAACCGGCAGACCGTCGCCGGGGGCGACGCGGCCTTCCTCGGCACCGAGCAGATCGCCTGGCTGAAGCAGGCGCTCAAGGCCTCGACCGCGACCTGGAAGATCATCGCCGCCGACATGCCGCTCGGCCTGGTGATCTACGACGACTGGCGCACCAAGACCGGCTCGGAAGCGGTCGCCAACGGCGACAATGGCGGCCCGCTGGGCCGCGAACTCGAGATCGCCGACCTGCTCGCCTTCATCAAGCAGCAGGGGATCCGCAACGTCCACTGGATTACGGCCGACGTGCACTACGCCGCGACCCATCGCTACGATTCCAACCGGGCGGCTTTTCTCGACTTCACCTCGTTCTACGAGTTCGTTTCGGGTCCGCTCTGCGCCGGCGGCTTCGGCCCCAATGCGCTCGACAACACCTTCGGTCCCGAGATCGTCTTCCAGAAGGTGCCGCCGGCCGGCCGCGTCGACCTCTCGCCGCTCGAAGGGTCGTGCCATTTCGGCCACGTGAAAATCGACGGCGCCAGCGGCGGCATGACGGTCACCCATCGCGACGCCGCCGGCGGCGTCTTGCATGCGCTCAGTCTGATGCCGCGCTGATCAACGTGTCGTCTCGCGCGGGGTCACCCCCGCGCTGGAGCGAAGCGAAGGACTTCATCGCCGCTGGCAATCGGCATGAGATCCTTCGCTTCTCTCAGGATGACTTGGGCTCGTAGTCCAGCCCGATCGCGCGATAATGCGCCGGATCGTCCGCCCAGCGCTCGCTCACCTTGACGTGCAGGAAGAGGTGCACCGGCCGCTCCAGCATCTGGCCGAGCTCGTGGCGCGCGCGGGCGCCGATCTGCTTGATGCGCGCGCCACCCTTGCCGAGGAAGATCGCGCGCTGGCCGTCGCGCTGGACGTGGATGGTCTGCTCGATGCGCACGCTGCCGTCGGGCCGGTCTTCCCACTTGTCGGTCTCGACCGCGGCCTCGTAGGGCAGTTCCTGGTGGAGCTGCAGGAACACCTGCTCGCGCGTGACCTCGGCCGCCAGCAGGCGCAGCGGCAGATCGGCCGCCTGGTCCTCGGGATAGAGGAACGGGCCCTCCGGCAGCGCCGCGGCCAGGGTCGAAAGAACGTCCTTCACCCCGTCCTGTTTCAGCGCACTCACCATGAACGTCCGCTCGAAGGACAAACGGGCGTTGAGTTCAGCGGTGAGCGCCAGCAGTTTTTCACGCGGCACCAAATCGATCTTGTTCAGGATCACGAAGCGCGGCGCGCGCTGTTCCTTGAGCCGCTCAATGATCGCCTCGGTCTCAGCCCCGACCCCGCGCTCGGCATCGACCACCAGCGCGATCAGGTCGGCGTCGGTGGCGCCCTGCCAGGCGGCGGCGACCATGGCGCGCTCGAGCCGGCGCTTGGCGATGCGGAAGATGCCCGGCGTGTCGACCAGCACGACCTGCGCGCGCGCGCCATCCGGCAAGACGGCCATGGCGATGCCGATCACCCGCATGCGCGTGGTCTGCACCTTGGGCGACACGATGCTGACCTTCGAACCGACCAGGGCATTGACCAGGGTCGACTTGCCGGCGTTGGGCGCGCCCACGATGGCGGCAAAGCCCGAGCGCGTGCGCGGCGCGGTCATTGCTTGGCCAATTGTTCGAGGAGCGCGCTTGCCGCGGCGCTCTCGGCGTCGCGTTTGGTCTGCCCCCTGCCCTGCG
>DASZJU010000558.1:0-24011 GCA_035947815.1 Reyranella sp.
GCGGCCGAGGATCAGCTGAAGCGCATCGACCTGGTGGCGCCGCAGGACGGCAAGGTCTTCCAGCAGAGCGTGCACACGGTGGGCGGCGTGATCCAGGCGGGCGAGGCCGTGATGCTGATCGTGCCCGACGGCGACAGCCTGACCATCGAGGCCAAGATCCAGCCGCACGAGATCGACCAGGTCCATATGGGGCAGCAGGCCGTGCTGCGCTTCACCGCGTTCAACCAGCGCACCACGCCGGAGCTCAACGGCGAGGTGGTGCGCATCGGCGCCGACGTCACGCAGGAAGAAAAGAAGAACGAGAGCTACTACGCGGTACGCATCCGGGTCGCCGACGGCGAGTTGGCGCGCCTCGAAGGCTCGAAACTCATCGCCGGCATGCCGGTCGAGGCCTTCATCCAGACCTCACCGCGCACAGTGATGTCCTATCTCGTGAAGCCGATGCGGGATCAGATCGCCAAGGCGTTCAAGGGACGATGAGTCATTGCTGGGGGGGCGCCACTCCACTGGCGCGTCCTTGTCAGCACTATAGGAAGATCGCGCCACTGGAGTGGCGCGCCCCCAAGCAAAGCTACTCCGCGGCCATCCTCGGCAGCGCCGCGTCGAGCGCCGCCGACAGGCGCGGCGGCGACATCGGCAGGTCGACCATGCGCACGCCGGTGGCGCGGGCGATGGCGTTGCCGACCGCGGCGGTGGGCGGCACGATCGGCACTTCGCCGACGCCGCGCACGCCGTAGGGATGCGACGGGTTGGGAACCTCGACCAGGATGGTCTCGATCATCGGCAGGTCGGAGGCGACCGGCATGCGGTAGTCGAGGAAGCCCGGATTCTGCAGCGTGCCCTTGGCGCTGTAGATGTACTCCTCGTTCAGCGCCCAGCCGACGCCCTGCACGGCGCCGCCCTGGAGCTGGCCCTCGACGTAGGACGGATGGATGGCCGTGCCGACATCCTGCGCCGCGGTGTAGCGGTCGACGGTGACGCAGCCGGTATCGTTGTCGACCATGAGGTCGACGCAGTGCACGCCGAAGCCCGGGCCCGCGCCCGTGACGTTGAGCTGGGCATGGCCGTTGATCGGCCCGCCGGTCCGTCCCGCCTGGGCGGCGAGATCGGCGAGCGTGAGCGGCTCGAAGGTGCCGACGTTGGCGCCGGCAGGCTTGGCCATGCCGTTCTCCCAGATCACGCCGTCCGGATCGACTTTCCAGATCTTGGCGGCGCGCACCTTGAGCTCGCGGATCATGTCGCGCACCGAGTTCACCACCGCGAGACCGGTGGCGAAGGTGACGCGGCTGCCGCCGGTCACGAAGTTGAAGCCGATCGAGGCGGTATCGGCGATCACCGGCCGCACACGGGAGTAGTCGACGCCGAGCTCCTCCGCCGCCATCAGGGCGAGCGAGGCGCGGCTGCCGCCGATGTCGGGATTGCCCGAGATCACCGTCACCGAGCCGTCCTCGCCGACGTGGCTGGCCGCGCTCGAATCGGCGCCAATGTTGAACCAGAAGCCGCAGGCGATGCCGCGGCCGTGGCCCTGCTTGACCGGCGACTTGTAGTGCTCCGACTCCTTCACCGCCTTCAGCGTCTCGACGAAGCCGATGGTGTTGAAGGTCACGCCATAGGCCGTCTTGGTGTCCTTCTTGGCGGCGTTCTTCATGCGCAGGTCGATCGGATCCATCTTGAGCTGCTGGGCCAGGATATCGAGCGTCGATTCCACGGCCCACGCCGAGATCGGCGCGCCGGGCGCGCGATAGGCCGCGACCTTGGGCCGGTTGCTCACGACATCGAAGCCCTCGATGTAGATGTTGTCGATGTCGTAGCAGGCGAAGCTGCACATGCAGGCCGGTCCGACCGGCGAGCCCGGGAAGGCGCCCGCCTGCATCTCGACGATGCACTCGGCGGCGACGATGCGGCCGTCCCTTTTGGCGCCGATCTTGACCTTGACGTTGCCGCCCGGCGCGGGGCCGGAGGCGCGGAACACGTCCTCGCGCGACATCGTCATCTTCACCGGCTTGCCCGACTTCTGCGACAGGCGGATGGCCAGCGGCTCGAGATAGACCACGGTCTTGCCGCCGAAGCCGCCGCCGATCTCGGTCGGCGTCACGCGGATCTGCGAGGTGTCGAGGCCGAGCAGCCGGGCGCAGAAGCCACGCACCTGGAAGTGGCCCTGGGTCGTCGACCAGACCTGGACCTGGCCGTCCTCGGCAGCCGACGCCAGCGTGGCGTGCGGCTCGATATAGCCCTGGTGCACGGCCTGCGTGGTGAAGTCACGCTCGATGGTGACCTCGGCGTGCTTGAAGCCGTCCTTGGTGTCGCCCTTCTTGAACTCGATGCGCTTGGCGATGTTCGACGGCTTGGTGGCCGGCGGGTTGGCGCCCTCGGTCAGGAGATGGTCGTGCAGGATCGGCGCGCCGGGCCGCATGGCCTCGGCGACGTCGATGACGTGCGGCAGCACCTTGTACTCGACCTTGATCAGGGCCAGCGCCTGCTTGGCGATCGCCTCCGACACCGCGGCGACGGCGGCGACGGGATGGCCCTCATAGAGCGCCTTCTCGCGCGCCATGATGTTGCGCGTGATGTCGCGCATGTTCACCTGCATCTCGCCGGTCGGCACGATGAGGTTGGGCTGGTCGGGGAAGTCCTTGGCGGTGATCACCGCCTTCACGCCAGCCAGCGCCTCGGCCTTCGAGGTGTCGATCGACTTGATGACGGCGTGGGCGTGCGGGCTGCGCAGCACCTTGCCGATCAACTGGCCGGGCAGGCTGAAGTCGGCGCCGAAGCGGGCGCGGCCGGTCACCTTGTCGGCGCCGTCGGGACGATCGGGACGCGTCCCGATCCACTTGTACTTGCCTTCGGTGTTCGGAGCGTGGCTCATCGTGCGGACTCCCTCATTTCGGCGGCCACGTCGAGGACCGCGCTGACGATCTTGTCGTAGCCCGTGCAGCGGCAGAGGTTGCCCGCCAGCCAGTAGCGGACCTCGGTCTCGGTCGGGTTGGGGGTCTTCTCGAGCAGGGCCTTGGAGGCGATCAGGAAGCCCGGCGTACAGATGCCGCACTGGAGTGCGGCCATCTCGACGAACTTCTTCTGCAGCGGATGCAGCTTGTCGCCGTGGGCCATGCCCTCGATGGTCTCGACCTTGACGCCCTCGGCTTCCGGCGCGAGCACCAGGCAGGAGCAGACCAGCCGCCCGTTGACCATGACGCTGCAGGCGCCGCAGTCACCCGAGCCGCAGCCTTCCTTGCTGCCGGTGAGCCCGAGCGTGTCGCGCAGGACATCGAGCAGGGTCTGGTTGGCGTCGCACAGGAACTCGGTCGGCGCGCCGTTGATGGTGGTGTTGACGTGGATCTTGGCCATGTTCAGCAATGTCCTCTTATACCGGTTATACCGGTCGGTGTCCGCGGTGCTCGATGCCGTTGATGCGATCACGGGCGATCATGGCCGAGCGTTTCAGCAGCACGCCGGCGATCTTGGTGCGATACTTGATGGTGCCGCGCTTGTCGTCGATCGGCCGGCAGGCCGCCGAGCAGGCGTCGGCGGCGGCGTTGAGCGCCGCATCGTCGAGCTTGGATCCGATGAGCGCCTTGGCCGCCTTGTCGACCAGCAGCACGGTGGGCGCCACGGCGCCGAGACCGACGCGCGCGTCGGTGACGGTGTCGCCCTTCATGGTGAGGCTGACGCCCACGCCCACGACGGCGATGTCCATCTCGGTGCGCGGGATCAGGCGCAGGTAGGCGTCCGACGAGCCCTTCGGCCGCTTGGGCAGCGTGAGGCTGACGACGATCTCGCCCGGCTTCAGCGTGGTCTTGCCCGGACCGGCGCAGAATTTCTCGACCGGCACGGCGCGTTTGCCCTTGGGGCCGGCCACGTTGACGATGCAACCGGCCGCGACCAGGGCCGGCACGCTATCGGCCGCCGGCGAGGCGTTGCACAGGTTACCGCCCGCCGAGGCGCGGCCCTGCACCTGGGTCGAGCCGATCAGGTTGATGGACTCGATCACGCCGGGCCAGGCCTTGCGCAGCTTCTTGTTTTCGCCGAGCACGGCCGCGGGCGCCGCCGCGCCGATGGTGAAGCCGCCGTTCTTCTCGGTGACGCTCACCATCTCAGGGATCTTCTTGACGTCGACGATCACCCCCGGAGTCCGGGCGCCCGACTTCATCTGGACCAGGAGGTCGGTGCCTCCGGCCAGGATGTAGCCCTTGCCCTTGGCGGCCACCATCGCCTTGACCGCCTCGCCGACGGTCTTGGCGACCTTGTACTGGACGTCGCTCATGCGCGGGTTCCCTCTCTTCTTCTCATTGATAACAAGCCCATCCAAGCGGACTATACTGCCGAGGGCAAGCGGAAGGGAGGTTTCGTTGTTCCGCATCGGGGAAACGCGGTATTTGCGCCGGAACCCGGCAACGCCGCGGGCCCAACCCTAATTCGCTGCGACGACGCGCGGATTGCTCCTATCGGTGACGCTCGGCGTGGTCATCGCCAATCACAACAACAGCGACTTCGTCGGAAAGGCCATCGAATCGGTGGCGCGGCAGAACGTCCGGAACATCCGCGCCGTCGTCGTCGACGATGGCTCGACTGACCGGTCCGACGAGACGATCCGGGGGTGACTTTCGCGGCTGGGCGACGCCAGGACGCTTCGCGGACGCTAGCGTCCGTTGATCAATCCACACCCTCGGCACAGTATTTGCGTCTCCCTCGCCCATCCGGGTCGGGGCAGTACAATCGTGGAGAGCGCAGCAGTGACCACCAAACCGTTTCATCTCGCGTGGTTCTTGCAAGGATCGAGCGTGCAGGCGTGGGGCGAGCCGTGGACCGGACATATCGGCCAGACCTGGATGATGCCGGAGCTGTTTTTGAATATGGCGCGCACCCTTGAGCGCGCCTGCTTCGACTACATCCTGCTCGAGGATTCCTCCTATGTCGGCGAGAGTTTCGGCGGCTCGACCGAGATCTACCTCAAGAACGGCATCGCCGTGCCGCGCCAGGATCCCTCGGTGGTGGCGGCGCTGATGACGCAGGTGACCTCGCGCATCGGCATCGTTCCGACGTTCGGGACCTACGCCTATCACCCCTACCTGCTGGCGCGACTGGTGGCGACGCTCGACCAGGTATCCGGCGGACGCATCGGCTGGAATGCCGTCACCGGCAGCTCCGACTTCGCGGCCATGAACTTCGGCATGCAGGGCATGCCCGAGCACGACCAGCGATACGACATGGCCGACGAATACATGGAGGTCTGCCGCGGCCTGTGGGGTTCGTGGGAACCGGGCGCGATCATCGCCGACCGCAAGAGCGGCGTGCTGGTCGATCACACCAAGGTCCACGCCCTCAATTACAACGGCAAGTATTTCAGCACGCGCGGCCCGCTCAATTCCGGCCCGGCGCCGCAGGGTCAGCCGGTCATCGCCCAGGCCGGCGGCTCGCCGCGCGGGCGCAAGTTCGCCGCCGCCCATGCCGACACCATCGTGGTCAATGCCAAGGGCATCGAGGCGATGCGCGCCTATCGCGACGACGTGCACAAGCACATGGTCGCGCAGGGCCGCAAACCCGCCGACTGCAAGGTGCTGTATCTCATCAATCCGATCCTGGGCGAAACCATGGAAGAAGCGCAGGAGCGCAAGCGCAAGCGGGCCTGCCTCGCCATGGAGCATATCGACGAGCGGCTGGCGCATTTCGGCAAGGTGACCAACATCGACTTCGCCAAGTTCGATATCGACAAGCCCCTGCCCGACCACGTGACGACCAACGGCCATCAGCTGAACCTCGAGCAGTTCCGCAAGATGGCGAACGGCCGTTCCATCCGCGAGACCATGGCGAGCTTCAACGCGGTCGACCTGTCCGTCGAACTCGTCGGCACACCCGACGCCGTTGCCGCCCGCATGGGTGAGGTGATGCAGGAGGTGGGCGGCGACGGCTTTCTATTCTCCATGCCCAACGTCAACCGCCGCACCCTGGCCGAGATCGAGGACGGGCTGATCCCCGCCCTCCAGGACCGCGGCCTGATGCGCAAGAGCTACGAGCACGCGCAGTTCCGCGACAATCTTCTGGCGTACTGATCCACCCCGAGCACGAAGGCAGGCCGTCATGCGCAAACATCGTTTGAAAACCCCGTTCGGCCGCCGCACCGCCTTGGGGCTTTTAGGCGGCGGCCTCGCCGCGCCGTTCATCCGTCCCGCGAGCGCGCAAGCCGCCTGGCCCGAGGTCACGTCCATCCCGGACGCGCTCAAGGGCACTGGCGAGGTCCGCATCGCCACTTTCGGCGGCACCATGCAGGACACGCAGCAGAAGGCCTACTTCGAGCCGTTCGAGAAGCTTTCAGGCATCAAGGTGCGGGCGTTCCCGGGCTCCGATCCGACCAAGGTCAAGGCCATGGTCGAGACCGGCAACGTCGAATGGGACATGGCGCAGCTCAGCCGCGGTTCGATCATGAACCTGCAGAAGCACGGCGACTATTTCGAGAAGATCGACTACGACCTAGTCGATTCCGGTGTCGATGCTGCCTACCGCTTCGAGTACGGCCTGGAAATGCTGGTGTGGGCGCAGGTGCTGGCCTACCGCACCGACGCCTTCAAGGGCGCCATGCCGACGGGCTGGGCCGATTTCTGGGACACCAAGAAGTTTCCCGGCGACCGCGCCATGGTCGGCACGAGCGCGGGCGGCTGGCCCGAGATGGAGTTCGCGCTGATGGCGGCCGGGGTACCGCCCGAGAAGGTCTATCCCATCGATATCGACAAGGCCTTCGCGAGCTACGACAAGATCAAGAAGGACGTCGTCAAGTGGTGGGACACCGGCGCCGTGCCGATCCAGCTTCTGACCGACCGCGAGGTCGTGATGACCACGGTGTGGAACGGCCGCATGGCGGCGCTGCAGGCGGCGGGCGTTCCCGGCGCGATCAGCTGGAACCAGGGCCTGCTGAAGCGCGACGCTTGGGGCATCCCCAAGGGCGCGAAGAACAAGGTGAACGCGATGAAGTTCGCAGCCTACTCGACGATGGCGATCCCGCAGGCCCGCGTCGCGCTCGGCATCCCCTACGGCTCGGTCAACAACAAGTCGAACGAGTACATCCCGGCTGAGCGGCTGAAAGTGCTGCCGAGCGCGCCCGCCATCAAGTCGCAGCTGGTGAACTACGACTACGACTGGTGGATCGACAATCGCGAGGCGGTCGTCAACCGGTTCAACAAATGGCTGCTGAGCTGACGGCGATGGCGGGAGCCGGCCGCGGCGCCGCGGTGTCGCTGACCGGCCTGGAGAAGAGCTACGACCGCGTCGCCGCAGTGGCCGGCGTCTCGCTCGACATTCGCTCGGGCGAGTTTTTAACGCTGCTGGGACCGAGCGGGTCGGGCAAGACGACGACGCTGATGATGATCGCGGGCTTCGAGATGCCGACCGCCGGCGACATCGCCATCGATGCCAAGTCGGTGGTCGCCATGCCGCCCTATCGCCGCAACATCGGCATGGTGTTCCAGAACTACGCATTGTTTCCCCATCTCACGGTGGCCGAGAATATCGGCTTCCCGCTGAAGCAGCGCGGCGTCGCCAAGGCGGAGCGGGCGAAGCTGGTCGGCGAGGCGCTCGAGCTGGTTCACCTGCCGGGCTATGGCGAGCGCTATCCGCGCCAGCTCTCCGGCGGCCAGCAGCAACGGGTGGCGCTCGCCCGCGCCATCGTCTTCAAGCCGCGCCTTCTCTTGATGGACGAGCCGCTGGGCGCCCTAGACAAGCAGCTGCGCGAGAACCTGCAGCTCGAGATGCGCCGCCTGCATGCCGATCTCGGCATCACCTTCATCTATGTCACGCACGACCAGGAAGAAGCGCTCACCATGTCGGACCGCATCGCCGTCATGAACGAAGGCCTCGTGGCGCAGGTCGGGCGGCCCGAGGATCTCTACGACCGGCCGAGCAGCCGTTTCGTCGCCGGCTTCATCGGCGAGTCGAATTTCCTGCCTGCCATCGTGCGCGGCATCGAGGATGACGTCGTCGTGGCCGAGTGCGACGGCGCGCTGCTGCGTGCCCTCTGTCCCGGCCGGCCGGCCACTGGCGAGAAGGTGATGCTGACGACGCGGCCGGAGCGCCTGCGCTTCACCGACGGCGCCTGGAGTTCGAACGCGCCGCAGAACCGGCTCAGCGTCACCGTGACCGAGGCGGTTTTTGCCGGCGAACGCTGCCGCTACATGCTTCTGGCCAACGACGGCACCGCCATGGTGCTGAAGGAGCCGTCAAGCGCCGCGATCCGGCGGCGCGCGGTCGGCGAACAGGCGGAGATCGCCTGGTCGGTCGCGGATACGATCCTTGTCTGAAGCAATCGTCCGTCCCCTTGGCTCGGCGGACCGCGGGCGTCTCGCCCGCCTCATGATCATGAGCGGGTGGGACGCCCGCGGTCCGAAGAGCCTGATGCCGTTGCTGCTGGCGGCGCCGCTGCTCGCCTTCATGCTGGCCTTCTACGCCTTGCCGGTGGTGACGATGCTGATGCGCAGCGTCTCCGATCCGGTCTGGAGCTTGTCGCACTACGCGGCACTGCCGGACGACACGGTGTTCCAGAAGGTCTTCTGGAACACGCTCTACACCTCCGTGATCGTCACCGTGGGAACGCTGCTGCTGGGCTACCCGGTGGCGCTCGCCCTGGTGCGCGCGCGGCGCTGGGCGCCGCTCATCCTGATCCTGATTCTGCTGCCCTTCTGGACCAGCGTTCTGGTGCGCAGCTACGCCTGGATGGTGCTGATGGGACGGCATGGGCTGATCAACGAGGCCCTGCTTGCCGCCGGCCTGCTCGAGCAGCCGCTGCGCATCCTCAACACGCCGCTCGCCACGCAGATCGCGATGGTCCACATCCTGCTGCCCTACATGATCCTGCCGATCGCCAACGCGCTCAGGCAGATCGATCCCTCGCTGGCGCGCGCGGCGTCGGGGCTGGGAGCCACGCCCTGGCGGACCTTCCGGCAGGTGGTCCTGCCGCTTTCCATGCCGGGTGTCGCCGCGGGTGTGCTGTTGGTCTTCGTGCTGGCGCTCGGCTTCTACATCACGCCGGCCATGGTCGGCGGCCCGCGCGAGATCACGCTCTCGATGCTGATCGCCCAGCAGGTCGACCAGCTCAACTGGGGCTATGCCGCGACCTTGTCCGCCGTCCTGCTGACGACCGCGCTCGCGATCATCGCCGCCTGCTATCGCCTGCCCGGTATCAGCAATGCCTTCCGGATGAACACGCGATGACGGCTGCACGCCTCCTGCCGGCGACAGTAGTCGGGCTGATCCTGCTGTTCCTCGCCTTTCCCATCGTCGTCGTGGTCGTGGTGTCGTTCTCGTCGGCGACCTACCTCACCTTCCCGCCGCCGGCCTTCGGTTTGCGCTGGTACAGCGCCTATTTCGGCAGCGAGGATTGGCTGCGGCCGACCTGGCTCAGCCTTTGGGTCGCCGCCGCGACCGTCGTGCTGGCGACGCTGCTCGGCACGCTGGCGGCGCTGGGCATCGCCCGCCTGCCGCGCGCGCTGCGCGTCGTGGCGGCCGGGCTGATCCTCTCGCCGCTGATCGTGCCGGTGATCGTCGTGGCGATCGGCATCTACTATGCCTTCTCGCGCTACGGGCTGGTCGGCTCGCCGATCGGCCTCGTGCTGGCCCATACCTGCCTCGCCGTGCCGTTCGTCGTGACCAGCGTCAGCGCCAGCCTGGCGGGTATCGACCCCCGGCTGGAGCAGGCGGCGCTCAGCCTCGGTGCCACGCCCGGCGGGACGTTCTTCCAGGTGACACTGCCGCTGATCCGGCCCGGCGTGCTGGTCGGCGCCCTGTTCGCCTTCATCACATCCTTCGACGAGCTGGTCGTGGCGCTCTTCCTGTCGGGCTCCGGCGCCGTCACGCTGCCGCGCCGCATGTGGGACGATCTGCGCTTTCAGATCGATCCCACGATCGCCGCCGTCTCGACGCTGACGATCGTGCTGACGGTGCTCCTGATGGGCTGCGCGCATCTGCTGCGCAAGCGGGCCGAGCGGATGCGGACGGCCTGACCGGGCTGGTTCTGCGCATAATGGCTTGTCCGGCGAGCGCTGGACACGCCAGTATGACAGGACATGACAGACCCCAAATCAGACAAGCCCCTGCGGCCCGACCTGCAGCAGGTGCTCGAAAGTCGCGCCGCCATTCTCGATGACGCCCGTCCGAAGGCGGTGGCGCAACAACGCAAGCGCGGCCGCTGGACGGCCCGCGAGGGCATCGCCGCCCTCGTCGACCCCGACAGCTTCGTCGAGTATGGCGGACTTGCGCGGCCTGCCGTGTCGGGCATGACCGGCGCCGCCGACGGCGTGATCATGGGGACCGCGCAGATCGACGGCAGGCCGGTTGACCTGCTGATCTACGACTACACGGTCTATGCCGGCACGCAGAGCGCCATCAACCACATGAAGACGACCCGCATGTTCGAGCATGCCGAGCGCCATCGCCTGCCGGTAGTGTGCTGGCTCGACGGCGGCGGGGCGCGGCCGCACGACATGAAGGTCGAGGGCCGCGGCGCCACGCCCACCTTCGTGGTGTTCGCGCGCCTCTCGGGGCTGGTGCCGACCATCGGCATCCTGCCCGGCCGCGCCTTCGCCGGCCACGCCAACCTCGCCGGCATGTGCGACGTGCTGATCGCGACAAAGGATTCCACGCTAGGCATGGCCGGCCCGCCGCTCGTGGAGGCCGCACTTGGCGTCAAGTTGACGCCCGAGGAGATCGGCCCGGCGTCGGTGCATGTGGCATCGGGCGTCATCGACGTGCTGGTCGAGGACGAAGCCGAGGCCGTCGCGGTGGCGCGCAAGTATCTCGGCTATTTCGGCGGCGGGATCGCCCCGGGCGCGGCGCCCGACGCAACGGCCCTGCGCGACGTCGTGCCGGACAATCCGCGACGCGCCTACAACGTGCGCAAGGTGATCGACGGCATTGCCGATATTGGCAGCGTGCTCGAGCTGAAGGCAGGCTTCGGCCGCGCCGTGGTGACGTCGCTCATCCGCATCGCCGGTCGGCCGGTCGGCGTGGTCGCCAACCAGCCGATGTTCCTGGCCGGCGCCATCGACAGCCCGGCCTCGGACAAGGCGGCGCACTTCATCCAGCTCTGCGACGCCTTCGACATTCCGATCCTGTCGCTCTGCGACACGCCTGGCCTGATGGTCGGACCGGACGTCGAGCGCACCGGCCTGGTGCGCAAGAGCGCCCGCGTGCTCACGGCCTTCGCTAACGCCACCGTGCCGGTGATGACGGTGGTGCTGCGCAAGGCCTACGGCCTCGGCTACTACGTCATGGGCTCGCAGCCGCTCAATCCCGCCATCCTGCTCGCCTGGCCGACGGCGGAGTATGGCGGCATGGGGCTCGAGGGCGCGGTCAACATCATCTACAAGGCCGAACTCGACGCCGTCGCCGACGCCGAAGAGCGCGCCCCGCTGCACAAGCGCCTGACCGATGCGCTGAAACGCTCCAACACCGCAATCGAAGTCGCCGCCCGCTACCACTACGACGACGTGATCGACCCGGCCGACACGCGCGACATCCTGATCAAGACCCTGGCCACCCTGCCTCCACCACCGCCGCGCACGACCCGCAAGCGGCTGATCGAGCCGTTCTAAGCACTTCTACTTGATCCCCTTCATTTCATCCTGAGCGCAGCGAAGGATCTCATCGCCGCTTGCCACGGGCATAAGATCCTTCGCTGCGCTCAGGATGACACGGAGCCGCGATCCGACACCGCACCGAGATAGGCGCGACGGATCAGGTCGCCGGCGCGGATCGCCTCGGGCGTGCCGCTGCCGATGACGGCGCCGTTCTGCAGCACGTAGGCATGGTCGGCGATATCGAGCGCGCGCTCGACCATCTGCTCGACCAGCAGGATGGTGGTGCCGGCCGCGCGCAGCCGTTGCAGCACCTCCATGACCTGGTCGACGACGATGGGCGCCAGCCCGAGCGACGGCTCGTCGAGCATCAGGAGTTTGGGCTGGCGCATCAGCGCCTGGGCGATCGCCAGCATCTGCTGCTGGCCGCCCGACAGCACGCCCGCCAGCGCCTGCGGCCGCTCGGCCAGCATGGGAAAGAGTTCGTAGACGAAATCGTAGCGCTGCCGCTCGACAGCCCGGTCGAGGCGCGCGCGGTAGAGGCCGAGCTCGAGGTTGGCGTGCACGTTCTGGCGGCGGAACAGGCGGCGCCCTTCGGCCACGTGCAGCAGCCCGAGATCGATGATGCGGTGCGGCGGCTGGCCCGCGATGTCGCTTCCGACAAAGACCACGTGGCCGGCCGACGGCCGCAGCAGGCCGGAGATCGCCCGCAAAAGCGTGCTCTTGCCGGCGCCGTTGCTGCCGACCAGGGCCACGATGTCGCCCTCGCTCACCGCGAGATCGACGCCGCGCAGCACGCCGACATGGCCGTAGCCGACCTCGAGGCCGCTCACCTGCAGCATGGTCGCGCCGGCGCTCATGAGGCTGCCTGCCCGACGCCGGTATGCGATCCCATGTAGGCGGCGATCACTTCCTCGTGGGAGAACACCTCGGCCGGCGTGCCCGAGGCCAGCACCGTGCCGCGCTCCAGGACGGTCACGCTGCGGCAGATATTGGCCACCAGCTCGAGATGGTGCTCGACGATCACCACGGTCGTGCCCAGCGCGCCGATCGCCGCTATAAGCTCGCCCAGCCGGTCGAGTTCGGCCAGCGACAGGCCGGCCGCCGGTTCATCGAGCAGCAGCAGGCGCGGCCGGCCGACAAGGGCGCGGGCGATCTCGGCCAGGCGCTGCTGGCCGTGCGGCAGCTCGCCGGCCGGCTCCATCGCCCGATCGGCAAGGCCGACGAAGTCGAGATAGCGCAAAGCGCCGCCAAGCGAGGCCGCCTGCTCGCGCCGCGCGCGCGGCAGGCAGAGCGCCGCCGCCGCAGCGCCCTGGCGCTCGGCCGGGAAGGCGCCGAGCAGCGCGTTGTCGAGCACGCTGAGCTGCGGCAACATCCGCGGCGTCTGGAAAGTGCGGCCGACGCCGCCGCGGGCAATGCGGTGCGGTGCCATGCCGACGACCGACCGGCCGTCGATCAGGATCGTGCCGCCATCGATCGGATAGAAGCCCGAGATCATGTTGAGCAGCGTCGTCTTGCCCGAGCCGTTGGGGCCGACGATGGCGTGGGTCGTGCCGGCCGCGACGTCGAGGCTGACGCCGGCAAGTGCTGCGACGCCGCCGAAGCGCTTCTCGACGTCCCGCACCGAGAGCGCGGCGCCGGCCACCGGCTGGACCGTCTCGCGCGCCGTTGCCAGCGACGGCGCGGGCGGGATGTTGGAAAGGCCGAGCCGCGTGCGCAGGCGTTTCCAGCCGATTTCGATCGCGCCGACCAGACCGTGCGGCGCGTAGAGCATCAGGAGCAGCAGCGCCACACCGTAGATCAGCATGCGCCAACTCTGCAGCGCGGTGAGCAGTTCCGGCACCAGGAAGAACACGACCGCGCCGACCACCGGGCCCCACAGACGGCCGGCGCCGCCCAGCACCACCATCAGCAGGAAGAAGATCGAGAAGTCGGCGGTGAAATCGTCCGGCGTAACCACCGTCTTCTGGACGGCAAACAGCGCGCCCGCGAGTCCCGCCATCGCAGCGCTCACCACGAAGGCCATCATCTTGATGCGCACCAGCGACACGCCGGCCGCCGTCGCCGCCACGGGGTTGTCGCGCACCGCCACCAGCGCGCGGCCGAAGCGCGAGCGCAGCAGGTTGGCCATGCCCAGCAGCGCCAGGATGTTGAGCGAGAGCGCCAGCCAGTAGAGGTCGAACGAGGTGAGCGCGTGGCCCAGCACGACCGGCTTGGGAATGCCGACGACGCCGGCAAAGCCGTGCGTCAGTTCGCGCCATTCCGTCAAAAGGCCGCCCACGACCTCGGCGAAACCCAAGGTGATCAGCGCGAAGTACCAGGTCGAGAGCCGGAAGGCCGGCAACGCCATGACCGCGCCGACCGCAGCGGCCGCCACCATGGCCAGCAGCGCCGCCGGCCAGAACGACCACTGATGATCGACCATCGCCAACGCCACGGTATAGGCGCCGATCGCCACCAGCGCGCCATGGCCCAGCGAGACCTGCCCGCCATAGCCGTTCAGCAGGTTGAGCCCGATCGCTACCAGCACGTAGGCGGCCATCTGGGTGGCGATGAACAGCCGGTATTCGGTGCCGACCACGAAGGGCGCGAGATAGAGGGCGAGCGCCAGCGTGAACAGCAGGGCCGGCCGGGTGCGCGGCGAGCGGATCAGCGCGCGCGCCGCGTCGCCCATGGTGTCAGACCGCCCGCGCCTCGGCGCGGCCGAACAGGCCGTGCGGGCGGATCAGCAGGATCACCAGCATCACGGCGAAGGTGGCGGCAAGCTGATAGCCCGGCGACAGCAGCGCCGCCGCCACGGCCTCGACGATGCCAATGATGTAGCCTGCCAAAAGAGCGCCGCGGTTGTTGCCGATGCCCCCCACCGCCGCCGCGGCAAAACCCTTCAGCAGCAGCGACGGGCCGAGCCCGGTCGAGGCGTAGAGCACCGGTGCAGCGAGCACGCCGGTCAGCGCCGCGACACCGCCACCCAGGAAGAACGACCAGCTCGACAGCCGGTTGGGGTTGATGCCGCGCAGCAGGGCGGCGTCGCGATCCTCGGCCACGGCCAGCACCGCCTTGCCGCTGCGCGTGCCGTAAAACGCCTCGACGCCCAGCACCAGCACCACGGTGATCACCATGACCGCGATCTGGTAGGAGCTGATATTGGCGCCCAAAAGCTCGAAGGTATCCGTGCTGAGCGGCGCGGGCGGCCGGACAGCGATCGGGTCGGGGCCCCAGCCAAGGCCGACCAGGTTGGCGAGGATCATCGAGACGGCAAGCGTGGTTATCACCCAGCCATGACTTGTGGCCGAGCGACTGAGGACCGGCGCGACGGCGATCTTCTCCTCGACCAGCGCCAGCGCCGCCACCGCCAGCATGGCGAGTGCCGCGCCCACGAACCACGGCAGGCCGAGCAGGGTGATGAAGGTGGCACCGAACATGGCACCCAGCATCACGAGGTCGCCCTGGGCGAAATTGAAGACGTTGGTCGGCCGGTAGAGGATGTTGAATCCCATCGCCACCAGCGCATAGAGGCTGCCGGCGGTGAGCGCGCCGACCAGCAGGTCGAGATCCATGCCTACTTGGCCATTTCGCGGAAAATGCCCATTGCTCTTGGATCCTTGCCCGAGGCCACCGAAGCGAGCGCGATGTCGTCGATGCCGATCGCGGTGTGGTTCTCGGGCGTGAAGTTGATGGTGCCCAAAAGGCCCTGGTAGCCTTTGATGCTGTCGAGGGCTTTTTTTACCTTCTCCGGCTCGAAGCTCTTCTCGCCCTCGATCGCCACCTTCAGCACGTGCAGGAAATCATAGTACGGGCTGTTGGCGACCGGCACGCCCGAGCCCTTGCCCTCGGGATAATAAGTGGCGACCTTCTTGGCGAAGGCCACTTGGCGCGGGCCGGGGCTGGTCGTGTCGGTCCACATCAGCGAGCGGTACATCGTGCCGTAGACGTTGGTCAGCGCCTCGGGCGGCACCAGGTCGAACAGCGCGTCGAGGAACAGGCCGTTATGGCCGGTGATCGGCGGGAACCATTTCTGGGTATTCATGGCGTTGAAGGCCATGGCGGCGTTGGGCACGTTGGCGATCCAGGCGATCATGCCGTCGATGCCAGCCTTGCGCAGGTTACCGACATAGGTGTTGAGGTCGGGCGCGTTCAGCGGATAGACCTCGACCTTCACCGGCTCGAGGCCGAGCTTCTTCAGGGTGGCGCGCGAGGCCGCCGTCGCCTGCTCGCCGAAGGCGGTGTTTTCCTGCAGGATGCCGATCTTCTTCAGCTTCATCTTCTCGACCAGGTAGCGCACGGCGATCTCGCCCTGCTGGTTGGTGTTGAAGGTGCACTGGTAGTGGTACGGGTACTTGATGCCGTCGCCCATCTCCGCGCCGTTGGCGTAGGTCGCCTGGATGATCTTGGCCGGCGTCGTGGTGGCGAGCGACGATAGTGCCTGCGAACTGCCGGTCGGCCCGGCGATGAAGTTGATCCCCGATTCCTGCAGCTTCTTGACGATCGCCGGTTCCTTGGCGGGCGAGGCTTCGTCGTCCTCTTCGATGCGCGTGATCGGCCGGCCCATGATGCCGCCCGCCGCGTTGATCTCCTCGATGGCGATCAGACCACCGATATAGAGATAGGAGAAGGACGAGGCGAGCCGGCCCGTTGTCGGCCGCACCCAGCCGATGTTGAACGGCTCTGCCGCATGCGCGGCGCCAACGAGGCCCAGGCTCGACAGGCCGAAAGCGCCGACGCCCAATCGCCCTGCGGTACGCAGGAAATCACGGCGGTCGATGCTGCCGTCGCGCCGCAATCCGAAGGGCGGCTTTTTACTGTGGGTCATGCGTTTCCTCACCTGTGCGCGCTGGATTTTCGCGTATTGTTTTGTGCTCGCCGAACGCTAGTACGCTTCGTATTCAGACACAACGATGCGACGAGCATGAACGGAGAAAGTTCGCCGATGCCGAAATCCTGGTTCGATCCGCGCGTTCCCTCAGCCGATCTGTGCGTGCTGCGGCCGCTGCTCGATCGTCACGCCGCGGCAACACCCGACAAGGTGTTCGCGCGTTTCGCCGATGGCACCCAATGGACCTATCGCCAGACGCAAGCGATCGCGCGTCGCACAGCGATTGGACTCGCCGCACTGGGCATCGCGCAGGGCGACAAGGTCCTGTCGTGGCTGCCCAACGGACCGGATGCGATTCGCGTCTGGTTCGGCCTCAACTATCTCGGCGCGGTCTATGTGCCGATCAATCTCGCCTATCGCGGCGGCCTGCTGGCGCATGTCGTGGCGAATTCCGATGCGCGGCTGATTGTGGCCCACGGCGATCTTCTGGGCCGACTGGCCGACATCGACCGCGCGGCGCTCACGGCAGCGGTCGTGCTGGGCGGCGCTGCACCCGCCGTGCCCGGCCTCACCGTCCATCCGGCGGCCGTGCTGGAACCCGCCGACGGCGCGGCACCACCGCTCGCGCGCGAGATCGCGCCGTGGGACATGCAGACCATCATCTACACCTCGGGCACGACCGGTCCGTCCAAGGGCGTGATGTCGTCGTACCTGCAGCTCTATTCGATGGGCACTGAATCGTTTCAGGCGCTGGGCGCGGATGACCGCTTCATGGTCAACCTGCCGCTGTTCCATGTCGGCGGCACGGCGGCGGTCTATGCCATGCTGGCGCTGGGCGGTTCGATCGCTGTCGTCGAGGCGTTCGACACGGCATCATTCTGGCGTGTCGTCAGCGAAAGCGGCACCACCTCGTGCGTGCTGTTGGGCGTGATGGCGACGTTCCTGGTGAAGCAGGCACCCGGCCCGCAGGATCGCGCCCACACGCTCACCAGCGCCATCATGGTGCCATTGTGCGAGGACGCCGCTGCGTTCTCCCAGCGCTTCGGCTGCGAGGTCTACACCGTGTTCAACATGACCGAAGTATCGACGCCGATACGCTCGGCCAGGAACCCGGCGCCGCTCGGCACCTGCGGCCGGCCGCGGCCTGGCGTCGAGGCCCGGGTCGTCGACGAAAACGACTGCGAAGTGGCGCCGGGCGAGGTCGGCGAGCTGATCGTGCGCACCGATCGTCCGTGGGCGATGAACCACGGCTACTACAAGAATCCCGAGGCGACGGCCAAGGCATGGCGCAACGGCTGGTTCCACACCGGCGATGCCTTCCGCGTCGGCGACGACGGGCAGTATTTCTTCGTCGACCGCATGAAGGACGCGATCCGCCGGCGCGGCGAGAACATCTCCTCGTTCGAGGTCGAGACCGAGATCTGCGCCCATCCCGCGATCCGCGAGGCCGCCGCCGTCGCCGTACCCAGCGAGTTCGCCGAGGAGGAAGTGCTGGCGGCGGTCGCCCTGGTCGACGGCGCCACCCTCGATCCGGCGGAATTGATCGCCTTCCTGACGCCGCGCATGGCCCACTTCATGGTGCCGCGCTACATCCGCATCGTGCCGGCACTGCCCAAGACGCCGACGCAGAAGGTGCAGAAGCATCTTTTGCGCAGCGAAGGCATTACCGCCGACACCTGGGACCGCGAGAAGGCCGGCATCCGGCTCAGGCGCGAACGCCTCTCGGCCTAGGGCATGTGTCTTCTCATGCTCATTCGGACCGCGGGCCGGAGGCCCGCGGTCCGGAAGATCATGATCAAGAATGGAGCAACCATCGACATGACCGTCACGCCTCCCCGCATCCAGGACCTGATCGCCTCCGTCGAGACGGCGCGCGCGGGCCTGCTGGACGAAGCCCGCCCCGCCGCCGTCGAGCGCGTCCATGCGCGCGGGCGGCTGAGCGCCCGCGAGCGACTGGCCCGGCTGATCGACGAGGGCTCGTTCCGCGAGATGGGCGCGCTGGTGACGCCGGAGCAGGACGACGATGGGCCCGAGGCATCGGCACGCGCCCGCGTGCAGACGCCGGCCGATGGCGTGGTGGTCGGCACGGCGTCGATTGATGGCCGGCCGGTGGTGATCTTCTCGCAGGATTTCTCGGTGCATGGCGGCAGCATCGGCAAGCTCGGCAGCGCCAAGACCCAGCGCGCCCTGCAGATCGCCATCACGCGCGGCCTGCCGCTGGTCATGGTGCTGGACGGCGGCGGGCATCGCATCCAGGACGGCCAGGATTCGCGCCACTTCGCCCATGCCAACGGCATGTTCCACAATTTCGCCCGCGCCTCGGGCTGGATCCCGATGGTGGCGCTGATGCTGGGCGCAGGTTTCGCCGGACCCACCAACTATGCGGGCCTCGCCGATTTCGTCGTGATGGTGCGCGGCCTCTCGACCATGGGGCTGGCCGGACCGGCGCTGGTCAAGGCCGCGACCGGCGAGGACACCGACAATATGAGCCTGGGCGGCGCCGACCTGCAGGTCGATCGCGTCGGCCTCGCCGACCTGGGCGTCGAAGACGAAGATGCAGCGTTCGACGCCGCCAAGCGATTTCTCTCCTATCTGCCGAGCAATTCAGGCGCCGAACGGCCGACATGCAGCGACGGCGCCGAGGCCAACCGCATCGACGACGCTATCCTCGATCTGGTGCCGACCTCGGCGCGCAAGGTCTACGACGTGCGCAAGGTGCTGGCGATGATCGCCGACAGAGGCAGCGTCTTCGAACTGAAGCCCACCTTCGCCGGCAATCTGGTGACGGCCTTCGCACGCCTGGGCGGACGGCCGGTCGGCTTCATCGCCAACCAGCCGCAGCGGCTGGGCGGCATGCTCGATGCCAACGCCTGCGACAAGGGTGCGCATTTCCTGGCGCTGTGCGATGCCTATGGCCTGCCGCTGGTGTCGTTCATCGACGTGCCGGGCTTCTCGATCGGCTCGGGGGCGGAGCGCACCAATCTCGGCAGGCGCAGCGCCAAGCTGATCTTCGAATGGGGCCATGTCAGCGTGCCTCGCATCTCGGTCGTGCTGCGCAAGGGCTACGGCCTCGGCTACTTCGCCATGAGCGGCGGCCGCAGCTTCGCCGCCGACGCCTGCTTCGCCTGGCCGACGGCCGAAATCTGCGCCATGTCGATCGAAGGCGCGATCGATGTCGCCTTCCGCAAGGAATACGAGCGGGCGCCTGACCCGCAGAAACGCCGGCAGGAGATGATAGACGAGACGCGCGCGCGCATCGGCGCCTTGCGCGCGGCCGAGGGCTTCGGCGTCGACGACGTCATCGATCCGCGCGACACCCGCCGCCGGCTGATCGAGATCTTCGCCCAGACCCAGGCGCGCCGGCCGAACGATCATCCGCCGAAGCACCGGTCGATCGTGCCGATCTGATCTCAGGATTTGTGCGCGGGAAAGTCGCGCACCAAGGGCGTGTCGAGCTTGCTCACGTAAGAAGGCGTTACGCCGCCCGGGGCGCCCCAGCCGGTGACGCCGTCACCGAAGAACTCCGT
The DNA here is from genome assembly GCA_035947815.1 of Reyranella sp. Lineage (GTDB taxonomy): Bacteria > Pseudomonadota > Alphaproteobacteria > Reyranellales > Reyranellaceae > Reyranella. Next base: position 19,896 of record DASZJU010000558.1, read on the forward strand.
ATTGGTGGCAAGGAAAGGCTGTTCGGCCGCCGGCACGTCGACATCCTCGTAAATCGCCTGCACCGGGCAGACCGAGACACAGATGCCGCAATTGATGCATTCGTCGGGCTGGATATACATCATGCGGCCGCCCTCGTAGATGCACTCCACCGGGCAAACCTTCTGGCAGACGCCGTCCTTCACATCGATGCAGGTCGAGGTGACGACGTAGGTCATCACCGACCCTGCCACTGCGGCGCGCGCTTCTCGACGAAGGCTTTTACGCCTTCGTCCTGATCGGTCGACTGAAGGGCGGCGACCAGGGCCGGCAGGCGAAGCCTCTGCGCTTCCTGCGGCGAGAGGCCGGCGCCGCGGCGCACCATCTGTTTGATGGCCTTCACCGAGAGCGGCGCGCAGGCCAGGATGCCGGCGATCCAGCGATCGACCGCCTCGTCGAGCCCGGCCTGCGGGACGACTTCGTTGACCAGGCCGAAGGCGAGCGCTTCGGCCGCCGGCACCCGCCGGCCGGTCAGCAGCATGCCCATCGCCCAGACATGCGGAATGCGACGCGGCAGGACGGCGATGCCGCCGTCCAGCGCCAGCCGGCCGACGCGCGGTTCGGGCAAACCGAAAGTCGCCTTCTCGGCGGCGACGACGATGTCGCAACCCAGCACCATCTCCATGCCGCCGCCCAGCGCGTGGCCGTTGACGCGGGCGATCACCGGCACGTCGAGCGTCTCGCGCAACGCCAGGCCGCCGAAACCGCCGGGCCGCGCCGACGCCCAATACTCCAGCCCGGTCTTGTTGCCGCTCTGCTTCATGTCGGCACCGGTGCAGAAGGCGCGCTCGCCGGCGCCGGTGAGCACGACACAGCGCACCTGCTCGTCCTGCTCGATGGCGGACCAGATCCGCATCAGCTCGGATTCCGACGCCTCGTCGATAGCGTTCAAGCGGTCGGGCCGGTCGATCGTGACCCGCGCGACGTGGCCCTTCACGTCGAAGCGGATGGTCACGACAGCACCTTGGCCGTGCGCAACGCGACGATGCGGTCCGGCGCATAACCCAGCTCGCCCAGGATCTCCGTGGCGTGCTCGCTGAGCGCGGGTGGCGCATGGCGCAGGCGGAATGCGGAGGCATCCATGGTGATCGGCGAGGCGACCAGTTTCAGCGGCTCGTTGCGGCCGCTGCCGTTGGCGTCGAGCGACACCACCATGTTGTTCGCGGCGGTCTGCTCCGAAGCCAGCGCCTCGCCCAAGGTTCGCACCGGCGCGCACAAGAGGTCCTGCTCCTCCAACTTGGCGAGCCAGTGTGCCGTCGTGTCGGTCGAGAGCTTGCTGCGGAACTGGCGGTGCAATTCCGCCTTGTTCTCGGCCTGCTTGGCGAAGGTCGCGTAGTTCGGGTCGACCGACAGGTCGGGCAAACCGAGCGCGCGGCAGATGTCCTGCAGCGGATTGGCCTTGAAGGCGCCGACGATCACCACCGCGCCGTCGGTCGTCTCGAACACGCCGGTCAGCGGGAAGGCGCCCCAGTTGAGCTCGCGCTTGCGCTGCAGCCACATGGCGGCTTCCTGCATCTGCATGGCGAGCATGGAATCGTAGAGCGACACCGAAAGCGACTGGCCGACGCCGGTCTTCTCGCGCTGCATCAGGGCGAGCAGGATGCCCTGCACGAGATGCATGCCGGCCGAGTAGTCGGCGAGCGCCGTGGCGTAGACCGACGTCGGCAGGCCCTGGTCGGGCTTGCGCGCCATCACGCCGGTCAGTGCCTGGGCCAGGATGTCCTGGCCGCCTTTATGCGACAGTGGCCCGCTCTGCCCGAAGCCCGAGCCGAAGGCGCAGATGATGCGCGGATTGATCTTGGAGAGTGCCTCGTAGCCGAAGCCCATGCGGTCCATGACGCCGGCGCGAAAATTGTTCACCACCACGTCGGCGGTCTTCACCAGGTCGTAGACGATCGCCTTGCCCGCGTCGCCGCGCAGGTCGAGGGCGATCGAGCGCTTGTTGCGGTTGAGGCTTCTAAACACCGGATTGTTGAGCCCGTCCGGATCGTCTGCCAGCGAGGTGCGCGACAGGTCACCGGCGCCCGGCCGCTCGATCTTGATCACGTCGGCGCCGTAGTCGGCCAGCATCTGGGTGGCGCACGGCCCCATCATGACCTGGGTGAAGTCGAGCACCTTTATACCGGTGAGCGGCTGCGGAACGGCGCTCATTCCGCGGCCCTCAGCACGGTGGCGTTGGCGGCCGGCCGGTCGCCGGGATCGGCGCCGCGGGCGCGCAGGCGCGCCTGCAGCTTGCCGACATCGACCCGATCGAGCGCCACGCTGCCTTCCAGTGCCAGCGCCGCGGCCTCGCCGGCGGCCTCGCCCATCGCCATGCAGGGCGGGATCTCGCGCGACATGCGCTGGGCCGACGAGGTCGCCGAGTAGTGTCGGCCGGCAACGACCAGCCCCTTCACGTCGCGCGGCAGCAGCGAACGGTAAGGCGTGTAGTAGTCGCGGCCGCGCGCCACGCTGTCGGCGAAGTGCCGGCGTTCGGTCACGTCCTCCTTGGTCACGACGTAGAGCCCTTCGAGCAGGCGCGTCTGGCGGATGCCGAGCTGGGGCGCCACGTCGACCACATAGCAGTCGCGGAAGCCCGGCATCTTGGCGTGCAGGAACTCGAGCAGGTTGGCGATCCGCTTGCGGCCCTCGAAGTCGGCGCGTGTGAGATCCTCGACCTTGAGGCCGTCGTAATTGGCCATGTGCGGGCAGTTGCACCACACGACGCCGGGCAGCGGCGTCTTCAGCCACCATTTGTCCCACGAGCCGCCGATGGTGCGCTTGGCCTCGCGGTCGAGCGCCTTGAAGGCTTCCGGCTCCTCGTACTCGAAGCGCTCGGCCTCCTCGATGGCGACGCCGCCCAGGCGGAACACCGTGGTGACGATATAAGCGCCCTCGATGTGCGGCGCGCCGGCCGAGGCCGCGACGTCGAGGTCGCCGGTGGCATCGACGACGATCTTGCCCAAAATGGCCTGGCGGCCCTCCTTGCTCTCGCAGATGACGCCCTTGATGGCGCCGTCCTCGACGAGGGCGCGGCTGAACCAGCTGTGCAGACGCAGGTTGATCTTGGCCTCGGCGATCATCTCGTTGGACACGCGCTTGAAGCCGTCGGGATCGAAGGCCGCGGCATAGACGATGGGCTGCGGCTTCAGATGCGAGGTGAAGTCGAACACACCCCAGCGCGACCATTTGCGCCACATCGCTGAATCGGAGCGGCGATCGGCCTCGGGGGGAGTGACCGCCAGGCCGAGCCGCTCCAGGCGCGCGATAAGCTCGGCACAGAGGCCGCGCACGGCGATCTCCTGGCCGTTGCACATGTCGTCAAGCACCAGCACCATGCCGCCGGAGGCGAGCCCGCCGAGATAGGGATAGCGCTCGAGCAAGGTGACGCTGAGCCCATTGCGCGCACCGGCCAGGGCCGCGGCGATGCCGGCCGGGCCGCCGCCCACCACGACGAGGTCGGACGATGCCGCGACGGGCACGCGGCCGGCGGGCTCGCTGACGAATTGGGGAGTTGCGGTCATGGGACAGCTCCTTTTTCAGGCGTTGTGCGGCACGTTCCAGCGCAGCGCCCTTCGCTCGATGAGCGAGATCACGCCGAAGAACAGCGCCGAGAAGGTCGAACCGACGACGATGGTGGCGTAGAGCAGCGGCGAATCGAAATTGTAGGTCGACTGGATAATCAGCGCGCCGATGCCCTTGGTCGAGCCGATCCACTCGCCGACGATGGCGCCGATCACCGCCGTGGAGGCGGCGATCTTGAGTGCCGAGAACAGATAGGGCAGCGCGTTGGGCACGCGGATCCGCAGGAACACCTCGCGCGGCGTGGCCGACAGGACGCGCATCAGCTCGAGCTGCTCGGAGCGCACGTCGCGCAGGCCGCGGGTCATGTTCACCAGGGTCGGGAAGAAGCAGATGATGGCGGCGATGGCGATCTTGGGCTCCATGCCGTTGCCCAGCAGCAGCACCAGGATCGGCGCCTTGGCGACGACCGGGATGGTGTTGACCATCACCGCGATGGGAAACAATGCCTCTTCCATGGTCTTGCGGTAGACGAACGCCGTGGCGAGGCTGATCGCCGCGAAATTGCCCAGCATGAA
>DASZJU010000559.1:0-10829 GCA_035947815.1 Reyranella sp.
GAACAGCACGTCGTCGGGGCCGAACACCACGCTCGGCCGCAGGATGGTGGCGCTCTCGAAGGCGGCAACGATGGCCTCTTCCGCCTCGACCTTGGATTGGACATAGCGGTTCTTCCAGCTTCGGCTATCGGCGCCGATGCCCGAGACATGGACCAGCCGCTCGACACCGGCGGCGCGCGCCGCCTCGGCGATCGTCCGGGCGCCCGCCGCGTGCACGGTCTTGTAGCGCTGGCGGCCGTGCTCGAAGGCGATGCCCGCGGCATTGATCACGGCCTGGCTGCCCTCGATGGCGGTGGCCACCGACTGCGGCACCCGGAGGTTGGCGCGCATCAGGGTGATCTGGCCGACATCGCCCGCGGTCTTGACCTTTTCGGCGAGCTCGATGCGCCGGCAGGCGACCCGCACGAGATAGCCCTGGGGCGCCAGCGCCCGCACGATGGCCTGGCCGATAAAGCCGCTGCCGCCGAAAACCGTAACCTGCTTGATCTTCATGGACGCTGGCTATAGCCGATCCCGGTTTCGGCGCAAGGGTCGAGGCGGGGGAACCGACCTGGCTGTCCGCAGGTCGTTGCCATGAGCTGCGGCGATGGGAGGCCGCGGAGATGGCGGCGGAAAAGCGGCGGAACGTTGGCCCGTCAGCGCGTCTTTGCCCAACTGTGTGGCCGACAAGTCACGGTTCTTCGTCTTCGTCGGCGTTGCTTCCAAGAACACTTGCTGCGCCGGTCAGCCGGACTTCATAAGCGAACCGGTAGGCATGGCTGTGTGGCCATGCACAGGGAGCGTGCTGTGGTAACAGACATTGCTGCAGGGGTCGGAGAGATCCTCGCTTTCCACCTCGGATCCGACAGGGCGAAGATCACAAACGATTCCAGGCTCATCGACGACCTCGGCGCCGACAGCCTCGACGTCGTTGAAGTCGTCATGTCCTTCGAGGAGAGGTTCAACATCTACATCCCGAACGACGTTGCGACGAAGTTCGTGACGGTCGGCGACGCCGTCGACTTCATCGAGGTGCAAGTCGCCCAGGCCGCGGGGTCGGGACTTGTCTATCACCCGCCTCGACCGCGCCTCGCTGTCGGTTAGGCAGTGTAGGGAAATTGCGCCTTGGGCCGCGCTTGCACTGGCTGGCGCGCGAACTTGGCTTCGCTTCACCAGCTCATGCGCAAGCCGGCGGTGAGGGCGTGGCTGGAGTCCTGGCCCGCGATGTTGCCTTCGTAGCGCAGGTAGACGCCCATCGCCTCGGCCACCGCCGTGCTGAGCGAGAAGCCCACCACCGCACCGTCGCGCGTCGGCGCCGCGCCAAACACCGTGAACGGCAGCGCCGGCGCACCGACGAACGAGGCCGACACCGGACGGGCGGTGTCGGCGAACTCGTGGCTCCAGCCCAGCCGCAACTGACCCGCGATCTTGTCGCGCAGGCCCACATCCATCGCCGCACCGAGCTGCGCGCCGAACACCGTGCGCAGGGACTGGGTGGTCTGCTGCGCCACCGTGAGGTTGAGCGACTGCGCGCCGGTCTCGGTGAAGCCGTTCTGCGTCACCGTCGATCCCTGCAGCAGCGCGAACGGCGTGATGAAGTACGACGCCGCGCCGCCGAGGTCGACGCGGTAGCCGGTCTCGAGCTGGCCATAGAACTGGTTGGCGCCGGTCTGGCCGTATGCGGTGCGCGGCTGCAGGCCGGAGATGTTGATGGCCCGCCACATCTGGTTGGCATTGTAGGCGTAGCCCGCCAGGCCATCGACGTAGACCGGACCCTGGGTGAAGCTGCCGTAGAGGCCAGCCTGGAAGGTGTCGGTGACGCTGCGACCCTCGAAGCCGCCGGTCCATTGCCCGCCGGTCTGATAGCCCACGGTGACGCCGGCCAGGAAGTTGGGGGCGATGCGGCGGTCGAGGCCGCCCGAGAAGCGACGAGCGGCGACAGGCAGGTGCCGGCCAGCAATACCGCCAGAAGTCGCTTCGATTGGCACGCACAGCGCCACTTGCCGCCAATCGATGGCCCAACGTTTCTGCCGGTCATTGATGCCCCCCAGCGAGGTCATCCTATCATGGAAGTGAAGGCCGGCATTCGTTGCCTGGTTGTCGGCGACAGGATCGAACAGCTAGCCGGCAATCGTGGAGTCCTTCGCCCGAGCCGCTGCCCAAGGAAGCGCTACCCAGGGTAGCAGCCGCGCAGGCTGGGCACGATCAGACGAACGAGGCCGGTTCCCAAGCCGCCGACACTGCAAGTGACGGTACCCACACCGAGCCCCCTACGCCGATCATGCCCAGTCGCCCAACATGCCACCCCAAGTTGCCATGCCGGTGGCGCGAGCATCGCTCAATCGACCTCTGCCGGCCATGGAAGTGTGGCGACAAATCCGGCCAAACTGGCGGCTTTTCCGGCCAGTTCGGTCATTCCGCCGCAGCGTTGCGCATCGGGTCGTCGTCGGCCAGGCGGAAGCGCTGGCGATATTGCTGCGGCGTGACGCCCAGGCGGCGGATGAAAGCGCGGCGCAGATTGTCGACGGTTTCAAAACCGCAGCGTGTGGCCACGGCCTGCGCCGGCAACTGGGCCTCCTCGAACAGGCCGCGCGCGGCGTCGATGCGGATGCGCTCGACGAAGTCACGCGGCGTCTCGCCCGTCTCTTCGGCGAAGGCGCGGCGGAACGTGCGCTCGCTCATGTGGGCGCGCACCGCCAGGGTCTTGACGCTGAGGTCGGCCGCGAGGTTCTCCAGCGCCCATTCCTGGGCTAGCCGCACCGCCGGGCTGGCCGCGAACTGGGCCAGCAGTAGGTTGCTGAACTGCGACTGGCCGCCGGCCCGCTTGAGATGGACCACCAGCGAGCGCGCGATCCTGAGCGCCAGGGTGCGGCCGTGATCCTCCTCGATCATGCCGAGCGCCAGATCGATCCCGGCCGTCACGCCCGCCGAGGTGTAGAGGCTGCCGTCGCGCACGAATATACGGTCGGCGTCGACCGCGACCTGCGGGTAGCGCCGGCCCAGCTCCTCGGCCATCGCCCAATGCGTGGTCGCCCGCCGGCCGTCGAGCAGGCCGGCCGCGGCGAGGACGAAGGCGCCAGTGCAGATCGATCCGCAGCGGCGGGCCTGTCGTCGGCCGGCCCGCAGCCAGGCGAGAAGACGCTCGTCGCAGCTCGCTTCGGCCTGCCCGAAGCCGCCGGACACGAGCAGCGTGTCGATCGGTTCCCGGATGTCTCCGACCGCGACGCTGGGCGTGATCCGGATGCCAAGCGAGGTGTCGACCGGCGCCAGGCTCATCCCGGCGATGGCCAGCCGATAGAGCGGCCGGTGGGCGATGGCATTGGCCGTGGCGAACGCCTCGAGCGGTCCGAAGATGTCCATGGCCACCACGCCCGGATAGACGAGCATGACGACGAAGCGCGGTTCGGCGGGTTCCCCGGCAACGGACGGCATCGCGTTACTTTACACCTGCGAATCCGCGATGAATGCAGCGACTGCATGCATCGCCGATGCAGCGACCCCGAGCGCAGCCGCGTCGACAGGGCCCGGCGTCCGCCGGGCCGCGCTCCGCCTGGGCGGGGCTGCGGTTGACATCGGCGCGGGGTCGCCCTAACTCACGGGCCCTTAAAAGCCCGCATGACCTGCCCAGGTGGCGGAATTGGTAGACGCACTAGTTTCAGGTACTAGCGCCGAGAGGCGTGGAAGTTCGAGTCTTCTCCTGGGCACCATGCAGGGCTTGCGAGGCATCCGGTAAATGGCGATTAGCCTGCATCGCGGCGACCTTCCCGCCGATCTGTCGTTTGGCCCCAGCGTCGCCATCGACACCGAGACCATGGGCCTCAATCCCCATCGCGACCGGCTGTGCCTGGTCCAGCTCTCGGCCGGCGACGGCAATGCCCATCTGGTGCAGATGCCGCGCGGGCCGCACAAGGCGCCGCGGCTGGCGGCGCTGCTGGCCGACCCCAAGGTGCTGAAGCTCTTCCATTTCGGCCGCTTCGATATCGCCATGCTCGAACATGCGCTGGGCGCGCGCTGCGAGCCGGTCTACTGCACCAAGATCGCCGCCCGCCTGACGCGGACCTTCACCGACCGGTTCGGCCTAAAGGATCTCTGCAAGGAGCTTTTGGGCGTCGATCTCTCCAAGCAGCAGCAGACCTCCGATTGGGGCGCCGACAGCCTGAGCGACGAGCAGCTCGCCTATGCCGCGTCCGACGTGCTGTATTTGCATGCGCTCAAAGCCAAGCTCGATGCACTTTTAGAGCGCGAGGGCCGCACGGAGTTGGCCCAAGCCGCCTTCCGCTTCCTGCCGACCCGGGCCCGCCTGGACGTGGCGGGCTGGCCCGACGTCGACATCTTCGAGCACTGAAAAAGCACTTGATCTGAAGGCTGGCACGGTTATTGCTTGAACCACCGTACGGGGAGGTCTAGCGACCTTCGGGGGGTGGGTACATGCGTATTGGTCCGAGTCTGATCCTGGCTTCGCGCCAGACTTTGGCAATGACGCCGCAGCTTCAGCAAGCCATCAAGCTGCTGCAGTTCTCGCATCTCGAACTCGCCGCTTTCATCCAGCAGGAGCTGGAAAAGAACCCGCTGCTCTCCGAAGGATCGGCCGATGACGGCCCGATCGCCGAGTCCGAAGCGCCCGTCCTCGAGGCGCCGGCCGATACCGCCGAGGCGCTGGCGGCTGCCGCCCCCGCCCTGGCCGAGGCCGACGAGCGGTGGACGCGCGAGCATGCCGATCGCGGCGGCGATGGCACGGCAAGTCGAGTCGGCCAGCGCGAGGATGCACCCGACGCTTTGGATTTCGTGGCCGAACGTCCGCGCTCGCTGGCGGTCCATGTGCTCGAGCAGATCGAGTTGATGTTTTCCGACGCCGCCGAGCGCCGCATCGCGCTCAAGCTCGCCGAGGGTCTCGACGAGGCGGGCTATTGCCGTCTCGATGCCGCAGTGGTCGCCGAAGCGGTGTGCGTCAGCCGCGAGATGGTCGAGGCGGTGGGCACACGCCTGCGCCAGATCGAGCCGGCCGGGCTGTTCTCGCGCACCGTCGCGGAATGCCTGGGCGCCCAGCTCGCCGAACGCGATCGCCTCGACCCGGCGATGAAGGCGCTGCTCGACAATCTCGATCTCGTGGCCGCCGGCGAGCTCGGCCAGTTGCGCCGCCGCTGCGGCGTCGACGACGAGGATCTGCGCGACATGCTGGCCGAGCTGCGCACGCTCGATCCGCGGCCCGGCCAGGCGTTCGACTTCGAGCCCATCCAGCCGGTGGCGCCCGACCTGTTCCTGCGCCCGGCCAAGGACGCCGACACCGGCGAGGAAGGCTGGCATATCGAGCTCAACACCGACGCGCTGCCCAAGGTGCTGGTCGACCGCAACTACCACGCCACCTTAATGAAGGGCGCGCGCGCCAAGCCCGATCGCGATTTCGTCGCCGAGCGCTTCCAGTCGGCCAATTGGCTGGTCAAGACGCTGGAACAGCGCGCCACCACGATCCTGAAAGTGGCGCGCGAGATCGTCCGCCAGCAGGACGCTTTTTTCCGCAAGGGCGTGAGCGCGCTCCGGCCGCTGGTGCTGCGCGACATCGCCGTCGCCACCGAGCTGCACGAAAGCACGGTGAGCCGTGTGACCTCCAACAAGTACATCGCCACGCCGCGCGGCATCTTCGAGCTAAAATATTTCTTCACCTCGGCGCTGCCGGCGCGCACGCCGGGCGTGGTCGTGTCGTCGGAGTCGGTGCGCTCGCGCATCCGCCTTCTGGTCGGCGGCGAGAATTCCCACCAGCCCTTGTCGGACGATCGCATTGTCGATCTTCTCAAGGGCGAGGGCGTCGAGATCGCGCGGCGGACCGTCGCCAAGTATCGCGAGGCCATGCGTATTCCGTCGTCGGCCGAGCGGCGCCGGCTGGGTCGCCTGGGCATGGGCCGCAGTCTGCCGGCTGCCTTGCCGAGTGCGGTCATCGCCTCGCAGGCGCTGTCGGGCCCGGCCGACTGAGGCCAATTTGGCTGGCAAAAGGAGCGGCTTGACCGGCCCGGGCGAGGCGCCTATAGGGGCGCACCCCTCGGCCGAGCGCAATTGGTTCGCGCCCGTTAACCCATTGGTGACATTGTGGAAATCGCGGATTTGCTGACCGGCCCCGACGCCGTTTTGGCGAACCTTAAGGCGTCCGGGAAGAAAGCCTTGTTGGCCGAACTGGCCAGTCGCGGCGCCACTCTTTTCAAGCTCGATGAGCGCCGCCTGTTCGACCGCCTGCTCGAGCGCGAGCGTCTGGGCTCGACCGGAATCGGCGGCGGCATCGCCATCCCGCACGCGCGCATGGCCACGCTCGCCAAGCCGATCGGACTGTTCGCGCGGCTCGCCCAGCCGATCGATTTCGACGCCATCGACGAGCGGCCGGTCGACATCGTGTTCCTGCTGACGGCGCCCGAAGGCGCCGGTGCGGACCATCTGAAAGCCCTGGCGCGCGTGTCGCGTCTGTTGCGCGACCGCAGCCTGGTCGAGAAGCTGCGCGCCACCGAAAGCGCCGACGCCCTCTACGCCCTGCTCGTCGAATCGTCGGTCCAGGCCCAAAGCGCGGCTTAGGCTGGGGGCGCGCCACTCCAGTGGCGCGATCTTCTCCTAGCTCGACCAATGACGCGCCACTGGAGTGGCGCGCGCCCAGCAATGAATCCTAGTGAACCAGTGCCGGCTCGAGATCGTGTTGGCGGATCAGCGCCTGGGCGATCTCGACCGAGGGCGCGGCGGCCATCGGCTTGCCGTCGGCGGAGAAAATGCCGATCGCGTGCTTGCCGTCGGGCAGGTTGATCGCCTTCACATAGGCGACCTGCTCGGCGCCGAGGCTCAGAAACGCTTCGTCAGCGAGGGGGGTGAAAAGAGTAGTCTGCTCGTTTTCCATGGCTACCTCCTTGGCAGCGTCAGCGCGAACCTGTGCGGCGCGCGGTGATGTCGATGGTGTTGTCGGTGCCGGCGTCCTTTTTGCCGGCATCGATACGAATGGTCCGAATACGCGGCTCGGCCACCGGACGCACCAGGTCGATCGACAGCAGGCCGTTGTCGAGACGGGCCGTCGTCACTTCGATCCCGTCGGCCAACATGAACGCCCGCTGGAACTGGCGCGCGGCGATGCCGCGATGGAGGAAGACACGCTCGGTATCGTCGCTCTGCTTGCCGCGGACCGAGAGCTGGTTCTCGACCAGTTCGATGACCAGATCGTCCGAGGTGAAGCCGGCCACGGCCAGCACGATGCGCAGGCCGTTCTCACCGATCCGCTCGATATTGTAAGGCGGGTAGCCCTCGGCGCTCTTGGCCAGGCGATCAAGGGTGCGTTCGAGCTGGTCGAAACCCAGCAGCAAGGGCGAGTTGAACATCGACACACGGCTCATAAAACCCCCCTCCGAGGAGCGAGTGGCCGGGAACCCGTAGAAGGCCTTCCCTTGGAATGAATCTGGGGAGCATCGCGGCCGGTTCAAGGGCGGTTCAGGATAGTGCAAGGTTGGTCCAAGGCCGCTTTGGGGCCTTCCGGGGGCATCGCCATGGCGGTTCGGGTCGGTTAAACTCCGCAACCCCTCGACCGGCCGGCGGAATCCCACCGGACCAAAAAGAACAGAAAAGATGACGCTCGTTGCTTCAGATATGCGACGGCCCGGTGAGCCTTTGACGGCCGGCGCCCGGCCCATCCGCTCCGTGCCCAACCGCTCGTCGCCTGCGCGTTCGGCCAAGGCCGGGGCCGGCGAGAGCGGGAAATTCGGCCGCTGGCTGCTCGCCTCGCGCCTTTATTCCCTGACCTTGGGCTACGGCACGCCCAAAAGCTTCTTCGCCGTGGCGCCCGACACCTGGCCGGGCGATTCAGCGACCGGCCAGCGCCTGCTGATGGGCGAACTTTTGGCCCGCGGCAGCGCGGGCCCGGTCGCGCCCGACTCGGACGACCCGCCGTGGCAGCGCGCCGGCGCTTCGGCGCTCTGGCTCGATACCCTGAACGGCTTCGGCTGGCTGCGCGACCTGCGCGATTGCGGCGATCCGGCCGCCGCCGCGCTCGCCGTCCGCCTGGTCGACGACTGGACCAATCGCGAATGGCGCTGGTCGCCCGCCCCCTGGCGGCGCGAAGTCTTGGCCGAGCGCATCGTCTCGTGGATCCGCCACTACGACTGGCTGTCGACCGCAGCCGATGCGGGCTTCGCCGCCCGCCTCGTGTTCTCGCTCGCCCGCCAGCGCGCGCATCTCAAGCGCGCGGTGCGGGCGGGCCTGGTCGGCCATGAAGCGGTCGCGGCATTGAAGGCCCTGGTCTTCGCCGACCTCGCCTTCCTGCGCGACGGCAAGCGCTACGAGAAGAGCCTCGAGCAGACGCTGGCGCGGCTGTCGCGGTTCGTGAAGCGCTACGTCATGCATGATGGCATCGTGGCCGAGCGCGCGCCGCACCTTCAGCTCGCCGTGTTGCGCCATCTGCTCGACGTGCGCGCGGCGCTTGCCTCGGCCGAGCGGCGGGCGCCCGCGGAGCTGATCGCCGCCATCGACCGGATGGCGCCGATGCTGCGCTTCTTCCGCCACGGCGACGGCGGGCTGGCGCTGTTCAACGGCGCCTGGGAGAGCGACCGCACCTTCACTGACCTGGTGCTGGCGCGTTCCGGCTCGGGTGAGGCCGCACCCATAATGGCGCTGGTGAGCGGCTTCCAGCGACTCGCGGCCGGCACCTCGCTGGTGATCGTCGATGCCGGCAGCCCGCCGGGACGCGGCATGGACGGCATCGCCCATGCCGGCACGCTGTCGTTCGAGATGAGCGCAGCGCACGAGCGGCTGATCGTGAACTGCGGCACCTATCCCGGCGCGCCGCGCGACTGGCGGCATTTCATGCGCTACACGGCGGCCCATTCGACGGCCGTCGTCGACGACACCAATTCGACCGAGATCACCGACCACGGCGCGCTCGAATATCGCGCCGGCAACGTGCTGGTCGACCGCGCCGAGAACGAGGGCGCGCAGTGGCTCGACATGAGCCACGACGGCTATCGCTCGCTCTACGGCATCATCCACCGACGAAGGCTGTGGCTGTCGCCCGACGGCGGCGACCTGCGCGGCGAGGATACGTTCACCGGCCCCGAGGGCCGGCCGGTGACGGTGGCCGATCGACGCTTCATCGTGCGCTTCCATCTTCATCCCGCGGTCAAGGCGACCTTGGCGCAGAGCGGCCAGGCGGTGCTGATGCGCCTGCCGAGCGGCCGCGGCTGGCGGCTGCGCGCCTCGGGCGCCGGCATTGGCTTGGCCGAAAGCATCTATCTCGGCGAGGAAGGCCGCGTGCGCCGCACCGAACAGATCGTGCTGGTCGGCCAGGTGCCGATCGAGGGCAGCACGGTGAAGTGGGCGCTGACCCGGATGGAAGGTTAGTCTTCCGGACCGCGGGCGTCCTGCCCGCTCATGAATCATGATGCGGGCGGGGCGCCCGCGGTCCGTTAAGGCTTGAGGAATCCCACCGTCCGATAAACCTCCGCGAGGATCGGCGCCGCGAGCGCGGCGGCGCGCTGGGCGCCGTCGTGCAGCACGGCGTCGACATGGCCGGGATCCTTCATCAGCCGCTGCATCTCCGCGCCGACCGGGCCGAGCTTGGCCACGGCCAGTTCGGTCAGCGCCGCCTTGAATTCGGAGAACTGCTTGCCGGCGAATTCGCGTACGACCTCTTCCTTCTCGCGATCTGCGAGCGCGGCGTAGATGCCTAAGAGATTATCAGCATCGGGCCGCTTCTCGGCGTCGGCCAGGGTCTCCGGCATCGGCAGCGGATCGGTCTTGGCGCGGCGGATCTTCTGGGCGATGGCGTCTGAATCGTCGGTGAGGTTGATGCGCGAATAGTCCGACGGGTCGGACTTGCTCATCTTCTTGGTGCCGTCGCGCAGGCTCATGACCCGGGTCGCCGCGCCAAAGATGAGCGGCTCGGTGATCGGGAAGAAATCCGGCGCGTTGAAATCGTTGTTGAACTTGATGGCGATGTCGCGCGTCAGCTCGAGGTGCTGCTTCTGGTCCTCGCCGACCGGCACGTGCGTCGCCTTGTAGATAAGGATGTCGGCCGCCATCAGCGCCGGATAGGCGTAGCGGCCGAGCGAGGCCGCCTCGCGGTCCTTGCCGGCCTTCTCCTTGAACTGGGTCATGCGGTTCATCCAGCCGACACGGGCCACGCAGTTGAAGATCCAGGCGAGCTGGGCGTGCGCCGGCACCATCGACTGGTTGAAGATGATCTGCTTCTTGCCGTCGACGCCGGCCGCCAGGAAGGCCGCCGCGATCTCGCGCGTCTGGCTGGCCAAAAGCCTGGGGTCCTGCGGCAGGGTGATGGCGTGCAGGTCGACCACGCAATAGAGGCAGTCGTAGTCGTTCTGCAGGCGCGCGAAGTTGCGGATGGCGCCCAGATAGTTGCCGAGGTGGAGATTACCGGTCGGCTGCACGCCGGACAGGATGCGGCCTTTCAGGCCGCGGTTGGCGTAGGGCGCCAGATGGCTATTGGGCGAGGCTGTGGTGACGTCGGGCATGGGATGTGGACTCCGCTCAAGGTGGAAGGGCGCGGGGTTTGGACCTCCGCGCGTTACTACTACAAAAGCCAATAAAGACAGTGTTCTCAAGTCATTGGGTCGTCTCTACCCACCAGTGTACCCACCATTCAATGGCCGCCAACGGCACCGACCGGGGGTATCGTGCCTGGGCTGTGGCGTGTCAATGCGCCGCGCCGCCTCGGGCCCCATAATGTGGGGGTCGGCCCAGCTCGAAGACGAAAACACTAGGGGGACCGCGTGTCCGTAAATCTGACCGTCATCACCTCGGCCCAGCTCACTGAAATGCAGGAAAGGTTTGCCTACGGCCTATCGTGCGGGCTTGGGCCGACGCAGTCCGCCGCAGTCGTC
>DASZJU010000560.1:0-4244 GCA_035947815.1 Reyranella sp.
ATCGCGCACGACTGGGACGGCCAGCCCTTCAAGACGCCGTCGGGCAAGCTCGAATTCTACTCCGAGCAGCTCGCCCGGCAGGGCGTCTCGCCGATGCCGGACTGGAACGAGGATCCCGTCGAGGCCGCCGAAGCCGCCAAATGGCCGCTTCGCCTCCTGACCGCGCCGGGCTACTTCCAGGCCCACACCGCCTTCTCGGGCGTAGGCTTCCTGCGCGGCCGCGAGGGCCAGCCGTTCTGCGTGCTGCATCCGGAGGACTCCGACAAGCGCGGGCTCAAGGACGGCGACGAGGTCCGCCTGTTCAACGACCGCGGCGAGATCGGTCTGGTGCTGAAAGTCGCCGACGAGATCCAGCCGGGCGTCGTGCTGGTGCCCGGCCAGCGCCCCACGAGCGAAGCGGTGTCGGGCACCATCAACATGCTGTGCTCGGACCGCTACACCGACATGGGCGAAGGCGCGACCTACCAGAGCACCTGGCTCGATGTCGGGCCGTGGACAAAGGCGCAGCAGGCCGCCTGACTTATCGCTGGGGGCGCGCCACTCCAGTGGCGCGTCTTTTCATGCTCTTTTGGAGCGCGCTCATGAGCGAGCCGGACGCTCGCGGTCCGGAAGATCATGACGCGCCACTGGAGTGGCGCGCCCCCAGCGAAGATCATACAAACCGGTGCTGCGTGCGCTCGCGCTTGGCGAGCTTGGGCAGCGCCTGGCCCGCGATCAGCGTCTTGAAGTGGTCGTACTGCTGGTGCTCGGCAAACGCCGCTTCATCCTTGAAGACCTCGTAGAAGAAGAACTTCTGCGGCTCGGTCAGCGACTGGTGGATCTGGAAGGCCTTCACGCCCGGCTCGCGCTGGGCCTGCGGCAGGAAGCGCTTCAGGATCTCGACCACGGAATCGACCTCGCCGGGCTTGGCTTCCCAGAAAGCCGTGACGACGAGACCATCGTGGATCGCATGAAGATCGGCCATGTGTTTCTCCTTGGTGAATGACGGGAGAACCATAGGCCGGCGGGCTGCGCCGTCGTTTCGGCGCCGGTCGAAGCGACCGGGCACCCTGCCTAACGGGAAAAGGTGAGAGGCTTGTCCTCGTCGCCGCGCCCTTGGGCGAAAATTTCCAGCGCATCGGGCCGTTCCCAGACGATCTCGAGAAGATTCCTGTCGGGATCGTGGAAGTAGATGCTCTTCTGGCTGACATGGTCGATCGCACGCTGGATGGCGACGCCGGCCGACTGCAGGGCGAAGTACGCATCCCGGAGGTCGTCCTCGGTTTCCACCGCAAAGGCGATATGCCTGACGCCGAGGCCGTTCCTGCCGGCGAGGTCGGCATCCGACGAAGCCACAGCGTCCGGGTTCGTGCATTGGAACAGGTCGAATGTGTTGCCGAGACCGCCGATGGACAGAAAGAGGCCGCCGTGCTCGGGGTCCTGCTCGAGGACCTTGAAGCCCAGGATGCGCGTGTAAAAGTCCTTGGACCGTTCGAGATCACGCACCGAGATGAGGACGTGGCCGAGGCGCTGCAGTTTGATCATTTTCGATCCCTCGTCGGGAGAGTTCACGGCCCGCCAGCATACACGCCTCCGCGCACGTCGTCAGTCCAACCGGATCAGCGGCTCGGGCCAGGCGAGCGAGCGCGCCGCCCTGAGCGCTGCGGTGTCCATGTAGACCCTTTCCTCCGCGATCCGTCCCTCGCGCAGGCGGAACTTGCCGACGCCGCGCCAGTCGAGGCGCCGCCCGCCGGCCGTGCGCGTCGCCTGCCATTCGACGATCACGACGCAGCCACGCGCCGTCCAGTCGAGCAGCTGCCAGACATGGTCGGGCGCCGTTTCGCGCACCAGCTCGGTGAGCCGGCCCAGCTCCTTGCCGGCCACCGGCCGGTCATAGAGCGGCGAATGCAGCACCCCGTCGGGATGCCACAGGGCCAGAAAGGCTTCGCCGTCGCGTGCCGCCCAGGCGGCGGCGAACCGCGTGACGAAGTCCTGGATGTCCATATCGTTCATCGCTGATCTCCTCGGCTATGCAGCAGTACTAGAAGATCGCGCATCACCGATCTGGCGGAGTACGGACCCTACAATTCATTCGTAAAAACCCTTGTTTGCGGGCATCTGACGCCAGATATCCTGAGAAGGTATTTCATCGGGAGGCCTGCGATTCGCCATGGGAGTGGATGCCCGTCCGATTCGTGCCATCTTGACGCTGGCGGCCCTCGCGGCGGCGCTGGTCAACGCCGCTTGCGTCACGACGGAGCCGTCGTCGCCGGCCGCCACCGCTCCTGCCCCAGCAGCCGAACCGGCCGCCAGCGCCTATGTCAGCATGTTGCGCAGCCAGGGCGTCGAGACCGCCATTCCCGCGCGCGGCAAATTCGTCCTGGTCAACATCCCGTCCTTCGAGTTGGTCGCCTTGCAGGACGGTGTCCCCGTCCTGCGCAGCCGCGTCGTGGTCGGCAAGCCGGCGGCGCCAACCCCGGAACTTCTGTCCTCGATGTTTGCCGTCCAATTCAATCCTGCCTGGACGCCAACGCCATTGATGATCCGCAATGAAGGGCTGCATTACATGCCGCCGGGCCCGCAGAACCCCCTCGGCCGGATGATGTTCGACCTCGACAACGACGAGTTCATCTACCTGCACGATACGAACGAGAAAGGGCTGTTCAAACGTGAGCAGCGTGCCTTGAGCCATGGCTGCGTCCGTGTCGAGCAGGCGCGTGCGCTGGCTGCCTGGTCGCTCGGTGTTTCGGAACAAGAGATCGACGCGATGGCCGCGCGCGGGACGACCTATTCCGTGCCGCTGCCGGAAATCATTCCGGTTGCTCTTGTCTACTACACACGATTTCCTGACGAGGGCGGCCAGGTCGCCTCCCATCCCGACATCTACGCTGATCGGCTGGCGCAAAAATGAAGCATGAATGGCATCCAACAGGCTGATCCTTGACACCGACGGCGGCGTCGATGACGCCCAGGCGCTGCTGCTGCTGATCGCCGCCGGCCGCGCGCCGGACGTCATCACCACCGTGTTCGGCAATGTGAGCCTGGACACGGCCACCAGGAACGTGCTCGCCACGCTTGCCGTCGCCGGCGCGGCCATTCCGGTTCACACGGGTGCGGCCCAGCCGCTCGCCCAGGAGTGGGTTCATGCCCACCACGTCCATGGCGAAGATGGGCTGGGTGGCGCGCCGCGGCCCGCCCGGACCGCCGACATCGCCGGATCCGACGCCGTCGGATTCCTGGCCGCCACGCTGCTGGCGGCAGCGGCGACGGCCGATCCCGTCGATCTTCTGATGATCGGCCCGCTGACCAACCTGGCGCTGGCGCTGCAGCGTGCGCCCGGCATCACCGGCGGCATCGGGCGGCTCATCATCATGGGCGGCACGCTCTATGGTCGCGGCAACGTAACGCCCGCGGCCGAGTTCAACATATTCTCCGATCCCGAAGCGGCCGCCATCGTCTTCGGCGCCGCCATCGACACGACGGTCGTTCCCTGGGAGCCTTGTCTCGCGCACGTCCTGATGGGTGACGACATCGACCGGATATTCGAGCCCGTGGTCGCCAGCGACTACAAGGCCTTCGCGCAGGCCCTGGTCCAGCACGAGCGGAAAAGGCACGTGCATAACGGCCAGGGAGATTGCTTTTTCTTCATCGATCCCCTGGCTGCCGCCGTCGTCGTCGAGCCCGCCATGGTGATCCGATCGCTGCGCGCCTCCCTCGCCGTCGCCCTGGCGCCTGGCGTCACCCGCGGCATGACGGTCGTCGACCCGTCAGGCCGGCTCGCAACGCCCATGGTCACGCTCGTCGAGGAGGTCCGCCTCGACCGTCTGGCGGCGCTCTACGCGGCGTCGGTGGCCTATGCGCCGGCCTCGCATCCGACCTAAAAGTCGTCGGGCAGCAGGTCGTACGAGCCCTTGCGTCCGCGCTCGTACACTTTGGCCGCGGTCTCGTAGATCCGCGTACGATTGCGGTCGAAAGCGTTCAGCAGTCCCGCCTCATCGGACGGCATGTCGGGTTGGATCCGCTTCAAGGCGCCCTCGCCCACGAAGAAGGGCGCCTCCATCGCGCCGTCGTATCCCGAAAAGCGCACGGCGTGCACCGCCGCATCGTAGAAGCGGCTTTCGTTTGGAAACCCCAGCGACATTGGCCGGACACTCCTTCGCCACCTCGTGATGACGCGGTCAAAGCGCGAACGCTGGAAAAACCCGGAAGTTGCCAACGGTGCGCCCGCGCAACGGCAGAGTCCACCGGCAAAGCCCGCTCAATCG
>DASZJU010000561.1:0-5984 GCA_035947815.1 Reyranella sp.
TATGCCGACGTCCCGCGCGAAGCCTATCTGGGTCCTGGACCGTGGCCCATCCTGCGCTGGCCAGGCTACACGCTGACGCCCGATGCCGATCCTGCCTGGCTCTATTCCGATATCCTGGTGGGTATCCTGCCGGAACGGCACCTCAACAACGGACAGCCGTCGGCGCATGCTTTGTGGATCGCTGCCGCGGCGCCGTCGACGGGCGAGCACGTGGTCCATGTCGGCGCAGGTGTCGGTTATTTTTCCGCGATCATGGCGCACATGGTGGGCTCTACCGGTGCCGTGACGGCGATCGAGTACGATCCGCAACTGGCCAACCGCGCCGCCGCGAATCTCGCCCAATCGCCCAACGTCCAGGTAGTGCAGGGGGATGGCTCGGTGACGCCATTCGCGCCGGCGGACGTGATCTATGTGAACGCGGGCGCCAGCCGGCCCGCCGATGCCTGGCTGGACGGTTTGAAGGAGGGCGGGCGCCTGATCCTGCCGCTCACGACGGCACAAAACTTTGCCGGACCGCTGGAGTTTTTGCGTCCCTCCGGCGCCGTCTTCCGCATCACGCGGCGCGGCGGCGACTACGACGCCGACTTCGTGGGCCCCATCAAGGTGTTCCCGTGCGAAGGCATGCGGGATGAAGCTTCGGAGCAGGCGCTGGCAACAGCTTTCGAGAAAGGCGGCTATCGCGACGTCAAGCGGCTCCGCCGGACAGATGATGTTGCCGACGAAGAATGCTGGGTGAAGGCAGCCGGCTGGAGCCTGACCTACCATTAGCGGCCCCAGTCACCGCGAACCCGCCCGGGAATGCGCGCAGCTCGTGCACGAATCGCTGAAGCCATGACGGTTGGAGCGCCACGAACCAGACGGTAAGGTATTGGCTTCCTGCAGCCCGGGGAAGAAGCGTCGATGAGTTCATCCGGTAACGGCGACAAGCCTGCCCAGACCGGGCTCGTCGATATGGGCAACATCAGCTTCTACAACAACACCTCCAGTCCCCTCTTCAATCTTGCCGAGGTTGCGCCGTACCAAGGCAGCTTCAGCGAGCTCGTGCTGAACGTCACCTGGGCGCAATTGCAGGCCGCGGAGGGCGGCCCGCTCACGACCTCGGCCATCGACAGCGCGATCTCCCAGGTCAATGCCTACAATGCCGCGAACGGCACGAACCTCGGCCTCAAGCTCCGGGTCTGGGGCGGGTTCACGGCGCCCGATTGGGCCAAGAACATCGACGGGGCCCCCATCACGGTCACCGGCCAGAGCACGGTCGATCCGAGCGTCTTCAGCCCCCAGACGATCGGTCGCTTCTGGACCGCCGATTACATCGATGCCTGGACGAGCCTCCAGAATGCGCTCGCCGCCCGCTATGACAGCAACCCAGTCATCCGCGGCATTTCCCAGACGGCGGGAGCCGCCGCCTCCGATGAACCCTTCGTACCCCTGATGACCCAGGCGGCTCTACAGGGTGGCGGTACGGTAAATCAGGTCGGGGAGCTGCAGGCAGGCGGCTACAACGACGCCGCCGAGATGCTGACGCTGCGTGCGTCGATCGCCGACTACGCCCAATGGTCGACGACGCCGCTCGACTACACCATGAACAGCTTCTACGTGTTCGACAGCGGCCACCAACTCAACGATGCGACCTTCGCTCTCGCCGTCCTGCAGCAGGCACAGAACTCGACCCGGCTGGTCCAGGCAGGCAATCACGCCCTGCGCAACCCCCTCTACTCCGCCGACTCCGCCGTTTATGGCCAGCTTGCCGCAGACGCTGCGCTCAATCCTGAGGTGGCTCCCAACAGCTTTCAGACGGCTTCCCCGGTCGTCTTCTTTCCAACCTACTCGAACTGGCAAGCCGCTATCGCTGCCGGCGTCACGTTGGATGCCGGCAATATCGAGCTCTGGGATTTCCCGGGAACAACCGGCTTCACCGGCTTGAGCGCCAGCCAGGTGCAGGGTCTGGCCGCGATCCTTGCCGCCGGCAGCCCCCCGCCAACCGCGGGCGCCCCGGACGACGGCTCGGCCCTGGGCTTCATCGCCCCCGCGTTCGCAACGGGCGCCTCCGGCACGGTCGCGTTTTCGGGCACCAATGCGGTGCTGCTCGCCAGCGTCACACCGCAGGCCGCCTACAGCGTCACGCTGAGGTCGCTGGGGGGCGGCACGCTGGGCGTCGCCGATTTCAACGGCACTGTGATCGGATCGGCGAGCGGTGCGTCCCTCACCTTGTCAGGCCCGCTTGCCGCGGTGAACACGGTCCTCGCGCACCTCACGGACACGCTGCAAGGGGGCACGCTGCAATCCGGTACGGACATCGTGCAGATCGTGGCGGCCGACAGCAGCGGGCACACCGCTGTCCGCAACGTCGGCGTCCAGGTCTCTCCGCCGGCCCCAAGCAGCGCCGCCGCCACCCCCGGACTGCTGGTCGCCGACCAGCGCTTTGCCTTCGGCGGCGGCAGCGCGCGCGTGGTCGGCCAGGCCCAGTCTGCCAATCTCGATGTCGCGGCCCAGCTCGGCAGCAGCGGCATCCTGGTCGTCGGCGGCGTCCAAAGCGCGCTCTCCCTGGCCGGCAATCTCACCGTCGACGGCAGCACGACCCTGCTCGCGGCGCTGGCGCCCACCGCCTACAGCACCGCAAGCCTCACGGTCGGCGGCACGCTCGACGTCCAGAGCGGGAGCGCCGCGTATTTCTCCGGACTGCTGGGCGCCAACGTGATCGCCAACAGTGGCGGGACGATCGCCGGCAACGGGACGCTGACGGGCAGCGGCACGATCACCAACACCGGCACGATCGAGGCGGTGGCGGACCAGACCCTCGGCGCCCAGCGGCTGGTCGTGCGCAACGACCTCTCGGGCGCCGGCGTGCTGGTCATCGATCCCGGCGCCACGCTGGTCCTGTCTGGACAGGTTCAAACGCAATCCATCCAGTTCGTTGCGAACAGCAGCAGCCAGCTCTCGGACAATCCCTTTTCGCCGAGCACGCTCGTGCTGGATGCGCCGAGCCAGGTGACGGGCAGCCCCATCAGCGGATTCACGTTCGCCGACAGGCTGGTCCTAAACAACTTTGCGGCCGTCGGCACGCCGTCGTACGCCGGTGGCATCCTGACCGTGAACCAGGCAGGTGGTGGCTCGCCGTTCACCATCGCGCTCTCGGGCACGCTGCCGGGCGACTTGGCGGGCCTCGACCCCATCGCCACCGTGGTCGGTTCAACGACCACCATCAGCTTCGTTCCCCCGTCCGGCGGAATAGCCCCTGGCGTCCTCGCGCCGGGCACGCTGCGCGGCGCCATCGGGGTCCGCGTCCTCGTGCCGGACATCGTCCTGCGGACGCCACTTCCCACCGGTTCGATCCCCCTCAACGAGATGACGTACACGGTGACGATCGCCACGAACACGGCCGCGGGCAGCGGCGTGCTCAGGGTCGACGGCGTCGCCACCGTCGCTGTCGGCGGCGGCACCCAGGTCACTTTGTCCGGCACGCTCGACCAGATCGAGCGGAGCCTGCAGAGCCTGACCTATGAGGCCCGCGGCAGCGCCGCCACCAACGACCAGATCCAGGTCACCGTCACCGACTTTGCCGCCAGGACCGGGCAGACCGCGATCACGGTCGACAAGGCGGCCGTCTCGGGCGCCTTCGCGTGGCAGCCCCCTCCCGGCAGCAGCAACAACTTCTTCGATGCCTCCAACTGGAGCGTCGGCACGACGCCGCCGGGCGGCGCGAACGTCGCCTTGTTCGGCGCGGGCAATCATACGGCGGTGGGCGACGGCGCCGTCGGCCAGATCTTCGACCTCGGAACGACGACTCTCACCGGCAACGTCACGGCCCAGGGAATCGGTGACCTCGCGGTCGTCGTCGACGGCGGTGGCGCGCTCACCCTCGCCGGCGGCGCCCAGCTGACTGCCCAAGCGCAGGCGACCGTGGGCAGCACGGGGCAGGGGCTTCTCACTTTGATGGGCGGCGCACTGGCACTGACCGGCGGCTCGTCCACGACGAACGCCCTCGTCATCGGACAGCAGGCTGGCAGCAACGGCACGGTCCTGAATCTCGAGCAGATCGCGGCCAATGGCTCCGTGGTCGTCGGCGCCGCGGGCACCGGCACGCTCGAGCTGCTGGGCGTCGCCTCGACCGTCCTGGACGGCGGCGCCGACATCGGCCAGTCGGCCGGCGGCCAAGGCAACGTGATCGTCAATGGCGGCGAATGGATGACGTCCGGCGAGCTCGCCGTCGGCGACGCGGGCACCGGCTCGCTGCTGATCAACGGCATGGACAACGGCACGACCGGTCAGGCGACGGCCTTCAATGCCACGGTCGGCGCGCGGGCCGGGAGCCGGGGCTCGGTCACGCTCGACGGCGGCGAGCTGCTGGTTGCCAATGCCGCGGCAGCCTCCAGCACCTTGGCCGTCGGCGCCGCTGGTACGGGCAGCCTGACGATCGAGAATGGCAGCGAGGTCACCGTCGGCGCCGCACAAGCGACCATCGCGAACACCACCAACGTATCCAACACCGGCCTGCTCACGGTCGGCGGAACCGCCGGCGGCAACGGCCGGATCGATCTCGGCTGGTTCGGCATGCTGCTGGTGTGCGGCAATTCAGCGGTCGGCGGCGCCGCCGGCGCCGGCGCGGTAACCGTCGGCGAAAGCGCGAACGACACCGCCTCGTTCGCGACAACCGGCACCCTGTCGATCGGCGCCACCGGCCAGGTCACGCTGGGCGGCGCCAACGCCACCGTCCGCGCCAGCACCATCGACATCGCCGCGGGCGGCCTTGTCTCCGGCGCGGGCACGATCTCGGGCGACGGCGGCGGCAACAACACCGTGGCGCTGGCCAGCATCGACAACGAAAGCTCGATCACGGCAAGCGGCGGCAACCTGCTGCTCTACGGTGAAGTCACCGGCACCGGCACGCTCGCGGTAACCGCGGGTGCGACAATGACATTGCAGGCGGCCGTCGGCAGCGGCCAGACGCTGGCTGTCAGTCCGAATGCGCGGGCCGTGCTCAACGATGCGCGCGCCTTCGCGGGCACGATTACCGGCTTCGGCGCCGGCGACGTGCTGGATATCGCCGGGACGAATGCGAGCAGCGCCGTCTGGTCCGACGGCGTGCTGACGCTCGACACCGCCTTCGGCGCGATTCGACTCCTGGTCAGCGGCAACTACGCGTCGAACGGCTTTACCGTGCAGTCAGACGGCCTCGGCGGCACCAATGTCACGGGCGGCATCGGCGACGTCCATATGACCACCTTCGACGGCCTGCACTACGATTTCCAGGCCCTCGGTGACTTCGTGGCCGTGCGCTCGAGCGAGCCCGCCAATCCCTGGCTGATCGAGATCCGGACCGCGACGGCCCCCGGCGCCACCAGCATCACGACCGAGCTTGCCGCCCAGCTCGGCGATGATCGCGTGACCTTCGCCGTCGGTCGGGCCAATCCGGTCCATATCGACGGCACGCCGGACGCGACGCTGCAGGTCGGGGCCGCGCAGAGCCTCGCGGACGGCACGCTCGCGCGACTTTCCGCCGCCACTTATCGGCTGACCTGGAACACCGGCGAGTCGGTCACCGTCGCCGTCACCGGTCAGGGCGGCTGGCTCGACTGGTCGGTCGGGCTCGGACCGCATGACGGAGCCGGATCGGTGCAGGGTCTGCTCGGCAGCGACAGCGGTCAGGCCACGGACTTCCAGCTGCCCAACGGCTCCGTGCTGCCGCAGCCGCTCAGCAGCGACCAGATCCTCGGCGGCTTCGCCGAGGCCTGGCGCGTGGCGCCGGGCGCCTCGCTGTTCGACGACAGGCCTGCGCCCGCCGCGCCCGGGACGTCCTTCTCGCCCGCCTTGTTGCTGCAATCCATGTCGGCGATGGGCGACAACGCCGGCGCCGCCTCGCACGACCTGAACGCCGCGCTTCAGGGTGCGGTTTCCCCATCCGCCGACCACCTTCTCGCGGCTGTCACCCCGAGCTCTCCCTTCCACGGCTGACGCCGGCGCGCGACCCTTTTCGGATCATCTCT
>DASZJU010000562.1:0-18284 GCA_035947815.1 Reyranella sp.
GTAGCCGGTGACGGAGTGGGGTGATCCGCTTTAGGTGGCTATTCCGTGTCGAACGAAGCAGTCCGGTCCTGCCGTACCAGACCAAGGCTTTCATCCAGTTCTCTTACGCGATTGCCGATGCGATTGGATCCCGTTTCGGGGGCAACACCGGCGTCGGTCAAGCGGCTGCGGGGCGGCGGTGATTGTCCGAAGCGTAGCCGTCCCGCGAATGCTTCGCTGGCGCTTCGCCCACCGCTGGTCGCCGCAGCAGATCAATTCGCACTATGCCGCTTCCTAGGCCAAAACGGCATTTTTCGGTCGCTATGGCGACCGAAAATTCGATCCACGGCCGCGAGTAGGGTCAAAGTGTTACTTGACTTCATCCAAAGTATTGCTTAAATGTGCGCCGTACGCCCCTTCAGGAGCATCGGCCATGACCGGTCCCGGACGCCCAACCCTCTACAAGCCCGAGCACGCCAGCCGCGCCCGCGAGCTCTGCGCGCGCGGCGCCACCAACCCCGATCTGGCCGGCCGCTTCGGCGTGGCCCGCAGCACCATCGGCCAATGGATCGCGACACATCCCGAGTTCGCCGAGGCCGTGCAGCAAGGCCGCGACGTCGCCGATGCCACCGCGGTCGAGTCGCTGTTCACGCGCGTCACCGGCTACAACCACCAGGCCGAGAAGGTCTTCCTCTATCGCGGCGAGCCCAGGACGGCGATCTACACTGCGCATGTTCCGCCCGAAACCAGGGCCTGCATGTATTGGCTGCGCAACCGCCGGCCGGAGGACTGGCGGGCGAAGGCGGAAACGACGCCGGAGGTCATCGACGACATCGCGCTGCTTGATGCCGCCAGCGAGAGCGTGCGCCATGCCGGCGATTGAGCGGGAGCGCACCCTTTGGGTGGACTGCACCCTGTGGGTGAGACAGCAAAACGAGGGGCGGAAAGGGCGGAAAGGGCGGAAACCTCGAATCCTTAGGAAATGGGGGCCTTTCCGAGGATGGCGCGAAGCGGCGGAAACCGGCGGAAACTGGCGGAAACCCCCTGCAGGAACTCTGCTCGAGAAACCGTCTGCAGTTTCCCTGTCTCGCTTTTGGGGTCCACGCCAAAACCCTGATTGGCGTAACGCTTGCGGAAATTGCGGAAACCCCTCGCGCCGATCCAGGGCTATCGCAATACGCGATAGCCTTGCCCGCGGTGCGGGGGAGGCAGGAAGAGGGCCCTTATGCCGGCCCTCTTTACGCCGGCACCGGCCGGGCGCGCTGGTTGTAGAGCATCTTGCGGATCCGCGCCTGCTCCTCGGCCGGCAGCTTGGTGTTGTCGACCGAGAGATCGGCGCCCACCGCCATGCCCTTCTGCACCGCCGGCCGCGCCGCGAGCTCCTCGTGCCAGCGCTTGAAGTGCTTGAACTCCTCGATGTCCTGGCCCTGGAACTTCCAGTTCAACGTCCACGGATAGCAGATCATGTCGGCGATCGTGTACTGGTCGCCGGCCAGATACTTGTGCTTGTAGAGCCGGTTGTTGAGCACGCCGTAAAGCCGGTTCACCTCGTCGGTGAAGCGCGTGATGGCGTAGGTCTGGTCGCCCTGCGCCGCCTGATCGACGCGCCGGAAGTGGCCGCACTCGCCGGACTTCGGGCCCTGGTTGGCCATCTGCCAGATCACCCACTGGTTGACCTCGTACTTGGTCCGCGTGTCCTGCGGCCAGAACTTCCCGACCTTCTCGGCGATGTACATCATGATCGAGCCCGATTCGAACACCACGATCGGCTTGCCGCCGTCCTTGGGTTCGTGATCGACCATCACCGGCATGCGATGGTTGGGGTTCATTTCCAGGAACGCGTCCTTGAACTGATCGCCGCGGCCGATATTCACGGGCACGATCTTGTAGGGCAGGCCGCACTCCTCGAGCAGGATGGTGACTTTCTTGCCGTTGGGCGTGGGCCAGTAATGCAGGTCGATCATGGATTCCCTCCTTGGGTCGGCGGGGAGCTTATCGCCCTTGACGGCCGGCGTGTAATTACTTAACTAGGATAAATCATTAATCCACTATAAGTATGAGCCTGCCATGGGGACGGCGCTTCGCCATCGGTTGATCGGTTTCGGCTTCAAGGCGTGGGCCTGGTCGGTGCGCACGCGGCGGCTGCTGGGCGCGCTCGGCCGGCCGCGGCTGCGCGGCGTCGAGCATTTCACCATACCGGTGAAGGATCTCGCGGCGGCGCGGCGCTTCTATTGCGACGTGCTGGGCGGCGCGCTGCTGATGACCATCGACGATGCCGCCTTGAAAAAGTTCGGCCGGCCGCCGGCGCCCAACGGCGGCGAGGGCTCGCACCACCTTTCGGTCTATCTCGGCGGCACGACGCGGGTCGACCTCTTCCTGCAGCAGGTCGGTCAGACCGCGCCGACGCTCGGCCATCCGCACTACGCCTTCGCGGTGCCGCCGCGCGACCTGCCGAAATGGCAGCGTCGGCTGGCGGCGGAGGGCGTGGCGATGGACGGCCCGCTGCAGCTCGGGCCGCCCGGCCACGCCTCGATCTATTTCGACGATCCGTCCGGCAATCATCTCGAGATCACCTGCCTGGGTTTCACCGGCGCCGTCGAGCAGCGCCCGCCGATGCACGCCAGGATCGCCCGGGCAGCATGAGCGTCGCGTGAGCACGGCCAGGGACGGCGCCACCGCGGGCGAGCTCCTGCTGGCGCTGGTCGATCGCGTGTCGCATCGCGGTGGCGACACGCTCGCCCTGATGAACGAGGCGGGCACGACCCTGCCGCAAATCCTGTTCCTGGCGCGGCTGCGTCAGGCCGCCGGCGGCACGGCGTCGGAGCTCGCCGACACGCTCAACATGTCGCTGCCGGCCGTGAGCCAGATGGTCGACCGCCTGTTCCGCCTTGGCCTGCTCAGCCGCGCCGAGGACGCCGAGGATCGCCGTCGCAAGCGTCTCGCCACCACGGCCAAAGCCGACGCCCTGCTCGACCGCCTCACGCGGGCGCGGGGCGCCGAATACAGCCGCGGCGTGGCGCGGCTCTCGCCGGCCCTGCGCAAGGAGCTGGCGGCCGTGCTGCAGAAGGCCGTGCGCGAACTCTCCTAGAGCCACTGCGGGGGCGCGATCATGTTCTTCCGGACCGCGGGCGTCCCGCCCGCTCATGATCATGAGCGGGTCGCGTGGAGTAAACTCCGCGCTGGGACGCCCGCGGTCCAAATGAGCATGAAAAGACGCGCGTGACAGCGCGGCTGAAAGTGCGCAAGAAAACGCGATGAACGAAAAGCACATCGGGCGCTCGGTCCGTCGCCTGGAGGATTCGCGGTTTCTGGTCGGCCGCGGGCGCTATGTCGCCGACATCGACGCTCCGGCCTGCCTGCATGGCCACGTCCTGCGTTCGCCGCATGCCCATGCCCTCATCCAGCGGATCGACGTTTCGGGGGGCGCGTCACTTGCCGGCGTGCATGGCATCTACACGGCGGCCGATCTTGCGGCCGACGGGCTCGGTCCGCTGCCCTGCATGGCGGCGGTGAAGCCGCTGATCGTGCCGCCGCGGCCGGCGCTGGCCCTGGGCCGCGTCCGCCATGTCGGCGATCCGGTGGCCTTCATCGTCGCCGACAGCGCGGAGATCGCGCGCGAAGCGGCCGAGCTGGTCGAGATCGATTACGAGCCGCTGGCCGCCATCGTCGACGGGACGGCGGCGCTCGCCCCCGGCGCACCCGCGATCTGGGAGGAGGCGCCGGGCAATCTCGCCTTCCACGTCGGCAAGGGCGACGCCGATGCCGTGGCGCAGGCGATGAAGCGAGCCGCGCACGTCGTCGAGATCGAGGCGATGAACAACCGCGTCGTCGTGGCGCCCATCGAGCCACGCGCCGGCATCGCCCGCTACGATGCCGCGACGCAGACGATGGAACTCGAATTGACGGGGCAGGGGCTGCACGGCATCCGCCGCCAGCTCGCCGAGTTCGTCTTCAAGCTGCCGCTCGAGCGCATCCAGCTCCGCGCGCCCGATGTCGGCGGCGGCTTCGGCATGAAGAACTTCCTCTATCCCGAATGGGTGCTGCTGCTGTGGGCGGCGCGCAAGCTCGGGCGGCCGGTGCGGTGGCTGGCCGATCGGACGGAGGAGTTCGTCACGGGCGCGCAGGGCCGCGACATTGCGGCCAAGGCCAAGCTGGCGCTCGACGCGACCGGCCGCATCCTGGCGCTCGACGTGGCGATGGTGGCCAACCTGGGCGCCTATCTTTCGGCGAACGGCCCCGGCGCCTCGGCCGTCGCCGCGTCGACGGCGCAGGGCGGCGTCTACGATATTCCGGCGATCGCGGTCGACGTGCGCGGCGCCTTCACCAACACGGTGCCGGTCGACGCCTATCGCGGCGCCGGCAAGCCCGAGGCCAATTACATCGTCGAGCGCGCCATCGAGGCCGCGGCGCGCGCGCTTGGCCGCGATCCGGCCGATCTCAGGCGGCAGAACCTGATCGCCTCGTTTCCGCACAAGACGGCGATGGGCATGGCGATCGATTCGGGTGGCTTCGTCGCCAATCTCGATGCCGCCGTGGTGCGCGCCGATCTTGCGGGCTTCGCGGCGCGGCGTGCGGCATCCCAGGCAAAGGGCAGGCTGCGCGGCATCGGTGTCGGCTGTTTCCTCGAGACCTCACGCGGCGCGCCCAACGAAGGCGCCGAGGTGCGCTTCGAGGGCGACGGCACGGTGACGGTGGCAGTCGGCACTGAATCCAACGGCCAGGGCCACGAGACCGCCTATGCCCAGATCGCTGCCGACCAGCTGGGCGTGCCGATACAGGCGATCCGCTACGTGCAGGCCGATACGCGCGCCGTCAAAAGCGGCGCGGGCCACGGCGGCGCGCGCTCCATGCATATGGGCGGCGCCGCTGTGGTGAAGGCGATCGACGCCGTGCTCGCCAAGGCGCGCGAGCTGGCGGCGCATCTCTTGCAGGCCTCCGAAGACGAGCTGGCGTTTGCCGACGGAAGCTTCGCCGTGCGCGGCAGCGCCGGGGAACAGGGGCGCGCCATCGCCCTGTCGGCTCTTGCGAGAAGCGCCGACGATCCGGCCAATCTGCCGGACGGCATGACGCGAGGTCTCGCTGTGCACGTGATGAACATGACCGACGTCTTTACTTTCCCGAGCGGCTGTCACGTCGCCGAAGTCGAGATCGATCCAGAGACAGGTGCGACGACCCTCCTGCGCTACACCGCGGTCGACGACTACGGTCGGTTGATCAACCCTCTTTTGACCGAAGGCCAGGTGCAGGGCGGCGTTACCCAGGGCATCGGCCAGGCGATGGTCGAGCATACGGTCTATGATCCTGAGTCGGGCCAGCTTTTGAGCGGCTCCTTGATGGATTACGCCCTGCCGCGCGCTGACGATCTGCCGGGCTTCGACATCGCCTTGATCGAGCGGCCGACCGCCGCCAATCCGCTGGGCGTCAAGGGCTCGGGGCAGGCCGGCTGCATCGCGGCGCCCCAGACGGTGATGGCCGCCATCCTCGATGCGCTGCGTCCGGCCGGTGTCGAGGCGCTCGATATGCCCGCGACGCCCGAGCGCGTGTGGGAGGCGTTGAGGCGCGCAAGCTTGTCGTCCTGAGCGTAAGCGAAGGACCTCATCGCCGCTTGCCGCGGGCATGAGATCCTTCGCTGCGCTCAGGATGACACGGTAACCGGCGAGAAATCCACGTACCAGCTCTTCGGGTGCACGTAGCCCTTGACCTTGCTCGAGATGGCGTTGGGCCACACGTCGTGCACGAACCAGACGAACACCGCCTCGTCGACCATGCGGGTGTTGATTTTGGCCAACACCTTGTCGAGTTCCTGCGGATCGGACGTGCGGCGCGCCTCGTTGGCGAGCTTGTCGAATTCGGGATCGTTGATGTAGCCCCAGTTCGACCCCTTGGGCGGGATCTGCTGGCTGTCGACGAAGCGCATGAAGGCGTTGTGCGGATCCATCGTGTTCCAGCTCACGTTGATCGCGCCATAGGGCGCGCCTTCCGCCGACTTGGCACCCTGGCGCATCATGTTCAGGAGGGCGTTCCAGTCCATTACCTGGAATTCGAGCTCGACGCCGATCTCGGCGAATTGCTGCTGGATGAACTCGTTCATGATCAGCGGGTACATCTGGCCCGAACCCGAGGTCGAGATCGCGACCTTCATCTTGAGCTTCTTGTCGGGCCCGTAGCCTGCCGCGGCCATCAGCTTCCTGGCCTCGGCGGGATCGTACTTGATCTTGAAGCTCGGATTACCGAACCACGGATGGTCGGTTGGCACGCAGCCGACGGCCGGCACGGCGAGCCCGTTCAAAAGCTTCACCATAGCATCGCGGTCGATGGCGAGGTTGAGCGCCTTGCGCACGCGAATGTCGGCCGTCGGCGCCCCAGGCAGCATGCTGAGCGTATAGGGCCACATGTGCGGGATGGCGTTGGTTTCGATCTTGCAGCCGCCGGCCCTGAGCTTGTCGAGCGAGTCGGGCGCGGGCGCTTCGATCCAGTCGACTCTGCCCGACAGCAGCGCCGCCGTGCGCGTCGAGACGTCGGGCAGCGGCAGCAGCACCATGCGCTCGGTCTTGGGGATGCGGTCCTTGTTCCAATACTCGGTGTTGCGTTCAAGCTCGGCGCGTTCGCGCGGCGACCACGCCTTCATCTTCCACGGCCCGGTGCCCGACGGGGACTTGCGATAGGCCTGCCAGTCCTTGCCGACCGTCTCGAAATTGTCGGCGCTGGCGATGGTGAAGCGATTGAGCAGCGACGGCATCACCGTATCGACGCCCTTGGTCTGCAGCTCGACCTTGTAGTCGTCGATCTTGCGATAGCCGACGATCGGCCAGACGGCGGCGATCAGCACGCTGCGGCCCAGCCGGTCGAAGGAAGGCGACTTGTCGTCGAGGGTGCGGTCGAGGCTGAAGATCACGTCGTCGGCCGTGAACGGAGCGCCGTGATGGAACTTCACGCCCTGGCGCAGCTCGAAGATCCATTTCGTCGGGTCGGCGGGGTCCTGGTACCACTTGGTGGCAAGGCCGGGCACCAGCTTGGCGGGCTCGGTCGCGGACGAGAGGTCCCACATCACCAGCGGGTCGTACATCGTGTAGCCCATGAAGCGGATGCCCTCGGTGCCCTGGTCGGGCGCACCGTCGGTCACCGGGATGTCGGCCAGGGTCATGGCGATGCGCAGCGTCGAGGGTTGTTGCGCCTGGGCCGGGCGTACGAACGGAATGGCGGCGCTGGCGAGAAGAGCGGCACGACGCGTGAGCATGCGAAACCTCCGTGGTTTCGAGGAACGAAGCACGAAGCGAGCCAGCATGGACGCGGCATGTTTCTTGCTGTTTTATCGTCGACCATGGCTGCGCCGAATACGCTCACCGCGACCGAACTCGCGCACAAGATCGATGCCGGGACGGTGACGGCGGAGGCGATCGTGCGCGCCCATCTCGAGCGCATCGACCAGCGCGATACCGACGTGCTCGCCTGGTCGCATCTGGCACGCGAGGCTGCACTGGAACGCGCCAGGGTGCTCGATCGCGGACCACGCCAGGGCCTGCTGCACGGCATCCCGATGGGCGTGAAGGACATCATCGATTCGTGGGACCAGCCGACGACCTACGGCTCGCCGATCTACAAGACCCATCAGCCGCTGGCCGATGCGGCGACCGTGGCGCTGGCGCGCGGCGAAGGCGCGATCCTCTTGGGCAAGACGGTAACGACGGAATTCGCCAACCGTTTCCCGGGTCCGACCCGGAACCCGCACAATCCCGCGCACACGCCGGGCGGCTCCTCGTCCGGTTCGGCCGCCGCGGTTGCCGACTTCCAGGTTACCCTGGGCACCGGCACGCAAACCGGCGGCTCGGTGATCCGGCCCGCCGCCTTCTGCGGCATCGTCGGCTACAAGCCGTCCTATGGTCATTTCGCTGTAGCCGGCATGAAGGCCAACACCGAGTGGCTCGACACGATCGGCGCCTATGCAAGAAGCGTCGAGGACATCGCCCTGTTCCGCGCCGCGCTGATGGCGATGCCTTACGTGCCGATCGCCAAGCTCGACAAGCCGCCGCGCATCGCCGTCTGCTTCACCCAGCACAAATCGGAACTCTCGCCCGAAGGCCTGGCGGCGGTGCAGGACGCCGCTATCCAGCTCGGCAAGGCGGGGGCGGCGATCTCCGAGCTCGAACTGCCGGCGCCGGTGCGCGACATGACCGAAGGGCAACGCGTTCTGTCAGCCTTCGACGGTCCGCGCGCCCATGCCGACGAGGCACGTCGTTTCCCGCACTTGCTGAGCGAGAGTCTGAAAAAGGACAAGCTCGCAGCAGGGGCTGCGATCGACTACGCGACCTGGGTCGCCGCCCGCAAGCTGGGCGAGACCGGCCGCGCGCGGGTCGATGCGCTGTTCGCCGACTTCGACGCCATCCTGACCGCGCCGGCGCCAGGCGAAGCGCCGCCCGGCCTGCAGGCCACGGGCAAGGCTACGTTCAATCTCCTGTGGACCTATCTCTGGATGCCCTGCGTAACCTTGCCCTTCACCAAGGGTCCGACCGGCTTGCCCGTTGGTATCCAACTCGTCGGACGACAGCATGAGGACGCGGCGCTGCTCGATATCGCCGCCTGGGCGCGGAGTGCGCTCACGTGAAGCCGCTTTCCGCCACCGAAGCGGTCACCAGGATCGAGGCCGGGACGCTCACCTCCGAGGCGCTGGTGCGCGCCTGCCTCGAGCGCATCGCCGAGCGCGAGCCCACGGTGAAGGCGTGGGCCTACCTCGATCCCGAGCTGGCGCTGGCGCAGGCCAAGGCGGCCGACCGGGCGAAAAGCGGCGTGTTGCGCGGCGTGCCGGTGGGGGTGAAGGACATCATCGACACCCACGACATGCCGACCGGCCACAACTCGCCGATCTTCCGGGGCAAGGTGCCATTCGGCGACGCCGCCTGCGTGGCGCTCTGCCGGACCGCCAACGCGGTGATCCTGGGCAAGACGGTGACGACGGAATTCGCCAACCGCCATCCCGGCCCGACGACCAATCCGCACAACGCGGCCCACACGCCCGGGGGCTCGTCGTCAGGCTCAGCCGCCGCGGTCGCCGACGGCCATGTGCCGCTTGCTTTCGGCACCCAGACCGGCGGCTCGGTGATTCGGCCCGCCGCCTATTGCGGTGTGGTGGGCTACAAGCCGACCTTCGGCGACTTCTCGCGCGTCGGCATCAAGATGCAATGCCATTCGGTCGATACGCTCGGGCTGATGGCGCACACGCTCGACGACATCGCGTTGTTCCGCGGCGCCGTGCTCAAGCTGCCGCCGGTCCGCATCGACCGCGGCATTGCCCGACCGCGCATCGGCTTCTGCCGCACGCCGATCTGGGACGAGGCCTCGCCCGACACCAAGGCGCTGCTGGATGCGATGGCGGGCAAGCTTGCCGACAAAGGGGCGTCGGTTGTCGATACGGCCTTTGCCGCCCCTTTCACCGACATCCTCGACGACCATGGCGCCATCACAAATTACGAAGGCACGCGCAACTACGCCGACGAGCGGCTGCGCAATCCCGACAAGGTGAGCCAGGAGCTGATGGATGGCGCCCTGAAGCGCGGGTTAAAAGTCTCCTTCGAGCGCTATGTGGCTGCCCAGCGCAAGTCCACTGCTTTCCGCGCCCATATCGATTCCCTGTTCGACCGGGTCGACGTGCTGCTCTGCCCCAGCGCGCCGGGCGAGGCGCCGGAAGGCGTCGAGTTCACCGGCGACCCGCGCTTCAATTCGATCTGGACACTGGCCGGCACGCCCTGTGTTACGCTCCCTGCAGGCAACGGCGCCAAGGGCCTGCCGCTCGGCCTGCAACTGGTCGGGTTGCGCCACGCGGATGACCGGCTGCTCTCCACCGCCGCATGGGTCGCGGCTCATCTCGACTGAGGCTTCGTCATGCCCCGCATCAACGGCGAAAGACTTTTAGGCGATCTGCGCCGCATCGCCGACTTTGGCCGCTATCAGACCGGCGTTCATCGCCCGCATCTCTCGCCGCAGGACGTCGAGAGCCGCCGTTGGCTCGCCGGGCGCATGAAGGAGGCGGGACTGGAGCCCGTGATCGACGGCGTGGGCAACGTGATCGGTCGCAGTCCCAAGACCGGCCCACGGCTGCTGATGGGCTCGCACACCGACACCCAGCCGCGCGGCGGCTGGCTCGATGGCGTGATGGGCGTGATCTACGGGCTCGAAGTGGCGCGGGCACTCGCCGAGGACCCGGACACGGCGGACCTCGCCGTCGACGTCGCCTCGTGGGCCGACGAGGAGGGCCATTGGGGCGGCATGATCGGCAGCAAGTCCTTCATCGGCCGCATCACCGACGCCGACATCGACGCCGCCCGCCATCGCGACGATGGCTCGAAGATGCGCGACGCGCTCAGGGCCGCCGGGCTGGAGCATGCACCGCGTATCGAGCTCGAGGACGGCCGCTACCGCTGCTATCTCGAAGCCCATATCGAGCAGGGCGGCCTGCTCGAGGCCACCGACAAGAAGATCGGCGTCGTCACGGCGATCGTCGGCATCTACCAGTATCGCCTGACGTTCAGCGGCATCCAGAACCACGCCGGCACCACGCCGATGCCGATCCGCAAGGATGCGGGCGTGGCCATGATGCGGCTCTACAACGAGGTGATGGATAAATTCCCCGCGCTGGCCGGGCCGCGCAGCGTCTGGACGGTCGGCAAGCTGGCGGTCGAGCCCGGCGCGCCCGCCATCATCCCCGGCAAGGCCGAGATGATCCTGCAATTCCGCGATGCCGACCCCGCCGTCCTGCAGCGGATGGAGGCGGCGCTGCTGGAGATCGCCGCGGCGCACCAGAAGCGCGGGCCGTGCACCATCGAGTGCGTGAACCTCTCGCGCACCATGCCGGCGCCTATGGAGGAGCGCCTGCTCGACGCCATCGACGACGCAGCCGAGAAGCACGCGGCGGGCCTGCACACGCGCATGCCCTCGGGGGCCGGCCACGACGCGCAGATCCTGGCGCAGCGCCTGCCGTCGGCCATGATGTTCGTGCCCTCGATCGGCGGCATCTCGCATCACTTCACCGAGAACACGGCAGACGCCGACATCGTGCTGGGCTGCCAGGTCTTCGCCGACGCCGCGGCGAAGATCCTGAAGAGCAATTAGCCCAGGGTCCTTACGGCTCCGAGATAGGCCCGTCGATCGGTCCGGGATCGGGCATGAAGCGGCGACGATCGTTGCATTGAGCAAAACAGGGCATTGTGGGAAAAGACGGTGACGGTCCCGATCGTCGGAAAACTTACGACCCTGCAGGAGGATCCGCCTTGCCGTTCCAGACTTTTTCGCCCCATGGTGATGCATGGCGGGTCCACTAGAAGGGCTGCGCGCACGGTGGCTGCGCGCGCGGGAGGCAAGGAGGCAGCAGAGGACCGACACGTCTCATCCGGCGCCAAAGACACCGCTGGCGGCGACGCTGATCGTCGTCGTTTCCATTGCCGTGATCGTTGCCTTGGCGGCCTGGTACCTCGTCCAGCCGCAGCCGCTGCTCGTCCAGGGCGAGGCAGATGCGACGCGCATCGACATCGCCGCGCGAGTCGACGGGCGTGTCGCCGAACGCCTGGTCAGCCGGGGCCAGAACATTCCCGCTGGGAAGGTCCTGATCACGATCAGCAATCCCGAATTGGTGGCACAGCTCAAGGAAGCCGAGGCCGCGCGCGACGTGGCCATCGCCGACTTCAAGCGCATCGAGGTCGGCACGCGTGCCGAAGTCGTCGCCCAGCGCCGGGCAGCCCTGGCATCCGCCGAAGCGAGCGAGCGCCTGGCCCAGCAGACCTACGATCGCACCAAGCAACTGACGGCAAGGGACTTCGCCTCCGTCCAGAAGCTCGACGAGGCGACCGCGAGCCTTGACGTGGCCCGTCGCGCCCAGCAGCAGGGCAAGCTGGCGCTCGAGGAGGCGATCAACGGATACACCGTCGAGGAACACGGCGTGGCCAAGGCCGCCGTGGTCAAGGCCGAGGCTGCCATCACCACCCTGAAAGCGCAGGTCGCCGAGCTCGTGGTCAGCTCGCCGATCGCGGCGCAGGTCTATCACGCCGACGTCGATCCCGGCGAATATGTGTCGCCCGGCGTGCCGCTGCTCTCTCTGGTCGACATTTCGGACGTCTGGCTGCGCTTCGACCTGCGCGAGGATCTGACCAAGGGCCTCAAGATCAACGATCGCTTCGACGTGCGCGTACCCGCCCTCGGCGACAGGGCCATCACAGTCGAGGTCCGCAGGATCGCCACACGCGGCGAATACGCCGGCTGGCGGGCCACGCGGGCAACCGGCGATTTCGACCTCAGGACCTTCGAAGTCCGCGCCTATCCGGTCGAGCCCGTGCCCGGCCTGCGACCGGGCATGAGCGTCTATGCGGACTGGAAGAAACGGCCCTGATGGCGGCGCCGCTCAACCCGGGCCTGGTCAGCGTCGCGGTGCGCGAAGCCCGGTGGATCTGGCACGACCGCGTGGCCTTGCTGCTCACCGCAGGCGTGCCGCTGATCGCCTTTGCCGTCCTGTCGCTCACCTTCAGCAATGCGGTGGTGCGCAACCTTCGGGTCGATGTCGTGGACCGCGACATGACGCAGACCTCGATGCTCTACGTCCAGGCCCTGAACGCGGCGCCCAATGTCAGCGTGACCCGGCGGTCCACGGACCTGACCGCCGCGATGCACGCCGTTCGCGCCGGCGAGGCGATCGCGGTGGTCTATCTGCCGCGCCACCTCGAGCGTGACATCGCCGACGGCAAACGGCCGCAGATCGTGATCTTCTACAACAAGCAGTATTTCACGCCCGGCAACATCGCTTCGGCGGCGCTCGCCTCTGCGATCCAGGCCGGTACGGCCGACTTGCCAAAGGTGCCGGGCGCGGTGGGCTACTCGCCGAGCCCCTTGGCCGTGGAACAGTATGTGCTGACCAATCCGGCGCTGAACTACGGCCAGTTCCTGCTGCGCGCGCTCCTGCCGACCGTCCTGCACATCGTGACCGCCATTGCGGCGGGCTACGCCGTCGGATCGGAGTTCGGCTCGCGCAGCCTTGGCGAATGGATGGAAACCGCCGGCGACAGTGCGCTCACCGCGCTGGTCGGCAAGCTGGCACCCTATTTCGGCATCTTCGTGCTGATGCTGGTGGTCGAGGCCGTCATCATCCATGGCGCCTACCAGGTGCCGTTCGCCGGCAGCGCCGTGCTGCTGAGCGCTTCATCCTGCCTGATGATCGCGGCCTACCTGTCGCTCGGCGCGCTGTTCCAGCTTCTCGTGCGCAACCTCGCCTTCGGTCTCTCGCTCACCGCCATCGTCTGTTCGCCGGCCTTCGGCTTTGCCGGCGTCGGCTTTCCGCTCGTGGGCATGAGCGGTTTCCCGCTGGTCTGGGGCGCGATGCTGCCGTTGCGCTGGCACCTGCAGGTCCTGTTCGACCAGGCAGCGCGCGGCGTGCCGCCTGTCGTCTCGCTCGAGCCGTTCGCCGCCGTTGCTGGCCTGGCGCTGATCTTCTTCGGTCTCGCCGTCCTGCGCCTGCGCGTCGTCGCGCGCACCTGGCGGCCGCCGCAGGAAGAGGTGGGCCCGGAGGAAGGATCGGCGCGACGCGGCATCGTCGGCGCCTTTGCCGAGGAATACCGCCGCGTGCTGGGTGATCGCGGCGCGTTCGGCCTGTTCGTGCTGGCGCCGCTGCTGTACGGCGTGCTCTACCCCCAACCCTATCTCGGCCAGCTCATCCGCAAGGTGCCGATCGCCGTGGTCGACAGCGATTCGACCGAGCTCAGCCGCACCATCATCCAGGCTCTCGACGTCTCGGAGGCGCTGCAGGTGTCGGTGCGGGCCAACACGCTCGCCGAGGCGCAGGATGCCTTGGCACGGCGCGAGGTCTTCGCCATCGTCGACATACCGGCCGGCATCGAGCGGGACGTCTTTGCCGGACGCCGGGCGCGCCTGCCGGCCTATGTCGATGCGGCCTATTTCCTGGTCCGCAGTCGCACGCTGGAGGGCATCCTCGATGCGACCGGCGAGGCCACGACTCAACTGCTGTCGCGCGACGCACGCCGCGACGGCAGCCTGTACCGCGCCGCACTGGTCAAAAGCTCACCGGTCGAGGTGTTGAACCAGCCGCTATTCAATCCCACGGGCGGCTATGCCAGCTACATCGTGCCGGCGGCGTTCATGCTGATCTTGCAGCAGACCGTGCTCATGGGCGCGGCGACGATCGCGGGCCTCTCCTTCCAGCAAGGCGGGTCGAGCGCGCGCCGCCGGCGCGGCGCTTTGTCCGCGGTGGTGGGCCAGGGCCTTGCCCATCTTCTCCTGGCGTTGCCCGGCGCCGTGCTGTTCCTGGTCGTGCTACCGCGCATCTACGGCTTCTCCGCCACCACGCAGGTGCTCGACCTTCTGGCGATGCTGATACCTTTCATCCTCTCCGTCAGCTTCTTCGGCCAGTTTGCCGGCATGTGGTTCAGGCGGCGCGAAACCGCGGTGCTGCTGTTCATCGCCTCGAGCCTGCCGCTATTGTTCCTGGTCGGCGTGTCGTGGCCGGTGGAAGCCATTCCGCCTTACCTGCAGGCGGTGAGGTACATCTTTTCCAGCACATCGGCGATCGACGGCCTGGTGCGCATCAACCAGATGGGCGCGAGCCTGAACGACGTCTTCCGGGACTGGGTCGTGCTCTGGGGCCTTGTCCTGCTCTACGGCATGCTTGCCGTCCTGGCCGCGTGGCGCCTCGGCGCCGCCGAAGGACCTGCCGATGCACGAGCAGCGTAAAAGAAGCTTGATCGCGGGCGGCGTCGTCGCGGCAATCGTCGTCGTGGCGCTCGTCGTGTTCCTGTCGCAACAGCCGGTCGCGACGCCGCCGATTGCCGGCATGGTGCGCGAGACCGAGATCCGCATCGCGCCGGAGATTTCCGGGCGCCTGGTGTCGCTCCCCGTCCATGCCGGCCAGCCAGTCCGTAAAGGCGAGCTTTTGGCCATGCTCGACAATCCCGAGCTCGCCGCCTCGCTGGGCGAGGCCAAGGCGGCTGCCGCCAGCGCCCGCGCTGACCGCGACAACGTCTACGCCGGCGTGCGCGCCGAAGAGGTCGCGATCATGGCCAAGGACGTGCAGACCGCCGAGGCCAACCAGCTGCTGGCCAAGCAGCAGAACGTGCGCGCCGTCGACCTCGCCGCGAAGAGCTTCGCCAGCCGCCAGGAGCTCGACGAGAGCACGGCCTCGCTGGACAAGGCCGTCGCCGACCTGGCGCTGAAGCGCGCCTTGCATGCCGCCGCCGTCGCCGGACCGATCGCCGAGGAGCGCGCGCTCGCCGACGCCAAGGTCGCCCTGGCCGAGGCGACCATCGCCGACCTGCAGGCCAAGCTCGACAAGATCCGGCTTTTGGCGCCGGTCGACGGCACCGTGGGCGTGCTGGTCGCCGAGCTGGGCGAAATCGTTCCGATCGGCAAGCCGGTGCTGACCCTCGAAGTGGGCACCGAACGCTGGTTCGCCTTCACGCTGCGCGAGGATTCCTTGGGCAAATTGACCGTCGGAAGCGACGTGACGCTCAGCACGAACGACGGCCGCCCCATCGCCGCGCGCGTCACCGAGCTCCGGCCGCTGGGCGAGTTCGCCACCTGGCAGGCCGCACGGGCCGTCGGCGATCACGACCTCAACAGCTTTCGCCTGAGGCTCGATCCCGTTGCCCCGACCGAGGGGCTCCAGCCGGGCATGACCGTGTGGTTGCGGAGATGATGGCCGATCTGAACATGCTCGAGATAGCGGCCGATCCGTTCGTACAGACCGGAGTGCTCGCCCTGGTCGGCGCGCTTCTCACCCATGTCCTGCTGCGCCACTATCCGACGAGGCGCCTAATCGTCCAGGTCACGTTCTTCGTGGCGCTGACCGTGCTGTTGCTCCACTACGGCATCATCCCCTACGAAATCGCTCCCGCCGATACGCCGGTGTTCGAGCGTGTCTTCGTGGCCCTGTCGAAGATCATCTGGTGGATCAACGCGGCCTGGGTCCTCATTGCCTGCGTCCGGGTGTTCCTGATTTTCGAGCGACTGCCGCGCGAGGGCCGCCTGATACAGGATCTGCTCGTCGCCACGATCTATCTCGGCGCCGGACTGTCCGTCGTGGCCTATGTATTCAGCGCGCCGGTCGGCACCCTGATCGCCACCTCGGGCGTTTTCGCCATCATCCTCGGCCTGGCGCTGCAGAGTACGCTGAGCGACGTCTTTTCCGGCATAGCCCTCAATATCAGCAGGCCCTACTCGGTCGGCGACTGGATCGTGCTGGACGACGGAATCGAGGGGCGCGTCGTTGAGACCAATTGGCGGGCGACCCATCTTCTCAATGGCTCGAACGACCTCGTTGTGATGCCCAACAGCGTGTTGGCGAAAGCCCGGTTCACCAACCTCAGCAGTCCGAACCGGAGTCACGGGGTAACGATTCACATCCGCATGATGCCGACGACGGCGCCTTCGGCCATTTCCGATGTCATGCAAAACGTGCTCTTGAGCACCACTTCCGTCGTCGCCGTACCTGCTCCTTCGGTTGTGATCGTATCGCTGGACGCGCAAGCGATCGAGTTCGAGCTGTCGTTCAGTGTCAGAGATTTTGGGACTGCTTCGACGGTCAAGCACGAGGTCTACGACCTGATCTACCGCCATTCGAAAGCCGCCGGGTTGGCGCTCGCTCCGCCCCGGCAGGCTTCGACGGTGTTTGCCGCTTCGCCCCAGGCGGGACCTGCTCGGGCGCCACGAAGCACGGCGTTCAGGCTCCTCGACGCGGTTCCCCTGTTCGTAGCCTTGACCGAGGATGAAAAAGAAGCGCTTGCCGCGACGATGACGCGACGGACTTACCGCAAGGGCGATCTCGTGGTCGAGCAGGACGCCAATATGAATTCCCTTATGATCGTTCGCAGCGGCGTGCTCGTCGTTTCACGCCACGAGCAGAACCGGGAGGTCGAGCTGAGCCGCCTCGCGCCCGGCGACTATTTTGGCGAAGATGGACTGTTTACCGGTTCGTGCGAGGAGGGAACCATTCGGGCACTGACGGCCGTCGTCGTCTACGAAGTCGAGCAGGCGGCGCTGGCCAAACTCGTGCACGACCGGCCGACCATTGCCGACGAAGTCAGCATCACTCTTTCACGCCGCGCCAAACGGGGGCAGGCCCTGCTCAGCGACAAGGAGAGGACTGCGGCGATGGCAGCGGTTCCCGGGTTGGTTGCCCGGATCCGCCAGTTGTTTGAACTGCCCCACAACTAAGAGCTCACGCGGCCCGCGTCGTCTTGTCCTTGCCGAACAGCTTGCGCAACTCGCCTTTGGCCGCCTCCAGGGTCTTGCGCTGCGTGGCCGACAGGCCCGAGCCCGCGCGGTTGATATAAAATGTCAGCATCGAGATCGCCGACCGTGACGGCGCGGATTTGCGCGCATGGCTGCGCTCCGCCGAGCGCTTCAGCGAGCGGGCGATGGCGCGCGGGCTCTTCCTGGTGAAGACACCCTTTTCGAGCTCGAGCGCATGGCTTTCGCGGGCCACCTTGGCCGACCATTTCTGGCCGCCGCGGCGGTGCGTTGTCCTATTGGCGGTCTTGGCGGCGGTCTTTTTGCGGGTTGTCTTGGCCATGCGCCAATAATGACCGGCGGCGGACGTTTGTTGCGCTGGCATTTGTGGCGGCACGACCCACATCTGCACGAGCCTGTCGGCCCCGACATCGGAGAGGGACATGCCCGCCAAAGCCCACCAGACCCTCAAAGCCAAGGTCGACGACAAGCTCGACCAGGCCCTTGAGGACAGTTTCCCGGCGAGCGATCCGGTTTCCTTCATCGAGCCCGGCCGGGTGAACGACGGCGACCGTAAGTTGCCCGTCGTGGAGGCTGCCGCCCGCGGCAAGGCCGGCCGCCCGGGAAGCCGTCCGCGAAAAGGCAAGGCAACCCGTTCCTGATTTGTCCGTTGGTTCGCAGGAACCCAGGGAGATTGCGCATGGCCGATACCCCTCGCACCGCCACGGCGGAGGAAGATGCGCTGGAGGCGCGCGAGCCCGCCGGCTATCGACATTCCAACGCGAGCGTCAAAGAGCGGATCCTTCGCCAACTCGCGCTGGAGAAGGGGCTCGATGCCAGCAGCATCACGGTCGAGGTGCAGGACTGTGAAGTCACGTTGAGCGGCAGCGT
Organism: Reyranella sp.; assembly: GCA_035947815.1. Classification (GTDB taxonomy): domain Bacteria; phylum Pseudomonadota; class Alphaproteobacteria; order Reyranellales; family Reyranellaceae; genus Reyranella. The sequence goes on from DASZJU010000562.1 coordinate 18,085, forward strand.
GCGGTGTTACGCCGACATGCAGAGAGCCGAGGCGCTTGCCTGTGCGATCGAAGGCGTGAAACTGGTGCGCAACGGCCTCACGTCTGTCGAGCCGCCGCCGCAGGCCGTCGCCGGCGGGCCCGCGGGCACCGCGTCCAAGATGGGCAAGCCTGGATACGAGCGTTAGTGCGGGCCGATCGCTGCTGACAGGACGCTGTCAG
>DASZJU010000563.1:0-2402 GCA_035947815.1 Reyranella sp.
CGTGGCTTGCCTACAACGATCCGACATGGCTCGCCCAACGCCATGATGCCCTTGTCGGGACGGAGCGCAGTCTTGGCGCCATGACCGACGCGCTGGCGGCCGTTGCGAAGGAAGCGACGGAGGCCTGATCGGGCATGAATATACTGGTGACCGGTTCGTCGGGCTGGCTCGGCCAGACCCTGGTGCCGCGGCTTGCGCGCGACGGCCACAAGGCGGTGGGGCTCGATCCCGATCCGGGTCCGACGACGGCGATCGTGGGTTCGGTGGTCGACCGTGCGCTGGTCCATCGCATCATCCGCGAGCACGGGATCGAGGCCATCGTGCACGCCGCGGCGCGCCACAAGCCGCATATCGAGACCCATGACAACTCGGAGTTCGTGGCGGTGAACGTGCAGGGCACGCTCAACCTCCTGGAGGAGGCGGTGGCGCCGGGTTCGACGGTCGACCGTTTCGTCTTCACCTCGACCACATCGGTCATGATCTCTCGCAAGATCAGCGCCGGCCGCGCTGGCGGCGCCCGGGAGGCGATGTGGATCGACGAGACCCTCTCGCCGCTCGAGCCGCGCAACATCTACGGCGTCACCAAGCGCGCCGCCGAGGAGCTGTGCCGGCTGTTCAACCATCTGCACGGGCTGCCGATCCTGATCCTGCGCACCTCGAGGTTCTTCCCCGAGGAGGACGACATGGCGCATGTCATCGTCCAGTCAGGCGAGAACGCCAAGGCCAACGAGTTCCTGTTCAGGAGGCTCTCGGTCGAGGACGCGGCCGAGGCCCATGTCGTGGCGCTGGCCAAGGCGAAGGACATCGGCTTCGACACCTTCATCATCTCGTCGATGACGCCGTTCTCGCCATCCGACTGCCGCGAGCTGATCGCCGACGCCCCGTCAGTCGTGGCGCGCTACTTCCCGGACTACCCCGACAAATACCAGCGGCGCGGCTGGACCATGTTCGGTTCGATCGAACGCGTCTACGACGCGAGCAAGGCCAAGCGGAATCTGGGCTTTGCATGCAAGACGGGGTTCAGGGAAATCCTTGACGGTCTTCGCTAGCCTTTAACTGTCATCCTGAGCGAAGCGAAGGATCTCATGCCGTGGCAACCGGCGATGAGGTCCTTCGCTTCGCTCAGGACGACAGCAAACCCCGTACCCTCGGCATCATGATCAAGTCCCACGGGCTCGGCACGTCGCCGTGCGGGACCCAGACCAGCGCGGGGGCGTCGAGCGCAAAGGCCTTGTGCAGGGCATCCTCGAGCTGCTTGGCATCAAGGGCCTTGAAACTCGCGATGCCGAAACTGTCGGCGAGCTTGCCGAAGTCGGGGTTCTGCAGGTCCGAGGCGATCAGGCGGTTGCCGTAACGCTCCTGCTGGATGCGCTTCACATTGCCGAAGCCGCCGTTGTCGAAGACCACCACCACGACAGCGAGGTTGTGGCGCGCCGCGGTGGCGAGCTCGCCCACCTGGTACATGAAGCCGCCGTCGCCGGCGATCGCCAAGACCTTCTTGTCGGGCATGGCGGCCTTGGCGCCGAGCGCCGTGCCGAAGCCCCAGCCAAGATTGTCCTGGTAGCCGGGCGAGAGGAACGTGCGCGGCTTCTCGATCGGCAGCGCCACGCGCGAGGCGAAGCCGATCTGCGAGACCTCGTCGACGAAGATGCCGTCCTCGGGCAGCGCGGCACGGATCGCCCTCAGGAAGCTCATCTGAGGTTCTAGCCGCGACAGCCGCTCGGCGAACCAGGCGCGATGGACTTTCAGCTCCTGGGCGCGCGAGTGGCGCGGGCGATTGTGCCTGGCGAGTGCGGCGATCAGGGCGCGCAATTGCGGGGCGGCGTCGCCCACCAGCGCCACGTCGGGCTTGGCGTAGCGGTCGTGCTCGTCGGGATCGATGTCGAGCCGCACGACCTTAAGGTTTTGGTCGATGCCCCAGCTGCCGTTCTGGATGAAGAAGCGCGTGCCGATTGCCAAAACGGCATCGGCGTCCTTCCACAGGCGATGGCCCACCGGCATGTCGACGGCCAGACGATGCGAGCTCGGCACGATGCCGCGGCCGCGGCGGTAGGAGCTGACCGGCGCCTCGAGCATCTCGGCGAGCTTGATCACCTCGGGACCGGCATCGAGCGCGCCGCCGCCCACCACGATGATCGGCCGCTCGGCGGCGCCCAGGATTTTGGCCGCGGCGGTGATCGCCTCGTCGTCGATCGATTCGGTTGGCAGCGGCAACGGCTTGTCCAAAAGGGTGACCTCGGCGCGCTTGGCCCAGGTGTCGAGCGCGCATTCCAATGCCACCGGCCGCGGACGGCCCGAGGTGGCATGCCAGATCGCCTGCGAGACGAGGCTCGGTGCCTCCTGCGGGCTGCGGATGCGCTCGGCCCATTTGGTGATGTGGCGCATCAGGCCGAGCTGGTCGT
>DASZJU010000564.1:0-3572 GCA_035947815.1 Reyranella sp.
AGCGACGTGGGCGAAGATCGCGGCCTCCGGAGGGTCGTCGGGGCGCAGGAGATCGATCGCGTGCTGGGCGGCCCTGAGCATCTCGTTCGGATTGCCCGCGCCGAACGTCGAGATGGCCGCATCGGCCAGGATGCGGATGGCTTTGAGCCGGTCGCGTGGCTCGGTCGCCTCGGCCGCGGCGACAAGCGTGCGGTAGCCCTCGAGCACGGCCCCGCGCCGCATCGCCATGTGTCCGTCGAGGGTGTCTATCTCTACCCGCAGTTCGTCGCCGGCGAGCTTGCGGGCCATACCCAGCGATTTTTCAGCCTCCTCGGAGCGGCCGCCGAGCCACGCGTTGTCGGCCGCTCGAACCAGGCGCTCCGCGCGCAAGCCCTCGTCCTCGGTCAGCCTGGCGGATTCCGCCCACGCGCGCGCGGCGGCGGCGTAGCCGGAGCTCTCACGGGCGCGGCGAGCGGCGGCGTCGAGCGCGTCAGCGGCCTCGTCATCCCATTCCGTCGCAGCGCCGGCGAGGTGCCAGGCTCGGCGGTCCGCCTCGTCCACGCCGGTCATGACCTGCGCCAGGGCGCGGTGGGCCGCGCGGCGGTCGGCCGGTGAGGCGGAGTGATAGATAGACGCGCGCGCCAGCGGGTGGACGAACTCGATGTGCCCGCCGCGCTGGGCGACCAGCGCTACGGCCCCTTCGGCTTCCTCGACCGCTTCGGCGTCGAGGTCCATCGACGCGGCAGCGCGGCGAATCTGGCCTGTGTCCATCGTTCCCGAGGTCGCCAGCAGCAAGAGCACGCTTCGCGCCCGCGCCGACAACCCCGCCGCGCGACGCAGGTAGGCGCGCTCGACGCTGGTCGCCACCGGCAGGTTGTCATCGGGCGCTGAATTCAGGCGGTGCGCCTCGGGACCGAGCTCGAGCAGAGCGAGCGGGTTGCCGCCGGTGGCCTCGACCAGCCTGCCCGCGGCTTCATCGGAGATGGCGCTTGCGCCGGAACGCGAGAGGAGCTCGGCGCCCGATGCGCGGTCCAGGCCCACGAGCCTCAGCTCTGGCAGGCCGGCCCCGAGCAGGGGTGACTCCTCACCCTCGCGGACGGCGATGATCACCGCGACCGGGTCGGCCACCAGCCGCCGGGCGACGAAGCCGATCGCCTCGGTCGAGGCTCGATCGAGCCATTGCCCGTCGTCGACGGTGATCAGCAGCGGCGCCTCGTCGGCGAACGCCGAGATGAGACCAAGCATTGCGGCGCCGATGATCAGCCGGTCGGGCTCGATGCGCGGCCCGAGGCCAAGCGAGGACCGCAGGGCGTCGGCGTGGAACGCCGGCAGCCGGTCGAGGCGATCGAGCGCGGGTTGAAGCAGCTCGCTCAGGCCGGCGAAGGGCACGTCGGCCTCGAACTCGACGCCGCGGGCCTGGAGCACCCGCATCGATTCAGCCTGCTCGATCGCATATTGGAGCAGCGCGGTCTTCCCGATTCCCGGCTCGCCGCGAATGACGAGGCGCGCGCTCTTCCCCAACCGCGCGGCGGCCAGGGCCTGGTCGATCGCGAACAGCTCCCGCTCCCGTCCGATCAGCACGGTCCTAGTGTTGCGCGTCCTGAGGCGCCAGGGAAGGGCGCGCCCAACAACTAGGTGGCCCCCCTGATGCGATCCACTCCAGCCACACCTACGTTCGGAGCATCCCAATTCTCTGGAGGTGTTTCGAATGGCAGTGCAGACGCAGGCGATCAACGAGGACAAGCTCAATGCCTTTCTCGGCCAGGTGATCGGCGAGCTTGGAGCGACGGTGAATGCCGGCCTGATCGTGATCGGCGACCGGCTCGGGCTCTACAAGGCGATGGCCGACGGCAAGCCCGTGACTTCGCAGGAGCTGGCCGAAAAGACAGGTACGGCCGAGCGGTACACCCGGGAGTGGTTGAACGCGCAAGCGGCAGGCGGGTTCGTGAGCTACGACGGGGCCACGCAGCGCTACCGGCTGCCCGCGGAGCAAGCGCTGGCGCTGGCCAACGAAGACAGCCCCGCGTTCGTATGCGGAGCCTTCGAGCTTGCGACGGCGACACTCAGGGCGGGCGCGGAGATCCAGGACGCGTTCAAGACCGGCCGCGGTTTCGGCTGGCACGAGCACGACCAGGGCGTCGCGACCGGCTGCGAGCGATTCTTCCGCCCCGGCTACAACGCGAACCTCCTTTCGGCGTGGCTGCCGGCGCTCGACGGGGTGGAGTCCAAGCTGCGCGTCGGCGCTAAGGTGGCTGATGTCGGGTGCGGGCTGGGCACGTCGACCCGCCTGATGGCCGAAGCCTACCCGCGCTCCCAGTTCACAGGCTTCGACTACGACGCGGAGTCGATCGAGCTGGCGCGCGGCAAGTCGAAGAACATCAAGAACGCGGCGTTCGAGGTCGTCGAGGCGGCGGCCTACCCGGGCGCGGGCTACGACCTCGTGGCGATGTTCGACTGCCTGCACGACATGGGCGACCCCATCGGGGCGGCCAAGCACGTGCGGCAGACGCTGGCGCCAGACGGCACGTGGCTCATCGTGGAGCCGATCGCCGGCGACAAGGTGGAGCAGAACCTGAACCCGGTCGGGCGCGCGTACTACGCGTTCTCGAGCTTCCTCTGCACGCCGAACTCGCTTTCCCAGGACGTCGGTCTGGCGTTGGGCGCGCAGGCCGGCGAAGCACGCATCCGGGACGTCGTCACCGCGGGTGGCTTCACGCGGTTCCGCCGCGTGGCCGAGACACCGTTCAACGCCGTGTACGAAGCAAGACCGTAATAGGACTACCTGGAGAGATGACCATGCAACCCAGATACGTGAAGAAGGCCGACCCGAAGGATCGCATCACCTGGATGGACCATTTCATCGCGCTCGAGCCCGACGGCGGAGTCCGTGATGTGATCGGGATGACTCGACACGTTCGGGCGAAGGCCGTGTTCGAAGCGATCCTCAATGTTGTGTCCGAGGGCAGCAGAGCTGCTGCCTGAGCCGCAGGCGGGTGGTTGCAAAACCACCCGCCTTGACTTTAAGTAAGGGGTTCGAGATGCCACACGCCGACACCGGGATGCGAGCGCGGCCGGCCGACCTGAGCGGCTACGCCACCAGGGCCGACGGGCTCCGGCTGTATTACGAGGTTTTTGGCCAGGGCGCGAAGACCCTCGTGTTGATGCCCTGCAGCCCGATCTGCCACTCGCGTATGTGGAAAGGGCAGGTCCACTACCTGGCGCGCCACTACCGTGTCGTCCTGTACGACGGTCTTGGCAACGGCCTTTCCGACCACCCCGACCCCTCAGGCACCTGGTCGACGTCCACCGCGGTCGATGACTGCCTGACGGTCCTGAATGCCACTGAGACGAGGTCGGCGATCCTGGTCGGCGAGTGCTCGGATGGTGTATGGCCAGCAATTCAGATCGCGGTTTCCGACCCAGAGCGCGTCCTCGGCATTGTCGCCATCGCGCCAGGCGTGCCCAAGCTGACGCCGCCGCTGCCGTACCGCCTGGCTGCAAACGCGAAATTCAACGAGGAGCTCCCGAGCTATGAGGGCTTCGACAAGACGAACCCGCACTACATCGAGAAGAACTTCGCCGGCCACATGGAG
>DASZJU010000565.1:0-22919 GCA_035947815.1 Reyranella sp.
CGTCGGGTTCGCGCCGGGCGGCACGGCGGACATCGCGGCGCGGATCGCGGGCGAGGCCATCCAGCGCCGCACCGGCGAGATCGTGGTCGTCGACAGCAAGACCGGCGCGCTGGGCTTCATTGCGCTCAAGGCCGTCGCCAACGCAGCGCCTGACGGTTACACGGTGGGCATCGGCATCATGGGGTCGCTCGCCGTGGCGCCGGTCGTGCCGGGACCGCAAATCCCGCTCGACCTCGACAAGGATCTTTTGCCGATCTGCAATCTTGTCGGCGTGCCGATGGCGTTGATCGTGCGGCCGAACGCGCCCTACAAGACCGTTGCCGAGCTGATCGCCTACGCCAAGGAGAATCCCGGCAAGGTGACCTACGGCTCGACCGGCAACGGCTCGACCAACCAGCTCGGCGCCGAGCTGTTCGCGGCGGAAGCGGGCGGGCTGAAGCTGCTGCATGTGCCCTATCGCGGCGGCGCGCCGGCCATCGCCGGCGTCGCGACCGGACAGATCGACATCTTCTTCGCCAATGTGTCGGAGATCGTGGGCCAGATCCAAAGCGGCCAGGTGCGGGCCTTGGCGCTCGCTTCGTCGCAGCCCAATCCCATGGTGCCGGACCTGCCGCTGCTCACCAAGGACATCGCCACGCTCGACATCAACAACTGGTTCGGCCTGGTCGGCCCCGCCGGTCTGCCGCCGGATATTGCTGCAAGCCTTAGCAAGCTCTTTCTCGATGCCATCAACGATCCAGCCACCGCGTCATTGTTGGCATCGCGCGGACTTGTCGCCGTTCCGCAGGACGGCCCCGCTTTCAAGGCGGCGATCCTGAAGGACCGCGAGCGCTGGGCGAAGGTGGTGAAGCAGGGCAATATCCGCGCGGAATGAGTACAGCAGCACCGCTCTCCCTCGGCATCGATATTGGGGGAACCTTCACCGATCTCGTCATCCACGATCCGCGCGACGGCCGCGCCGTCATCTGGAAGGAAAGCACGACGCCCGACGATCCGGCGCGCGGCACGCTTTTGGGCACGCGCAAGGTGCTGGAGAAGGCGGGGGCGAAACCCGAGCAGATCGGCCGCGTCGTCCACGCCACGACACTGTTCACCAACGCGCTGATCGAGCGCAAGGGCGCCAAGACCGGCCTTCTAACCACGGCAGGCTTTCGCGACGTGCTGGAGATCGGCCGCGAGCGCAAGTACGAGCTCTACGACCTCTTCATCGAGATGCCCAAGCCACTGGTGGCGCGGCCGTGGCGGCGCGAGGCCACGGAGCGCCTGGCGCCCGACGGCACGGTGGAAATTCCCCTCGACGTCGATGCGGCATTGGCCGAAGTCGCCGATCTGGTGAAGCAGGGCGTCGAAAGCCTCGCTATCTGCTTTCTGCACGCCTACGCCAATCCCGTCCACGAACGCGCCATCGGCGCGGCGGTGGCCGAGCGCTTCCAGAACCTGTCGCTCTCGCTCTCTTCGGACATCGCGCCGGAAATCCGCGAGTACCTGCGCGCCAGCACCACGGTGGCCAATGCCTTCGTGCGGCCGCTGGCCGAGATCTATCTCGAACGGCTCGAGCAGGCGCTGCGCGACGAGGGCATTCCGGGCGGACTCTTTCTCATGTTGTCCAATGGCGGCCTCACGCATGTGAGCGAAGCCAAGCGCGCGCCGGTGCAGTTGCTGGAAAGCGGCCCGGCCGCCGGCGCGCTGGCCGGCGCCTGGTTCGGCCGGAACGCCGGCCTCGAGCGCGTGCTCGCCTTCGACATGGGCGGCACGACCGCCAAGCTTGCCCTGGTGGACGAGGGCGAGCCGCTGGTCGCCTACGGTTTCGAGGCGGCGCGCGAGAAGCGGTTCTTGCGCGGCTCGGGATTGCCCATCCAGATCGCCACGGTCGAGCTGATCGAGATCGGCGCCGGCGGCGGCTCGATCGCGCGCAAGTCGGAACTCGGTACGCTCAATGTCGGACCGGAAAGCAGCGGCGCGCAGCCGGGACCGGCCTGCTACGGCCGCGGCGGCAGCGAGGCCACGGTGACCGATGCCGACCTCACCCTGGGCTATCTCAATGCCGACTTCTTCCTGGGCGGCGCGATGCAGATCGACCGCGCGGCGACCGACGGCGCCTTCGGCCGCCTGGCCAGCGCGCTCGACGTCGAACCGGGACGCGCCGCCTTCGGCGTGCATGACGTGGTGAACGAGAACATGGCCGGCGCGGCGCGCGTGGCCATCGCCGAGCGCGGCCGCATTCCGGCCGAATACGCGCTGCTGGCAACCGGCGGCGCGGGCCCCGTGCATGCCTGGCACGTTGCGCGCAAGCTCGGCATCAATCGCATCGTCTGCCCGCCGGGTGCCGGCGCGGGCAGCACCATCGGCATGCTGATGGCGCCGGCACGGGTCGATCGCGTGGCAAGCTTCAACGTCGCCCTCGCTGGCGCCGATTTCGCCGCCGCCGGCCGGGTCTTCGCCGGACTGGAGAAGGAGTCGATCGACATCCTGCGCCTCACCGGCGCCGACATCGAGGCCCGCACCGTCGGTCGCCTGGCCGACATGCGCTACATCGGCCAGGGCAGCGAGATCACCGTCGTGCTGCCCGAGCCGCTCACCGAGGCCGGCGTGGCGATGGCCTTCGAGCAGGCCTACGAGGCGCTGTTCGCGCGGACTCCGCCGGGCGCCGCCATCCAGTTCGTGGCCTTGCGGCTCTCGGTGAGCGCGCCGATGCCCGGCACCGGCGGTACGCTCGAACTGCCGCGCCATCCGTCGGCAGCCGCGCGCAAGGGAACGCGGTCGGTGTTCTTTCCCGACGCCGGCAAGATGCTGGCGACGCAGGTCTTCGACCGCTATGCGCTCGAGCCCGGCGTCAGCATCGACGGCCCTGCCGTGTTCGAGGAGGACGAGAGCACTTTCATCGTCGGCCCCGGCGCCAAGGCGCGCCTGCTGGCCGACGGTTCGATCCTGGCGGAGGTTGGATGATGGCTACGCCCAAGAAAACCAGAGAGTTCGATCCCATCGAACTGGAGCTTTTGTGGCGACGGCTGATCTCCATGGTCGACGAAGCCGCGGCCGCCATGGTGCGCACCAGCTTCTCGACCCTGGTGCGCGAGAGCTACGACTTCTCCTGCGTCATCACCGACGCGGCCGGCCAGTCGCTGGTCCAGGCGAGCGAAAGCATCCCGAGCTTCATCGGCACCCTGCCGGAAACGGTAAAACACTTCCTGCGCTTCTTCCCGCCCGACCAGCTCGCGCCGGGCGACGTTTTGATCACCAACGACATCTGGCTGGGCACCGGCCATCTGCCCGACATCACCCTGGCCAAGCCGATCTTCAAGGACGGCAAGCTGGTGGCCTTCAGCGCCACCACGGCGCACGCGCCCGATATCGGCGGCAAGATCAGGAGCCCCGAGCCGCGCGAAGTCTTCGAGGAGGGCCTGCAGATCCCGCCGATGAAGATGATCGCCGCCGGCCAGACCGACGAGACCCTGGTCACCATCATCCGCAAGAATGTGCGCACACCCGACCAGACGATGGGCGATCTGTGGGCCCAGGTCGTGGCGCTCGACCTGATGGAGGATCGGCTGCGCGTGCTGATGGAAGGCTACGATCTGCCCGACCTCACCGATCTGGCGCGCGAAATCCAGGGTCGCTGCGAGACGGCGATGCGCACGGCGATCCGCGAGTTGCCCGACGGCACCTATCGCAGCGAGCTCAAGACCGACGGGCTGATGGACACACCCATCACCTTGAAGATGGCGCTCACCATCAAGGGCGACGAGATCCTGATGGATTTCGCCGGCACCGACTCCCAGGTCGACCGCGCCATAAACTGCGCGCTCTGCTACACCAACGCCATGGCGATGTACGGGGTGAAGGTCTGCACCAGCCCCGGCCTGCCCAACAACGAAGGCGCCTGGCGGCCGATCACCCTGAAGGCGCCGCAGGGCTGCATCGTCAATCCGCAATTCCCCGCGCCGGGCGGCTCGCGCATGTTGATCGGCCACTACGTGCCGATGCTGGTGTTCGGCTGCCTGGGCCAGATCGTGCCGGAGCGCGTGATGGCGGCCTGCGGCTCGCCGATGTGGGGCATGAACCAGTCGGGTGTTCGCAACGGCAAGCCCTACGCCAACATGTTCTTCTACAACGGCGGCATGGGCGGCAACGCGCAGCGCGACGGCGTCACCTGTCTCTCGTGGCCATCCAACGTCTCCTCGACCTCGATCGAGATCAGCGAGCACATCGCGCCGTTGCGCTTTCATCACAAGCGGCTGCGGCCGGATTCAGGCGGGGCAGGCCGACATCGCGGTGGGCTGGCACAGGAGATCCTGATCGAAAGCCGTAGCGAAACGCCGATCGCGGTCTCCTTCCTCGCCGAACGCACGATCTTTCCGGCCTTCGGCATCGAGGGCGGCAAGGACGGCGCACCGGGTGAGTTGCGCATCAACGGCGAGAAGACCGACCCCAAGAAGCAGTACGTCGTGAACAAGGGCGACACGATCTCCCTCGGCACCCCCGGCGGCGGCGGCCACGGCGATCCGCGGCAGCGCTCGGACGCCGCGCTCTCGGCAGACATCGAAGCCGGGTACGTGACGGGCAGAGCCGCTTATCGCTAACACGACGCCTCTGTCGTCTCGCGCGAGGTAACCCCCGCGCTGGAGCGAAGCGAAGGACCTCATGGCATTTCGACGAGCACGTCGCTAGCAGTCGCCATGAGATCCTTCGCTGCGCTCAGGATGACAGAAGACTCATGTGCTAGTCCGTTTTGACCTTCGCCGCCTTGACCAGCGGCACCCATTTCTCGACCTCGGCCTTCTGGAACTCGGCGAGCCAGCGTGCGGTTTGCTGCTCGGCGGGCGGAATCTCCTGGCCGAGCTCGGCAAAGCGCTGCCTGACCCTGGGGTCGGCCAGCGCCTCGCGCACCGCCTTGTTCAGCCTTTCGATCACCGCGTCGGGTGTTCCGCGCGGTACCCACAGCGCCTGCCAGACCGAGGTGTAGAAACCCGGCAGTCCGGCTTCGTCCGTCGTCGGGATGTCCGGCGCTGCCGGCAGCCGGGTTCGTGCGGTGACGGCCAGCGCCTTGACCTTGCCGGCCAGAACCTGGGGCAGGGAGTTCGACGGCTGGTCGATCATCATGTCGATCTGGCCGGCCAGCAGGTCCTGCAGCGCGGCAGAGGCGCCGCGATAGGGCACGAACTGCACGGTCGTGCCGCTTAGTTGCATGAAATAGAGCAGCGACGTGTGCGCGACCGTGCCGTAGCCGCCGCCGCCGTCCGTGACCTTGCCGGGATTTGCCCTGACCCAGGCCAGGAACTCGGTGAGATTCGCCACCTCCAGCGACTTTCTGACGAGGATCAGCTGCGAGTTGGTGGCGAACATCGCGACTGGCGCGAAGTCGCGCAGCAAGTCGAAGGAGACCGGCTGCATGGCACCCAGCGTGATGTGCGAGCCCTGGTTGCCGGAGATGATGGTGTATCCGTCGGCGGCGGATCGCGCCACACGCGTGATGCCGATCGAGCCGCCCGCGCCGGTCACATCTTCGATCACAACGGATTGGCCGAGCGTGCCCTGCATATGCTCGGCGAGAATGCGGCACAAGGTGTCCAGGGGACCGCCCGCCGAGAAGGGCACGATGATCGTCACCGGCTTGGTCGGAAAGACCTGCGCTTTCGCCCCGACCGACCAGGCGATCGAGGGAAGGGTTGCGAGCCGCAGCAAAGCACGTCGTCGCATCGTGGCCTCCAGCAGCTTGGGATGATGCTCGGCAACGCAACGCGCCTTGGTGAACACTGGCATCGGCGTCAAACGCTGGCAAGGATCGGCCGCCCAGCCCTATACTCGCCGACAGTCTCGGCCCCAGGAGCCCGCACATGGCATCGCACACAAACGCATTCACGATTCCCAAGACCATGAAGGCCTGGGTGCTGGGCGGCCCGGACGAACTCAGCCTGGTCGAAAAGCCGGTTCCGGAGCCCGGCCGCGCCGAAGTGCTGGTGCGCATCGACGCCATCGCCGTCTGCGCCACCGACATCGAGATCATCAAGCATGGGCTGCCCGCGATCATCGATGGCGGGTCGCCTTTCAACAAAGGCTTTACGCCGGGCCACGAATATATGGGCACGGTGGTGAAGCTCGGTCCGACCGTCGACGAGTTCGAGATCGGCGATCGCATTACGGTCGAGGTGCACGCCGGCTGTGGCCGCTGCCAGCGCTGCCGTGAAGGCATGTACACTTCCTGCCTCAACTACGGCTACCGGGAGAAGGGGCACCGCGCCAACGGCTTCAGCACGGACGGCGGCTTCGCCGAATACGCCGTCAACAGCGTCAACACCATGGTCCACGTTCCCGACGACATGTCCGACGAGGAGGCGACGCTGGTCGTCACGGCGGGAACCGCCATGTATGGCCTCGACGTCATGGGCGGCATCATTGCTGGCGAGCCGGTTGTCGTGATCGGTCCGGGGCCGATCGGCCTGATGGGCGTCGGCGTCGCCAAGGCGCTGGGCGCGGGGCCGGTGATCCTCACCGGCACGCGCGAGCGCCGGCTCGAGATGGGCATGCGGCTGGGTGCCGACCACGTGATCGACGTGACCAAGGAGGACGCCGTCGCGGCGGTCGAGCGCATTACCCGGGGAAAGGGCGTTCACTATGTGCTGGAGTGCTCGGGCGCGCCCAATGCGCTGAACGAAGCCGCGCGCATGGTGAACCGCGGCGGCCGCATCTGCCTCGCCGCCTTCCCCGCCGAGCCCGTGCCGGTCGATCTCGCCTATCTCGTGCGCAACAACATCTATGTGTTCGGTATCCGCGGCGAAGGCAAGAGCGCCACGCACCGGGCGGCGGCCCTGATGGCCCAGAAGCGTTTCGACGCCAAGCTGATCCACACCCACACCTTCGGGCTTGCCGAGGTACCGACCGCCATCAAATACGCCCGCGAGCGCATCGAGGACGCGATCAAGGTGGTCGTGAAGATGCCCGGAAACTAGCCGGCGCGGCCAGCGGAACACGGTGATTGAACCTCCCTGCATCGATCGTTACTTTCGTTGCAACGTGTGTGAAGGGAGGGGTTTAATGAAGCTGTTTGCCGCCGCGGCCGTGGCTCTGTGCGCTATCACCTGGGGCGCCGCGGCGTCCGCCGAAGGCGCCGCCAAGCTCTGCGACAAACCCCGCCAGATGGAAGGATTCAAGACCTGCGCCGACGTCGACAAGGCCGAAGCCGAGGGCGCTTTCGTGCTTTATTCGACTGATCCCGAGCAGGGCCAGGCCAAGCTGCTGGCGTCCTTCAACAAGATGTTTCCCAAGATCAAGACCAACTACGTCCGCCTGCAGGCCGGCGCGCTCTACGCCAAAGTCCTGTCCGAGCGCCAGGCCAAGTCCTACCTGGTCGACGTCATCCAGATCTCCGACATGGGCATGATCCTCGACTTCCAGAAGCGCGGCGGCTTCACCCAGTACATCTCGCCCGAGATGGCCGCCTTCAAGCCGGAATATAAAAGCACGCCCGAGGGTTTTTGGACCTGGGGCTCGGTGATCATGGGCGGCATCGCCTACAATCCCAAAAACCTGGCGGCGGCCGACGCGCCCAAGAAGTGGGAAGACCTGCTCGATCCCAAGTTGAAGGACGGCATCAACGTCAAGGTGTCGAACTCTGGCCTGCAGCACGGCGTGTGGTACATGCTGAAGCCGATCCTCGGCATGGACTACTTCAAGAAGTTCGGCGAGCAGAAGCCGCGCGCTTTCGATTCCTACGTCCAGCAATATGGCCGCCTGGTCGACGGCCAGGACAAGGTCATCATGGGCGCGCAGTACTCGGGCTACATCGAGTTCATCGCCAAGGGCGCGCCGCTTGCCTTCGTTTTCCCGGAGACCGGCGTGCCGGCGGTGTCGGAAACCTACGGCATCGTCGCCGACGGTCCCCATCCCAACGCCGCCCAGCTCTTCATGGATTGGTTCCTCTCGCCGATCGGCCAGCAGGCGCTCGCCGAGGCGCTGCTGCTGCACTCGCCGCGCCCCGACGTGCCGGCGCCCGCTGGCAGCGTGCCGCTCAAGGACATGAAGCTGCTCATCCCGGCCGACTGGAACGCCTTCGAGAAGGACCGTGCGGCGTTCGCCAAGGAATGGGACCGCATCGTCGGCGCGCGGCGCTGAGCCGGCCTTGACATCGCTGACCGCGGAGGCCTTGCGCCCGCGCCGCAACTGGCAGGCCATCATCACGCTCGCGATCCTGCTGGTCGTGGGCTTCCTCGTCATCCTGCCGATGGTGTTCCTGGTCGGGGAATCGCTCAACATCGGCGATCCGATGTCGTTCCCGCCCGAAGCCTACGGGATCAAGAACTACCTCGCGATCCTGGAGGAGGACATCAACGTCCTCGTCAACACGGTGATCATCGCGGTGATGGCCACCGTGATGGCGATCCTGATCGGCTTCACGCTGGCCTGGATCCTGACGCGCACCAACGTGCCCGGCCGCGACAAGCTCGAGCGGCTGATGGAGCTGCCCTACTATATGACTCCGCTGGTCGGCGCGCTCGCCTGGGCGGTCATCGCCGGCCCCAAGAGCGGCTTCGTCAACCAGCTCTGGAAGGGGGCCGGCGGCGGCGGCGACCTGGTCGACGTCTACACCCATTTCGGCATCGCCTGGGTGATGGCGCTGTTCGAGGGCACCGTCGCCTTCGTCATGATCGCGGCCTCGATGAAATCGATGGATCCTGCGCTCGAGGAATCAGCCCGGGTGATGGGCGCCTCCAAGCTGCGCACGACCCTGACGGTGACCCTGCCGCTGGTCATGCCGGGCGTGCTGGGCGCCAGCCTGTTCGTCTTTGCCGAGATGCTGGGCTCGTTCGCGGCAGCCCTCGTGCTCGGCATTCCCGGCCGCATCTATGTCATCACCACGGCGATCTGGGATTCGACGCTGTCCTATCCGCCGGACTATGGCCGCGCTTCGGCGATGGGGCTGGCGCTGTTCGTCGTCATGTTCGGCATGCTGACCTTCTACCGCCGCGTGATTGCCCGCGGCAGCTTCGCCACCATCACCGGCAAGGCTTTCAGGCCGCGGCCGATGGATATGGGCCGCATGGTCTGGGTGCTGTTCAGCGTGTGCCTCCTCTACGTCCTGTTGGCGGTCGTCCTACCGATCGCGGCCCTCCTGTTTACCTCGCTGCAGCGCTTCGCCACGGTGATCCTGAGCCAGGCCGAGTTCACGCTCGCCAACTACCAGACCGCGCTGTCGCTGGGGCCGGTGCGCACCGCCATGGGCAACAGCCTGGTGCTGGGCTTTGGCGTGGCGAGCGTCGGCGTGCTGGTGATGGTGATCCTGGTCTGGATCATCTACCGCTCGCAGCTCGTCGGCCGCGGCGCCGTCGAATATCTCGTGATGTTCCCGCAGGCCGTGCCACGGCTGGTCTTCGGCCTGGCGCTGCTGTGGGCCTGGCTCAACATCCCGATCCCGATCTACGGCACGCTATGGCTGCTGGCGCTCGCCTATTTCACCGTGATGCTGCCGCTCGGCGTGCGCACGCTGGCCGGTGTCGTGCTGCAGATCGACAAGAGCCTGGAGGAATGCGCCCGCGTCTGCGGCGCCGGCTGGGTCTACCAGATGCGCACGGTCACCCTGCCGTTGCTCAAGCCCGGCATGCTGGCGGCATGGCTGCTGATCTTCATGGCCTGCGTGCGCGAGCTCGGTGCCTCGGTGTTCCTGATGGGACCCAACGCCAAGGTGATCGCGCCGTCGATCGTCGCGGCCTTTGCCTCGAGCGGCACCGAGCTCACGGCGGCGATGGCCCTGATCCAGACTTTCACGGTGGTTGCCGCACTGGCGATCTTGTTCCGGCTGACGCGGGGCGTGACGAGGGAGCTGACGTGAGCGAGACGCGTATCTATGTGAAGGACCTGGTCGTGCGCTATGGCGACCAGGTGGCGGTGAATGGGGTGAGCTTCACGGTGGGCCGCGGCGAGCATCTCACCCTGCTGGGGCCGTCGGGCTGCGGCAAGACCACGACCTTGCGCGCCATTGCCGGGCTCGAGCAGCCGAGCGGCGGCAGCATCACCATTGACGGCCAGACGATGTACGACGCAAGCCAGCGCCGGACCATCCCGACCGAGCAACGCGGTGTGAGCATGGTCTTCCAGTCCTACGCCGTGTGGCCGCACATGACGGTGTTCGACAACGTGGCGTACGGCCTGCGCGTGCGAAAGCAGGGCGCGGAAGAGCTCAAGGCCAATGTCGAGCGCGCGCTCGACCTGGTGCAGATGCGCCATCTCGCCGACCGCGGCGCCTCCAAGCTCTCGGGCGGCCAGCAGCAGCGGGTGGCGCTGGCCCGCGCCATCGCCTTCTCGCCCACCGTCGTGCTGTTCGACGAGCCGCTTTCCAACCTCGATGCCAAGCTGCGCGCCGAGATGAGGGTCGAGCTGCGCGAGCTGCAGCGCCGTCTCGGCATCACCTCGGTCTATGTTACCCACGACCAGGAGGAGGCGCTCGCCATCTCCGACCGCGTGATCGTGATGAATGTCGGCGTGATCGAGCAGATCGGCACGCCGGAGGAAATTTATAACCGGCCGCGCAGCCGCTTTGTCGCCGACTTCGTGGGTTCGGCCAATATCGTCAAGGGCAGTCTTGCGGGCGAGGGCCTGTTCGCGACCGAAGGCGGTGCGACGCTGAAGGTCGTCGCGTCGCACAAGCCACACGGCAGGGAGAGCGAGGTGGCGATCCGCACTGCCTACATCGATCTCGAGCCGCGGCCGGGCGACAACCACGTGCCCGGGACGGTGCGCCAGCGCCTGTTCCACGGCGACTTCGTGCAATACGTCATCGACAGCGCCCTCGGCCCGTTGATCGTGCGCCGCCCACCCGTCAATCTCCTGGACGAGGGTGCCGTCGTGACGATCTCGTTCTCGCCGGAGCACTGCGTGCTGCTGGAGGCTTGATCAGCGGACCGCGGGCCTTCAGGTGCATCGGGCGGCGTTCGCCGTCGGGATGTGGCTGCTGAGCTTATCGGTCTGAAAACTCATGGCGTTACTCCCGGCAGGCACGATAACGTGCGCGCCGATCCGATGAAAACACAAGGGGGAACCCGATGAAGCTCGCCTACTCAGCCGCCAGCCCATATGTCCGCAAGGTCAACGCCTGTGCCATCGCGCGCGGCATCGACGGCAAGATCGAGCGCTGGAAGGTGGGGACGACGGATCCGGCGCTGCTGGACTTCAACCCGCTGTCGAAGGTGCCGACCCTGATCACCGACGACGACACCATGCTCTATGACAGTCCGGTGATCTGCGAGTATCTCGACAGCATCGGCACGGCGCCCAAGCTGTTCCCGCCGGCAGGGCCCGCGCGCTGGAAGGCGCTCTGCCAGGAGGCGCTGGGCGACGGCATTTTAGACGCGACCCAGCCGCGCCGGCGCGAGATCGCCTTGCCGCAGGACGACGGCCGCAAAAGCTATATCGAGGTTCAACAGGGCAAGGTGAAGCGCGCTCTGGACGTGCTCGAGAAGGAAGCCGGCTCGCTCGGCATGCTGACCACGATCGGCGAGATCACCATCGGCTGCGCATTAGGCTACCTCGATTTCCGCTACGCCAACGAGCCGTGGCGGCCCGGCCATCCCAAGCTCGAGGCCTGGTATGCCAAGGTCGCGAAGCTGCCGCCGCTTGCCGAGACCATGCCGGTGGCATGAAAGTCCTGCTTCTGGGAGAGGGACGGGAACAATGGCGGCACGCACGGGCAAGGAATTCCTGAAAGGCCTCCGCGGCGCCCGCGAGGTCTGGGTCGACGGCGAGCGCGTTTCCGACGTCGTCGATCATCCCAAGCTCAGTGGCGCCGCCCACGCGCTGGCCGAGGTCTTCGATCTCCATCACAAGCATGCCGACATCTGCCTGATGGCGGACCCGGAGACCGGCGAGCCGATCCCGGTCAGCCACATGATCCCGCGCTCGCGCGCGGACCTGGCGCGCCGTGGCAAGGCGTTGCGCCAGGTCGCCGAGTATTCGATGGGCCTGATGGGCCGCACGCCCGATTACATGAACGTGACCTTCGCGGGTTTCGCCGGCCGGCCCGACGAATGGGGCCTCAACGGCAATGAGGCCGGCGCCGAGCGGCTGGTCGCCTACCAGAAGTTCCTGCGTCGCGGCGACATCTCGCTCACCCACACCATTGTGCAGCCGACCGTCGACAAGGCGACCGGCGACGCGCCGACGCCGGGCAATGTCCACGCCTTGCACAAGGTCGCCGACACCGAGCACGGCGTCGTCGTGCGCGGCGCACGCGTGCTGGCCACCCTGGCGCCGTTCGCCGACGAACTCGCCGTCTATCCTGCCGCACCGCTGCCCGAAGGCGCCGACGCTTACGCGCTCTCGTTTTGCGTGCCGATGGGCGCCCCCGGACTCAAGTTCATGTGCCGCGACAGTGTCTCGGCGCCGGCCAATCGCTTCGACCATCCGCTGTCGAGCCGCTTCGACGAGCAGGATGCCTTCGTCATCTTCGACGATGTCGAGGTGCCGCGCGATCGGGTGTTCATCGATTGCAATCGCGCCGTCTACAACAAGGTGCCGACCACGAGCTGGTCGCCCAACATCCAGCAGCAGACCATGATCCGGGCCTCGACCAAGCTCGACTTCGCCTGGGGCCTGGCGCTGCGCATGGCGACGGCGATCAACGCGCAGGATCCCGAGACCATGCGCATGATCGGCGAGATCTGGGCCTATGCGGAGTTCACCCGCGCCGCCGTGGCCACCGCGGAAGCCGAGGCGCGCGAATGGCCGAGCGGGCTGTGGACCTCGGCGGGCGCGCCGCTGCATGCGCTGCGTGCGATGCTGCCGCTGTGGTTCCCGCGGGTGAACGAGATCCTGCGTCTGATCGGCTCGCACAACGTCTTCGCCACACCGACGGCGGCGCAGATGGCCGACAAGGACCTGCGGCCGTTGATCGACCGCTACCTGCCGGGCGCCAAGGGCATGGCCGCCGAGGAGCGCATCCGCATCTTCCGCCTGGTGTGGGATTTCGCCGGCAGCGCGCTTGCCAGCCGCAACGAGCAGTATGAGCGCTTCTACCTTGCTTCATCGCCGCGCAATCTCGCGCGCCATCTTGCTTTCACCGATCGCAGCCGAGCCGACCGGCTGGTCGATCGTTTCCTGAAAGAGCCGTTCTAGCGAGCCCGACCAGGCGGCCCGCCATGCGGCTTTGCCGCCCTGGTGAAAGACCGTTGCAATGCAACGAAGACTGGCCAAACTATGGGCCGGCATCGACCAGAAGCGTAGGAGACGGCCGATGAGCGATATCGACGTCAAACCCGATACGATCGCCAAGCCGAAGATAGAACAGCCGCGGCTCTACAAGGTGATCCTGATCAACGACGACTACACGCCGCGCGAGTTCGTGACCGCCGTCCTGATGGCGGTGTTCCACATGAGCGAGGACCAGGCCTATCGCGTCATGATGACGGCGCACCAGCGCGGCGCCTGCGTCGTCGCCGCCTTCACGCGCGAAATCGCCGAGAGCAAGGCGACCGAAGGCACCAACGCCGGCCGTCAGGCCGGTCACCCGCTGGAATTCACCACCGAGCCGGAGGAGTAG
Organism: Reyranella sp.; assembly: GCA_035947815.1. Classification (GTDB taxonomy): domain Bacteria; phylum Pseudomonadota; class Alphaproteobacteria; order Reyranellales; family Reyranellaceae; genus Reyranella. The sequence continues at coordinate 13,526 of DASZJU010000565.1, forward strand.
GTCTTACTGGACCGCGGGCCTCCAGGCCCGCTCATGATCATGATGCGGGCCTAGAGGCCCGCGGTTCGGCAAGACCATGGCTCAGCGAACTACCCGCTCACAAGGCCCGCCGCCTCGACGCCAGCGATGCATACGGCTTCGTCCTCCTCGCCGGTGCCGCCGCTGGCGCCCGCCGCGCCCAGCACATTGCCCTGGGCATCCTTGATCACGACGGCGCCGGTCTGCGGCAGGAACTTGCCCTGTGCGGTGGCGGACAGCGCGCCGAAGAATTGCGGGTTCTCCTTGGCGCGCTGCAGGAGCGTGCGGCTCGCCACGCCCATACCGACCGAGGCCCAGGCCTTGCCGATGGCGACGTCGCAGCGAAACATGCTGGCGCCGTCCTCGCGCTGCAGCGACTTGACGTGGCCCGACTCGTCGAGCACGGCAACGGCGAGTGGCTTGATCTTCATCTCGCGCGCCTTGGCGAGCGCGGTTTCGACGATCTTATTGGCTTGAGCGAGGGTCAGGCTTGGCATGTTCATTTCCCCGAGGTCGGACAGGACGACCGGCGCAATTTAGCCTGGATTCATGCTTGGCCTAGATTCAACGCCAAGCCGTTCAGATCATTGACGGATTACCGCCGCATTCCCCTCAAGCCAAGGGTTGACGGATACCGTCCAGGTCCCTATTTTCCGCCCGCATTCGGAATTCCCCCCGGCCCGGCCGGGGCTTTTTGTTGAGAAGAACCATGAAGATCCGCCATTCGCTCAAGTCCGTGAAGGCCCGCCACAAGGACAGCCGCATCGTGCGCCGCAAGGGCCGCGTCTACGTCATCAACAAGACCAACCCGCGCTTCAAGGCCCGCCAGGGCTGAGACGCAGGTCGCGTCCTTTCGAGTCAAGCGGCGGAGGCCTCGGCTTCCGCCGCTTTTTTATTTGGCGTATGAGCGAGGCATGCAGATGCCGCCGCTCGATCCTGCCATTCTCGCCCGCCGGTCCGAGATCGTGGCCGCCTTGCGCGCCATCGTGCCGGGCGAGGGCGTGATCGACGATCTCGACGGCATGCGGCCCTACGAGTGCGACGCGCTGTCGGCCTATCGCCAGATGCCGCTCGTGGTGGTGCTGCCGGAGAGCGTGCGGCAGGTCTCGGCCATCCTGCGCTACTGCCAGGACAACAAGGTCAAGGTCGTGCCGCGCGGCGCCGGCACTTCGCTGTCGGGCGGCGCCATGCCGGTGGGCGACGCCATCCTGCTGGGCCTCGGCAAGTTCAACCGCGTGCTGGAGATCGACTACGCCAACCGCTGCGCGCGGGTCCAGCCCGGCGTCACCAACCTCGGCATCAGCCAGGCGGTCGAGCACGAAGGTTTCTACTACGCGCCCGACCCCAGTTCGCAGATCGCCTGCTCGATCGGCGGCAACGTGGCGGAGAATTCCGGTGGGGTGCACTGCCTGAAATACGGCCTCACCACCAACAACCTCCTGGGCATCGAGATGGTGCTGATGACCGGCGAGGTCGTGCGCCTGGGTGGCAAGCATCTCGACTCGGAAGGCTACGACCTGATGGGGTTGATGACCGGCTCCGAAGGCCTTTTAGGCGTCGTCACCGAGGTGACGGTGCGGCTGCTGCGCAAACCCTCGACGGCGCGCGCCGTGCTGCTCGGCTTTCCGACCGAGGCGGGCGCCGCGGAGTGCGTCGCTGCCGTCATTGCCTCGGGCATCATCCCCGGTGGCATGGAGATGATGGACAAGGACGCCGTGAAGTGCGCCGAAGCCTATGTCGGCGCGGGCTATCCCATGGACACCGAGGCCCTGCTGATCGTCGAGCTCGACGGCCCCTCGATCGAGGTCGACTACCTGGTGGAACGCGTGGCCGAGATCGCCCGCGACCGCGGCGCCACGACCGTACGGGTGAGCCGCGACGAGCAGGAGAGGGTGCTGTTCTGGGCCGGGCGCAAGGCGGCGTTCCCGGCGGTCGGCCAGATCACGCCCGACTATATGTGCCTCGATGGCTCGGTGCCGCGCGGCAAGCTGGTCGAAGTCCTGGCCGAAATGCGGCAGATGTCGAAGAAGCATCGCCTGCGCGTCGTCAACGTCTTCCATGCCGGCGACGGCAACCTGCACCCGCTGATCCTGTTCGACGCCAACGACTCCGACGAGCTGCGGCGCGCCGAGGAATTCGGCGCCGACATCCTGCGGCTTTGCGTCCGCGTAGGCGGCGTGCTGACCGGCGAGCACGGCGTCGGCATCGAGAAGCGCGACCTGATGGGCGAGCAATTCACCGAGATCGACCTCGACCAGCAGATGCGCGTGAAATGCGCCTTCGATCCCGACCATCTGCTCAATCCCGGCAAGGTGTTCCCGCAGCTCCGCCGCTGCGCCGAGCTCGGCCGGGTCGTCGTGCATCAGAACAAGCTGCCGTTCCCCGACATCCCGCGGTTCTAGAGATCAACCGGCGTGCCAAAGGCCGGGCCGAGAACGGCGAAGCCACCTTCTGGATAGGCGACGGGCGCCACCTCCATGAAGAAGCGCTCGAACGAGGCGGCAAGCGCATGGCTGGCGCGCGTCGTTCGAACGATCGCAATGTCCTGGCCGAAGCGCTCGGTGCCGGGAACGGCGAGCGCGCGGAGCCGTTCGGGAAAGGCGCCGGCGTAGAAATTTGCGAGATGGCTGAAGATCAGCCCGCCGTCGGCGAGGTCGTTGAGCAGAGCGTAGGGCACGTCTCGGTGCTGGATGCCGAGCCGCCCGCCAAACGACACGACTTCGTGGGCGAAGAGCCGCGCTGTCGCCGACTGGCCGAGCAGCGCCGCCGAGGTTTCGCGATATTGCTGGCGCGCGCCTGGCTCGCTGGGGCTGGCAACGATGAGCCTGTTGATCCGTTGCGAGAACTGTTCGAGATCGTCGACGCCGGTCAGTGATTTCGACACCAGCAATCCCATTCCGAGCGTGTGCGCAAAAATCCGCGCCTGGCCTTCGACAACGCCGGCGGCGCGGAGCTGGCGCAACGGCGCCACGCCGCCCATCACCAGGTCGGGGAAAACCGGCTTGTCGCGGCCGATCGGCAGGACGGCGTTGCCCAAGGAGATGCCGCCCTCGGTCAACATGCGCACGACCATGGGCTGCGGCAAGGTGACGACCAGGATCCGGGCGGCATCGGCGTCGCAGGCATGGTTGGCACGGCACCATTCCGGGAAGCGTTGCAGGACCAGCGGCAGCAGCACCGGATAGTGATTGCCTTCGGTGAAGATCGTAAGCTCCGCGCTGCCGTCGATCGGACCGACGAAATCCGGCACCGTGTCGGTGAAGCCGTCGAACCGTAGCAAGTTGCGCACTGGCCCGAAGGCGGGCCACGGCACACTCTGGGCCTTGACGGATACGCAGGCCAAGGCGGTCACCAGAACGAGCAGTGGAGCAAGCAAACCTCTCATACGCATGAGCGTCCTCCAGGCGTGAAACTTCCTCATCTCAACATGCTTCGCGGCTGCTATCGTATGACAGATTTATGAGTTTGGACCCCAGGAGCATGGCGGGCAGGATCAAGCCGCGCGACGCGAAGGAACTGCGGCAGGCGGTGGAGTGGGCGCTGAACGACGGCGTCACGCTCGACGTGCGCGGCCAGGGCAGCAAGATCACGCTGGGCAAGCCCATGCGCTGCGACCAGGTGCTCGACCTCTCGGGCCTATCGGGCGTGGTCGATTACGCACCGGAGGAGCTGGTCGTCACCCTGCGAGCCGGCACGCCGCTCAGCGAGGTCGAGGCCTTGCTGGCGCAGCGTAACCAGATGCTGGCCTTCGAGCCGCCCGATCTTGGCGCGCTGCTCGGCCTCGAAGCGGGGCAGGGCACGCTGGTCGGCGCGATGATGGGCAACCTCGCCGGCTCGCGCCGCGTGTCGGCGGGCGCGGCGCGCGACCACCTGCTGGGCTTCAGCGGCGTCAATGGCCGCGGCGAGACCTTCAAGTCGGGCGGCAGGGTGATGAAGAACGTCACCGGCTACGATCTCTCCAAGCTTTTGGCCGGCTCGTGGGGCACCTTGGCCGTGTTCGACGAGGTCTCGGTGAAAGTCCTGCCCGCACCCGATCAGACGCGCACGCTGCTGCTGCTCGGTCTCGCGGACGACGCGGCCGTGAAGGTGATGTGCGCCGCCTTAGGTAGCCCGCACGACGTTTCGGGCGCCGCTCACGTCGGCAATCGCACGGCTCTTCGCATCGAAGGTGTTGCGCCGTCGGTCGAGGCGCGGCTGAAGGGCCTGCGTGAACTGCCGGCGGTATCGGGTGCGAAAATGGAAGAGCTCGGCACGCTCGAAAGCCGCGCTTTCTGGCGCGAGGTGCGCGACGTGGCGCCGCTCAAGGCGACGGGCGATGCGGTGGTGTGGAAGATCTCCTGTCCGCCGACGGACGGTCCGGTCGTCGTCGCCCGCATCAAGGCAAAGCGTCCCACCGTCGAGGCATTCTACGATTGGTCGGGCGGCCTGATCTGGCTCGCCTTGCCGGCAAGCGCTGATGCCGACCACGAAATCGTGCGCGGAGCTCTGGGCTCCGCCGGCGGTCACGCGACGCTCATTCGTGCACCGGCAGCCGTTCGTGCCGCCGTTCCGGTATTCCAGCCGCAGCCTGTGCCGCTCGCCGCGCTGGCCAGTCGCGTGAAGGAAAGCTTTGATCCCAAGCGCCTCTTCAATCCCGGGCGGATGGGTTAGCGATGCAGACCAACTTCACCCTGGCCCAGCTCGCCGATCCGGAGACGGCGCGCAGCGAGCACATCCTGCGCAAGTGCGTGCATTGCGGTTTCTGCACGGCGACCTGCCCGACCTTCGTGCTGCTGGGCGACGAGCGCGACAGCCCGCGGGGCCGCATCTACTTCATCAAGGCGATGCTGGAGGGCGACCGCGCGCCCAGCAAGACCGAGGTCAGGCACGTCGACCGTTGCCTGTCGTGTCTGTCCTGCGTGACGACCTGCCCGTCGGGCGTGAATTATATGCATCTGGTCGATCACGGCCGGCATCACATCGAGACACGCTACACGCGCTCGTTGCCCGACCGCTTCCTGCGCGGCGTCCTTGCCTGGCTGATGCCGCGGCCGGGCGCGTTCCGCTGGGCCATGGTGCTGGGCCGGTTCGCCAAGCCGCTGGCGATGCTGCTGCCGTCCGCAAGCGCCGATCCCGGCGGCGCCACCTTCCTGCGCCGGCTGAAGGCGATGCTCGAGGCGGTGCCGGACCGCCTCGCCGGACCCTCGCCGGTCGACCGGCCGCAGACCTTCCCGGCGGCGGGGCTCCGCCGCAAGCGTGTGGCGCTGATGCCGGGCTGCGGCCAGCAGGTCCTGGCGCCCGAGGTCAACGAGGCCACGGTGCGGCTGTTGACGCGCCACGACATCGAGGTGGTGAACGTCGCGGACTCGGGCTGCTGCGGCTCCTCGGTCCAGCATATCGGCAGGAACGGGCAGGCGATCGAACTCGCCAAGCGCAACATCGAGGCGTGGCTGCGCGAGGTCGATGGCGCCGGTCTCGACGCCATCGTGATCAACGCCTCCGGCTGTGGCACCACGGTGAAGGATTACGGTCACATGCTGGCCGACGATCCCCTGTGGAAGGACAAGGCCCGGCAAGTGGCAAGCCTCGCCAAGGACGTGAGCGAGCTGATGCTCGAAGTCGGTCTCGCGAACGTGACCGCGCGGCCGCTCACCGTGGCGTATCATTCGGCCTGTTCGATGCAGCACGGCCAGAAGGTGATCGAGCAACCGAAGAAGCTGCTCCGCGACGCGGGCTTCATCGTCAAGGATGTGCCCGAGGGACACATCTGTTGCGGCTGGGCCGGCACCTATCAGGTGCTGCAGCCCGAGCTGTCGCGTCGCCTGCGCGATCGCAAGGTCGCCAACATCGAAAGCCTGCGGCCCGACATCATCGCCGCCGGCAACTTCGGCTGCATCGGCAATATCGCGGACGGCACTGGCATCCCGATTGCACATACCGTCGAGCTGCTCGATTGGGCGACCGGCGGCCCCAAGCCGGCGGCCCTGCTTTAAGGACGTCATGACCATCCTTCGTGCTTGCCTTGCCATGCTCCTCGGCGTGATGCTGGGGACGAACGCCTCGGCGCAAAACGGCGGGAGCAACAACATGCTCGACACCCTGTTTGCCAAACTTCAGACCGCGACCGATCCGATGGCGATCCAGTCCCTGGAAGCGGCGATCTGGGAGCAGTGGATCGTGGTCCCCGAGCCCGAGCGGCGCGAGTTGATGATGCGCGGTATCGCCGAGATGCAGCAGCACGAGCTCAAGATGTCGGTCGAGACCTTCACCAGGCTGATCGAAATCGCGCCCGAGCTTTCCGAGGCGTGGAACAAGCGGGCGACGGCCTATTGGCTGCTCGGCAACTTCTCGGCCTCGCTGTCGGACATTTGCGAAACCATCAAGCGCGAGCCGCGCCATTTCGGCGCCTATTCAGGGCTCGGCATGATCCGCGCGGAAATGGGCGAATATCCGCGCGCCGTCGCGGCCTTCGAGCTGGCCCGCAAGTACAATCCGCACATCGTCGGAATCGACGACGAAATCGACCGCCTGAAGGCGATGGGCGGCGACGAGCCGTCCGATCCGCTGGGCTGCGGCCAGCGCACGGCCGGTCGCTAGGCGGCGTCGCCCGGCGGCCGGTCCTTGCCGCGCCGCAGGCGCGCAGGCAAAGTCCTGTGATGTTTCAACTCGGGAGTGGGTCAATGGCCACGTTGTATGTCGGCGGTCGTCTGTTCGATGGCGAAAAGGTGCAGGATGGGCACGCGGTGCTGGAGGAGGACGGCAAGGTCAAGCGCGTCGCGCCGGCCGGAGAGTTCGCGGGCTTTGCCGGCGAGAAGGTCGATACCGCCGGCGGCACGCTGATCCCGGGCATCATCGACTGCCACGTCCATTCGCTGTCGGGCGCCGAAGGCAATCCCGGTGCAGTGCAGGATCGCATGAGCGCCGCCCAGCTCGCGGTGCGCGGCATGGAGTTGATGCGCAACACGCTGGAAGGCGGCATCACGGCCGTGCGTGACTGCGGCGGCAAGGACTATATCGAATTCGCCATGCGCGACGCGTTCAACGCCGGCAAGTTTCTCGGACCGACCATGCGTTGCGCCGGCCGCATGATCTGCATGACCGGCGGCCACGGCAATCGCACTGGGCGGGTCGCCGACGGCCTGGATGAAGTGGTGAAGGCGGTGCGCGAGCAGGTCCATGCCGGCTCCGACCTGGTCAAGATCATGGCGACCGGCGGCGTCATGACGCCGGGCGTCAATCCCGAGGACGCGCACTATTCGGCCGAGGAGATGAAGGCCGGCATCAGCGAGGCCCATCGCTTCCACAAATGCTGCGCCAGCCACGCCCAGGGCGCGCTCGGTATCCTGAACGCCGTGCGCGGCGGCATCGATTCGATCGAACACGGCATCTTCATGACCGACGAGTGCATCACGGAGATGAAGGAGCGCGGCGTGTGGCTGGTGCCGACGCTGGCCGCGGTCAAGAACATCCTCAAGGGCTACGACGACGGCGACCGCTCGATTCCCGACTATGTGATCGAGAAAGCGCGCCGCGTGTTCGACCGCCACATCGCCTCGATCAAGATGTACTACAAGGCGGGCGGCCGCATCGCCATGGGCACCGACGCCGGCACGCCGCACAACCGGCACGGCGAGAATGCGCGCGAGCTCGAATATATGTGCGAAATCGGCATCTCGACCCGCGATTCGCTGTTCTTCTCGACGGCGAGCGCCGCCGACCTGATGCGGCTCGCCGACCAGGGTCGCGTCAAAGAAGGCAACAGCGCCGACTTCGTGGTGTGCGACGGCGATCCGCTGGCCGACATCAAGCGCGCCGCGCGCAAGGAGAACCACCGCATGGTGGTGAAGCGCGGCATCGTCGCCAAGGACAACCGCGCAGCGTTCGTCCGGCAAGCCACCCGCGTCGCGGCCGAGTAGCCGGGAGGGCGTGCCGGCCGCGGGGTCACCGTGGACGAAGTCTTTCTGATCCTGCTCGGGATCGCCTGGGCGATCGGCACGCCCATTCTTACCATTGTCGCGCTCGTCCGCACGTCGCGCCTCAGCGATCAGAACGAGAGGCTCGCGGCCGATCTCGCCGCGATCCGGCGGCAGATGGCGGAAGGTGCCGCCCTGCCGCCGCCGTTCGAGGCGCCGGCGGCTGAAATTGCGCCGCCGCCTGCACCGCCTTTCGAACCCGAGCCCACGCCCCCCGAGCCCACACCCCCCGAGCCCACGCTCGACGAGACCATGCCGCCGCCGGTACCGGCGCCCGTCCTTGAGCCGGTCAAGGCCGGCTGGGAGCAGCGGCTGGGCGCGCGCGCCTTCCTGTGGATCGGCGCCATCACCCTGGCGCTGGCGGCAGTCTTCCTCGTGCGCTACTCGATCGAGGAGGGATACCTCTCGCCCGAGGTCCGGGTGATCCTGGCCGCGCTGTTCGGCTTCGCCCTGATCGGCGGAGCCGAAAAGATGCGCGCCCGCGATGAGCGGGTAGCGCAGGCGCTGACCGCCGCCGGTGTCGCTTCCCTCTATGGCGCGCTGTTCGCCGCGGTTGCGCTCTACGAGATGATCTCCAAAGTCGCGGCGGGCGGTGGTGCTGCGGCACTCACTGCTTTCGCCATTGGCCTGTCGCTGCGCCACGGCATGCTCGTGGCGAGCCTCGCCTTCGTCGGCGGCTTCGTCAGTCCGGCCATCATCGGCAGCGACCCACCCAACACGCCCGTGCTGTTCGGCTATCTCCTGGCGATCGCCGCCGGCACGCTCGGCGTGATCCGTGTTCGCGGCTGGTGGCCGCTCGGCTGGGGCGTGCTCGCGGGATCGGCGATCTGGACGGTCCTTTGGATGCTGTCGCTGGCGGGCGGCCTGCATTGGGTCGGCCTGTTCCTGGTGGCGGTGGCCGGCCTGTTCGTATGGGCGACCTGGCGGCGCATGGGCGAGAGCGAGAATCCGCCCGCCGACGTCGCGGCTCTCGTCTGGGCAGCCCTCGGACTGACCGGCTCTCTGCTGGTCGCCGTCATCGTCCAGGATGAGGGAAGGCAGAGCGTCGGCTGGCTGGCGCTGGCGGCGCACGGTGCGGGCCTTTACGCGCTTGGCCGCTGGACTCCACGCTTCCAGTACGTCGCGGCTCTGGCGCCGCTGCTGTCGATCGCAGCACTTGCATTGTGGTGGGGCACTTCGCGCGTCTCGGGCACCGGCTGGGACGCCGATCGCTTCGCCTGGGCCACGATTCTGCTCGGCGGGTTCTACGCCGCCGGCGCCTTCGCGCTCTTGTGGAACGCCGCCCGGCCGGGCTTCTGGGCAGCGCTCTCCGTCTCCGCCGCGCTCGCTCACTTTCTTCTCTGCTGGTACGTGCTGCGCGGCGTTGCGACCACCACGCCGTGGGGTCTGATCAGCATCGGACTTGCCGTGCCGTTCCTGGTCGG
>DASZJU010000566.1:0-2647 GCA_035947815.1 Reyranella sp.
GACCGGCACCATGAACCTCACCGAGCCGCAGGCGGGCTCGGATCTCGGCCAGCTCAAGAGCCGCGCCGTGAAAAATGGGGACCATTACCTAGTCACCGGCCAGAAGATCTTCATTACCTATGGCGAGCACGACCTCGCCGAGAACATCGTGCACCTGGTGCTGGCGCGTACGCCCGACGCGCCGGCCGGCGTGCGCGGCATCTCGCTGTTCATCGTCCCCAAGTTCCTGGCCGGCGCCGACGGAAATCCCGGCAAGCGCAACGATCTCCATTGCGTGTCGCTCGAGCACAAGCTCGGCATCCATGCCAGCCCGACCTGCGTGATGTCGTTCGGCGACGATGGCGGCGCGGTCGGCTATCTGGTCGGCGAGGAAGGCCGCGGGCTATCCTACATGTTCACCATGATGAACAACGCGCGCCTGTCGGTTGGCATCCAGGGCCTGGCCATCGCCGAACGCGCCTACCAGCAGGCCGCTTCCTTCGCCAAGACCCGCGTGCAGTCGAAGGACGACGGCAGCCCAAAGCCCGAGCCGGTCTCGATCATCCATCACGCCGATGTCAGGCGCATGCTGATGACCATGCGCGCCCAGATCGAGGCGATGCGCGCGCTGGGCTACTACACCGCGGCCGGCATCGACGGGGCGCTGAAACATCCCGACAAGGAGACGGCGCGCAAGACGCAGGACCGCGTCGACCTCCTGATCCCGATCGTCAAGGCGTGGTTCACCGACCTCGGCAACGAGATCGCCTCGACCGGCGTGCAGGTCCATGGCGGCATGGGCTTCATCGAGGAGACCGGCGCGGCCCAGCACCTGCGCGATGCGCGCATCCTGCCGATCTACGAGGGCACCAACGGCATCCAGGCGCGCGACCTGGTGGGCCGCAAGGTCGCCAAGGATGGCGGCGAGACGATGCTGGCGCTGGTGGCCGAGATGCGGGCCCTGGCCGAGGAGATGATGGCGGCGCCCGGCGACGACCTGGCAGCGATCCGCACGTCCGTGCTCGCCGCGGCGGACGCGCTGGAGGACGCCACCACATGGGTGGCGCAGTCGGTCAAGGCCGACCTGGCGCGGGCCCTGGCGGGCTCCGTGCCGTTCCTGCGGCTGGCCGGAACGGCGCTGGGCGGCTGGCTGCTGGCCCGCGGTGCGCTCGTCGCCCAGACCAGGCTGGCGAGCCGCGACGGCGATCCCGCCTTCCTCGAGGCCAAGCTTATAACCGCGCGGTTCTATGCCGAGGTCGTCCTGCCGCCGGCGCTGGCCGAGCTTGGGCCCCTCAAGGCCGCGGGCCGCACCGTGTTCGCCCTGACGGAGGCCCAGCTCTGACTCGTGGCCTGATCGAATTGCCCGGGGACGAAGCCCAAGCGTTCGCCCGACGGTTCGATCTGGCAGCGCTCGAGCCCGCCTTCCTCGCCGATCCCTTCCCCTACTATCACGCGCTGCGCCGCTTCGCGCCGCTGAAGCGCCTGCCCGACGGCAGTGTCTTCCTGTCGCGCTATGCCGACGTCGCGGTCTGCTATCGCGACCAGCGCATGACCTCCGACAAGAAGGCCGAATTCGGCCCCAAGTTCGGCATCGGCACGCCACTCTATCGCCACCACACGACCAGCCTGGTGTTCAACGATCCGCCGCTGCACACGCGCGTGCGCAAGCTGCTGGCGGCGGCCTTCACGCCCCGCGCGCTGTTGGCCTTGCAACCGCGCATCGAAGCCGTGGTCGATGGGCTGTTAGCAACACACGCTGACAAGGGCCGCATGGACCTGGTCGAGGACTTCGCCTTTCGGCTCCCGGTCGAGGTGATCTGCGACATGCTGGGCGTGCCGCCGGGCGAGCGCGCGCCCTTCCGCCGCTATTCGCTCGCCATTTTAGGCGCGCTGGAGCCCGTCGCCGGACCTGAGCGCCAGGCCGCCGGCAACGCCGCCGTGGCCGAATTCTCGGCCTATCTCGACGGCCTCGTGGCCGAACGCCGCAAGCGCCCGGCCGACGACCGCGATGTGCTGGGCACGTTAATCCATGGCGAAGTCGACGGCGAGCGGTTGAGCCACGAGGAGCTGGTGCAGAACTGCATCTTCCTGCTGAATGCCGGCCACGAGACGACGACCAACTTGATCGGCAACACGGTCGACGCCCTGTTGCGTTTTCCCGACGAGCTGCGGAGACTCCAGGAAAACCCTGGGCTGCTGAAGACCTGCGTCGAGGAAGGCCTGCGCTTCGAGAGCTCCAACCAGCTCGGCAATCGCCGGCTCGCGGCCGATCTCGCAATCGGCGGCGAGACGCTGGCCGCCGGCACCTACATCCATATCGGCATCGGCGCGGCCAATCGCGATCCGGCACAGTTTTTCGAGCCCGACCGCTTCGATTCGGCCCGCGAGCCCAACCGCCACTTCGCTTTCGGCTCAGGCGTGCATATGTGCCTGGGCGCCGTGCTGGCGCGCATGGAGGGCGCGATCGCGATCGGCCGCCTGATCGGCCGCTTTGACGGGTTGGCCCGCGACGGCGTGGCCGAGCGCGGCGGGCGCGCCCGCTTCCGCGGCTTCAACCGCTACCCGATCGCGTGGACGGGGGTGCGCCGATAAAGCCAAAGAAAAATGCCCGATGGCGGGCCATCAGGCGTTTTTTGCATTCCGGGAAAGAGGCCTACGCCGCTTCCTG
>DASZJU010000567.1:0-3032 GCA_035947815.1 Reyranella sp.
TCAGGACGCCGCTGATGGTCACGGCAATTTCGCCGGCGAATTAGTCCCAAGTCGGACCACGGGCCTCCGGCCCGCTCATGATCATGAGCGGGCCGGAGGCCCGCGGTCCCATGACGCCTACTGAATGGCGACGTCTTCCCAGAAGCCGATCCAGTGGTCGACCGGCTTCATCTTGGGCTGCGGCGCGAGGTAGGACCACGCGGCGCGCGCACTGCGCTGATCGCCCTCAACGACGTCGTAGAACTGCACACCGTGCGGGCATTCAAGGTCGCTCGGCGTTTTCGGCGTGACCTTGAGCAGGTCCATGCGCACCGTGTCGCGCGGAAAATAGATGTAGCCGCCGACCTCGAGGGTGCGGTCGCTTTCGGCAATCGTCTTGCCGTGCCATGTCGCCTTATGGGTCATCGGTTGAGTCCCCTGAATTGCGGATCCGTCGCCTTGACGCTTGGCCGGGCGCCCATGTCGCGCGCCCACCGTCCGCAATTAGGTGATGCTTCGGCCAGTGCTTTCAACTCCGGAATCTCGGGAAAATAGAAAAAGATCGGCACCAGGAAGAGATCGGCCGCCGTCACCTGTTCACCGGCAAGAAAACGATGGTCCGCCAGATGCTTGTCGAAGATGCCCACTACCCTCTCCGAGCGTTTCAGCGCGACCTGGATGCCCTGCTCGGTGCCCGGAATGATGCCGAAGCGCGGGCCGATGACGCCGGCCAGGGCGGTCTGGACCATCGAATCGCAGACCACGCTCAGCCACTGGTCGCACAGCGACGACCCCTTGGCGTCCGTGGGCCACAGCGGCGGGCCATCGAAGGTACGGTCGATGTAACGGGCGATGGCAGGCGATTCGTAGAGCGTGAAATCGCCGTGCTTCATCATCGGGATCTTGCCCAGCGGATTGGTTGGCGCGGTTTCGCCCGGCCTTGTCGGGACCAGCTCGTAGTCGACGCCTTTCTCGCGGGCGGCGAGACGCGTCGCGCGGGTGAACGGGCTGGGCGGCACGCCGTAAATCTGGATGGTGGCCATCGGGATGTCCTTGTTCAGGCCGCAAGCCGCGGTTTGTCGGCGGGTTCGGTTGCCAACACGCTCGGCCGCGCCGACATCTCGCGCGCCCAGCGGGCGCAATTCGGCGCCGAACCGGCGATCGCCTTCAGTTCGGGAATGTCGTGGAAGTAGAAATACAGCGGTGCCAGGAAAAGGTCCGCTGCCGTCATCGCCTCGCCGGCGAGATAGCGCGTCTTGCCGAGCTGGCGGTCGAAGATCGGTACAACCTCGCGCGTCTTGTCGAGGTACTTCTGCTGCATCTCCGCAGGCGCCGGCAGGAAGCCGTAGCGCGACGCCATGTAACGAAGCGCGGCGTTGACCAGCGAATCACAGACGGCGCTGACCCATTGGTCGCATCGCGCGATGCCGACCGAATCCTCCGGCCACAGTTTGGGCCCCGGAAAGGCGCGGTCGAAGTAGCGCAGGATCGCCGTCGACTCGTAGAGGACGAGGTCGCCGTGCGTAATCGCCGGGATCTTGCGGAACGGATTGAGCGCCGTGATGTCGCCCGGCGTGGTCGGCACCAGCTCGTAGTCGATGCCCTTCTCGTGACAGGCCAGCCGCACCGTGCGCGTGAAGGTGCTGGGCGGCATGCCATGGATCTTGATCGCAGTCATTGTCCCCTCCTGTTGGTGGAAAATCAGTAGCGGTCGTGCCGCTTCACCCAGGACATCGGATGTTCGGGATCCTCGTCCCGCCCCTTCGACGTGAGGTCGAGCAGGTGATAGGTGCCGTTCACCACGTCCAGACCGCGCGCGTAAGTCGAATAGGTGTGATAGATCGCGCCGTCGTCGCCACGCCGAAAGGCGCTGATCCCCGGGGTCTCCTCGCCATAGGGCTTGATCGTGCCGAAATTGTACTGGAGGCCCTGCTCGCCCGGCTTGAACGACGCACCATAGTCGAAGTTGAAGTCGCTGCCTGCCGACGACACCCAGCGGAACGTCCAGTCCATGCGCTTCTTGTAGGCGTCGATCTTCGCCAGCGGCGCGCGCGAGACGGCGACCAGCGCCGTGTCGCGATGCGCCAGATGAATGTCGACGCCATTGTAGTTGTCGGCCCAGAACGAGCAGCTCGGGCAGCCCTCGTTCCAGTCCGGCCCGAACATGAAATGATAGACCAGCAGCTGGCCTTTTCCGCCGAACAGGTCGGCGAGCGTGAGCCGCCCCTCGGCCGCATCGAAGGTGTAAGGCTTTTCAACCTTCACCCAAGGCAGTTCGCGTCGCTGTCGCGCGAGGTCGTCACGCGCGCGCGTGAACTCCTTCTCCTTCGCAAGAAATGCCTTGCGCGCCTTCAGCCACTCCTCATGGGAAACAATACGGGGCGTCGTCATGCCGTCCTCCCGAGCAGGGTATCGAGCTTGTCGAAGGAACTATCCCAGCCGCGGTTGTGATTGGCGGCCGCGATCGCGTCGGGGAAGCGCGTCTGGACCATGGTCATCTCGGTCTTGCCGCCGGCGACGGACTTGAAGTCGAGCGTCACCGTCGTCTCGTGCTCGCGCGGCTCGGCATGATCGCCCTTGTCGTGCCAGGCAAAGGTGAAGGCCAGGCGCTCCGGCCGCTTCACCTCGAGATACCGGCCGGAGACCGCGAAGCTGCGTTCGGTGTTGCGCCCCAGCAGCCGCCAGGCGCCGCCGGTCCGGGGATCGAGGTCGCAGTAGACCGTCGTCACGCCCTTGGGGCCGAACCATTCGGCGAATTGCTCCTGGTCGGTCCAGGCGTCGAACAGGCGTTCGGGCGGCGCGTCGAAGCGGCGCGTCAGGCGAAGCGTGCGGTCGTCAACGACGGCGGCCATGATCTTTTCCCTTTGGTGGCTTGGCTTTTGGCGGTTTCGGTGCGGTCCGCTTCAGGAAGGCGTCGAGCTTGTCGAACTGCTGCTCCCAGAAGCGGCGATAGAATTCGATCCAACCCGTGGCGGCGCGAAAACCCTCGCCGCGCAGCTCGCAGCGCCGCCACTGCGCCTCGGTATGGCGTTCGATCAGGCCGGCGTCGGTCA
>DASZJU010000568.1:0-10934 GCA_035947815.1 Reyranella sp.
CGTTCCTTCACCAAGGCCGATCTCGAGGCCGCCGGCGTCAAGCGCATCAGCCTCGCCACCTCGCTCTACCGCGCCGCCATGACCGGTCTTTTGGACGCGGCGAAGGAAGTGAAGGAGAAGGGGACCTTCACCTACCTCGACCATTCGATCCCGACGCCGGATCTGAATGCCTTCATGAAGGAGTAGGTCGCTCGGGCAATCCGGCCTTCGCCAGCCCGTCGACGATGCGCTGGAAGTCGGCGGGGTCCTTGTAGGGCAGGACGCGGGCGCGCTGGGCCAGCGAGAAATCGGGATTGATCTCGCGCAACCCTGACCATGCTGCGCGCGCCTCGTCCATGCGGCCGAGATGGCCGAAAGCGGCCGCCAGCAACATGCGGCTGGCATCAGTGTTGGGGTTGCGCGCAATGCGCTCGAGCAGATGGGATGCGGCGGTCTCGTCGTGGCCCAGGCTGAAATGCGCCTGCGCCATCAGGTGCAGCACGATGTTGGGGTAGTGGGGATCGAGCCGTATCGAGGTCGCCAGGGCATCCAGCGCCTCCGCCGCGCGACCCGAATACATCAGCGCCATGCCGAGCAAGGCGTGACCCTGGGCATAGTTGGTATCGAGCTCCACCGCGCGATGTAATTGCGCCAGCGCCTCGTCGTACCGGCGGCGCCACACCAGCACGTTGCCCAGCGCGACATGGCCGCCTGGCTGCCGCTCGTCCAGTTCGATCGCGCGCCGCGCCCAGCGTTCGCCTTCGTCCAGCGCCGAGGCCGGGTCGGCTATCCAGGCGTTGACGTAGTCGGACACCGCCGCAAATGCCAGGCCGACATGGGGTGAGCAGAAGTTCGGATCCAGCTCGATTGCCCGGCGGTGCAGGGCGCGGGCCTGGGCGATCGTCTCGCGCGTACCGCGGCCCAGGAGCTGGCGCGCGCGCAGCCAGCTTTCGTAGGCTTCCAGGCTCCTCGTTTCGTCGCGGCGCAGGTCCTGCTGCTCGACCCTGCTGAGCTTGACCGCCAGCGCTTCGACGATCTTCTGCACCACCTCGTCCTGGGTCGCGAAGATGTCGGTCAACTCCCGGTCGAACCGGTCGGCCCACAGATGCCCGCCGCTTTTGGCATCGACGAGCTGGGCGGTGATGCGCACGCGGTTGCCGGCCTTGCGGATGCTGCCCTCCAGGACGAAACGCACGCCGAGTTCGCGGCCGACCTCCTGTACCTTGATCGACCGCCCCTTGTAGGTGAACGAGGAGTTGCGGGCGATCACGAACAGGGCCGAGACCTTCGACAGGTCGGTTATTAGGTCCTCGGAGATGCCGTCGCTGAAATATTCCTGTTCGGCGTCGCCGCTCATGTTGGCGAACGGCAGGACGGCGATCGACGGTTTGTCCGGCATGACCGGCGGCGAGGCGGGTTCGCCATCATTCGCGCGGCCGATGCGAAAGACCCGCACCGGGCGGGCGATGTTCTTCACCGGCTTTTCGCCCAGGTCCTCCAGCACGATCCCGAGTTTGTCGCGCACCGAATCGCGCACCGCGCGCGACACGAAGATGCCGCCCGGATCGGCCAGCGATTCGAGCCGCGCGGCGATGTTGACGCCGTCGCCGTAGATGTCGTCGCCCTCGATGATCACGTCGCCCAGGTTGATGCCGATGCGGAATTCGATGCGGCTGTCGTCCTGCGCGGCGCGGTTGCGGTCGGCCATGCCGGCCTGGATCGCCACCGCGCAGCGCACCGCCTCGACGGCGCTGGCAAAATCCACCAACAGGCCATCACCGGTGCGCTTGACGATGCGTCCCCTGTGCGCCGCGATGTGAGGTTCGACAAGCTCGCCGAGATGCGCCTTGAGCCGGCGCAGGGTGCCTTCCTCGTCGTGGCCCATGAGCCGGCTGTAGCCCACTACGTCGGCCGCCAGGATGGCCGCGAGTTTGCGTTCGGTACGTTGGTTTTCCATCGATATCTCTGGCGACACGATAACGCCGCGTCGCGTGTTGCGCGAGGGTGATGGGTTGCGCGTCCAGCCAGAGTCGATGATCTTATGGCGATGGACACGGCCGCCCATTTTGCACCCACAGGCACAGAACATTTCGACGTGCTGATCGTCGGCGCCGGCCTGTCCGGCATCGGTGCCGCCTGGCATCTGCAGAAGAAGTGCCCGGGCAAGAGCTTCGCCATCCTCGAAGCGCGCGAAGCGAGCGGCGGCACCTGGGACCTCTTCCGCTATCCCGGCGTGCGCTCCGACTCCGACATGTTCACGCTGGGCTACTCCTTCCGGCCATGGAAGGAGGCCAAGGCGATCGCCGACGGCCCGTCGATCCTGACCTACATCCGCGAGGTCGCGAGCGACCACGGCATCGATAGGAGGATTCGCTACGGCCATAAGGTCGTTGCCGCCGCATGGTCGACGCCGGACGCGCGATGGACGGTCGAGGTCGAGACTGGCCCGGACCGCGTCCCACGGCGCCTCACCTGCAACTTCCTGTGGATGTGCAGCGGCTACTACGACTATGACGCGGGCTACCTGCCGGAGTTTGCCGGCATGGACCGCTTCGGGGGCCGCATCGTCCATCCGCAGAAATGGACCGACGACATCGACTATGCCGGCAAACGCGTGGTCGTGATCGGCAGCGGCGCCACGGCGGTGACGCTGGTGCCGGCCATGGCCGAGACGGCGGAGCACGTCACCATGCTGCAGCGCTCGCCGACCTACATGGTGGCGCGCCCCAGCCAGGATCAGCTCGCCAACAAGCTGCGCCGCCGCCTGCCAATCAAGCTTGCCTACTGGGCGACGCGCTGGCGGAACGTCCTTTTGGGCATGTATTTCTACCAGATGTGCAAGCGCAAGCCGGACAAGGTCAAAAGCCTGTTGCTGGGCGGCGTGCGCCAGATGCTCGGGCCGGACTACGATGTCGTTAAGCACTTCACACCGCGTTACAATCCGTGGGACCAGCGGCTCTGCCTCGTGCCTGACGCGGATTTCTTCCGCGCCATCCGCCGCGGCAAGGTCTCGCTCGTCACCGATCACATCGAGACCTTCACCGAGACCGGCCTGAGACTCAAATCCGGCGCCGAGCTTGCCGCTGACCTGATCGTGACGGCAACCGGGCTGGTGCTGGTGCCGCTGGGCGGCGCCAGGCTCTCGGTCGACGGCCGCGCCGTCGATCCGGCCAAGACCTTCATCTACAAGGGGATGATGTACTCGGACGTGCCCAACCTCGCCTCGGTGTTCGGCTACACCAACGCCTCGTGGACGCTCAAGGCCGACCTGGTCTGTGAGTATGTCTGCCGGCTGATCAATCACATGGACCGCGGCGGCTATCGCCAGTGCACGCCGCGCAACCGCGATCCAACTCTGACTGAAGAGCCGTGGGTGAATTTCTCCTCGGGCTATATCCAGCGCGCGCTCAGCCTGCAGCCCAAGCAGGGTTCCAAACGGCCGTGGAAGCTCTACCAGAACTACGCGCTCGACCTCTTGAGCCTGCGCTTCGGCTCGGTGCGTGACCGGGCGATGGTGTTTTCGGGTCAGGTGAACGACAGAGTCACCGTGCCGAACGCGCCGAAATCCGCGACGTAGGTCTCGCCTGGCTTGGGCGCGAGCATGCCGGTCAAGGTGCCGGTGCTGATCATCTGGCCCGCCTTCAGGCCGACGCCGGTGCGCGACAGTTCGTTGGCGAGCCAGGTGAGCGGCACCAGGGGATGACCGAGCGCGGCGGCCGCCGTGCCCTTGCGCCGGAGTTTGCCGTTGGCTGACAGCGTCGCTTCCTGGCCGGCGATGTCGCGGGTCCTCCAGCCGTCGATCGCGGGACCGTAGACGATGGTCCCCGAGCCCGCGCCGTCGGCCAGAATGGCCGGCAGCGGTGGGAACGCCTGGTCGTGGATGAAGCGGCATTCCGCCAGTTCGAGGCCGGGATGCAACGAGGCGACGGCATCGCTGACCTCTTCCACGGTGTAAGGTTTTCCGCGCGGCGGCAGGCCAGCGCCGAGCTTGGCCTGGTACTCGACCTCGGGGATCGGGCTCGCGAGCTTGGCGTGCACGACTGTCACCGGCGATGGCTTCACGAACGGGAAGAACACGCGACCGTAGATCGGCTGGTCCGTGCGCAGCGCCTTCTGCATGTCCTCCTTCATGGCGGCGATCTTCCAGCCGCTGACCGTCCAACCCAGCTCCTCGGCGACCAGCGCGGCGACGCGATAGGCCGCCGCTTTGTCGGGCGGCACCAGGCGTGCGGCGAGGCCACTTTGCTGGCGACCGTCGCGGCGCAGCGTCGCCAGAAGCGTCGTGAGTTCCCGTTGCGCGGAAGGATCCATGGGTGTTCCCTCCTTCCGCTATTCATCGAGGGACGACCATGCGTACGCAAGCCCAAAAAGGCCAAATCTTCCGCGAGCTGCATGCCCGGCCGGGACTGTTGCTGCTGCCCAACCCGTGGGACGCCGGCACCGCCAAGCTGCTGCAGTCGCTGGGCTTCGAGGCGTTGGCGACGACCAGCCTCGGCATGTCGAACGCGCTGGGCCGCGTCGACGGCGACGGCGCGGTGAGCCGCGCCGAGCTTCTGGACAATTGCCGCCTGATCTCGCAGGCGACCGACCTGCCGGTCAACGCCGATCTCGAGAACGGTTATGCCGATGACCCCAAGGAGGCGGCCACCATCCTGCGCGACGCGGCCGAGGCCGGCGTGGTCGGCGGCTCGATCGAGGATTGGAATGGCGAGCGCATCTACGATTTTGGCCACGCCGTCGAGCGGGTGGCGGCCGGTGTCGATATGGCGCGCTCGCTAAAAGTGCCGTTCACCTTCACCGCGCGGGCGGAGAACCTTATACGCGGCCGGGTCGATCTCGACGACACGATCAAGCGGCTAAAGGCCTTCGAGAAGGCGGGGGCCGACGTGCTCTATGCGCCGGGACTGCGCGACCTTGCGACCATCAAGATGGTCACGGCCGAGATCGGCAAGCCGCTCAACGTCGTGATGAGCGCCGGCGATCCCGACCTCACGGCCGAGCAGCTCGCCTCGGTAGGGGTGAAGCGGGTCAGCGTCGGCGGTGCGCTGTCGCGGCTGGCGCTGGCCGCCTTCATGAAGGGGGCGCGCGACATGAAGGACAAGGGCAGTTTCACCTGGATGCGCGAGACCATGCCGACGGCCGAGCTGAAGAAGGTGTTTCGCGCCGACTAGAGCACGTTCCGCTCGGCTGGAATCAGCCGAGTGGAAGGTCGTGCTCTAGAATACTTAGATTCTAGAGCAGCTTATGTCCGATCAGATGGAACCGCGTGCGGTTCCATCTGATCGGACGCTGCTCTAGGCCGCCGCGCGATGCTGCAGCCCGGCCAGGGCCGGGATCGGCTGGGCGCCGATCTGGCGTAAGAGCGAGGCGAGGTCGTACTGGAAGCGCTCGCTCAGCATCAGGCCATCCTTGAACGAGAGGACGACGACGAAAGGCTGCACGATAGTGCGGCCGCTGGGCGCAATGCCGAGGAAGGGACCGACATGCTTGCCATGCCAGGTCGCCTCGGCGATGTAGCCATGGCCGTCGGTCCACGCCGACGACTGGCCCGGCCCGCGCTTTACCGTGACGGCGAAGGTAGTCCACCACTGCCGGTAGTGTGCGGCCGCGCCGTCATGGCTCCGCCACGTCTGGCCGGTCGCCAGGTCCTCGAAGCGGCAGTCGGGGTGCAGCGTGGCGAGCGTGCCCGGCAGGTCCTGCGCGTTCTCGGCCGCGAGGTGGCGGACGATCAGGGCGGCGAGGGTGGGATTCATGGCGGCTCTCCTGCTATATTCGATCCCTGATAACATATAAGAAGGCTGATATGCGTCGCAAGGCCAGGACTGCCGAACCGCCCGCCGCGGCGCCTCCCGTCCCCCGCCCGGGCGAGGGCAAGCGCGGGCCGGAGGGGCATCTCGGCTACCTGGTGCGCCAGGCCAATTCGGCGGTGCGGGCGGTGATGGAGAAGGCGCTCGCCGATCTCAAGGTTACGCCGCCGCAATTCGCCGTGCTGACCATGATCGTGTCCCATCCCGGCCTGTCGGGCGCCGACCTGGCGCGGCTCACTTTCCTGACGCCGCAGACCATCAACGTGATCGCGCGCAATCTCGAAAAAGCCGGCGCCATCGAGAAATCGGCGCATGCTTCGCACGGCCGCATCCTGCAGCTCACCGCGACGGTCAAGGGCCAGGCGCTGCTCAAGCGCTGCCGGGCGCGGGTGATGGACGTCGAGGACCGCATCGGCGGCCTGGTCGGGCGCGAGGAGGAGAAGGCTGTGCGGTGCTGGCTGAGCGCCGTCGCGGAGAAACTGGCGGAGGGTCGCTGACAAAGGGCCTGTGAAGGCCCCTGAGTCGCTTGTCCGTCATACTCGCCGTGTTAAGGTTTTCAGGCAATCACGGGGAGCAACATGCCAATTGACACCTTGATCCGGCGCACTGCCTTCGTGGGCGCCGTCGCGTTGGCGGCGGCGTCGCTCGCCACGCCGGCCTTCGCGCAGAAGACGAAGCTCATCGTGTACACCGCGTTGGAGAACGACCAGCTCGACCCGTTCAAGAAGGCCTTCGAGGGCGACAATCCCGGCATCGAGATTGCCTGGGTGCGCGATTCGACGGGCGTGGTCGCGGCCAAGATCATGGCCGAGAAGGACAATCCGCGCGCCGACGTCATCTGGGGCCTGGCCGCCTCGAGCCTGGCGCTGTTCGGCACCATGGGCATGCTCGAGCCCTACACGCCGGCCGGCGCGGCGACGCTGAAGCCGGTGTTCAAGAGCGGCCAATCGCCCGAGACCTGGGTCGGCATGGACGCCTACCTCGCGCTGGTCTGCTTCAATACCGCCGAAGCCGCCAAGGACAAGAAGGCCAAGCCGACCAGCTGGGCCGACCTCATCAAGCCCGAATACAAGGACGCGATCGTGATGCCGAACCCGGCCTCGTCGGGCACCGGCTACCTCCAGGTCGCCGCCTGGCTGCAGATCATGGGCGAGGAGGGCGGCTGGAAATACATGGACGCGCTTCACCAGAACATCGCGCAGTACATCCATTCCGGCTCGGCGCCCTGCGTCCAGGCCGCCAAGGGCGAGCGCCTGATCGGCATCGGCCTCGATATGCGCGGCGCCTCGGAGAAGACGAAGGGTGCGCCGCTCGAGCTGATCGTTCCCAAGGAAGGACTCGGCTGGGAAGAGGAGGCGACCGGAATCGTCAAGGGCACCAAGAACCTCGAGGCCGCCAAGAAGCTCGCCGACTGGGCCGCCACCAAGAAGGCCAACGAGCTCTACGCCAAGTCCTATGCCGTGGTCGCCTATCCCGGCATCACCTCGCTGCCGCAGAACTATCCGCCGGACGCCGAGAAGGCCATGATCAAGAACGACATGGACTGGATGGCCAAGAACCGCGACCGCATCCTGGCCGAATGGACCAAGCGCTACGACGGCAAGTCGGCGCCGAAGGCCAAGTGACACGCGAAGCGTGTCATCCCGAGCGCAGCGAGGGATCATTGCGGTGACACCAAAGGTCCCTCGGCCTTCGGCCTCGGGATGACAGCCATGTCGTATTTGGAGGTCCGTAACCTCACCAAGCGCTACGGCGACTTCACCGCCTTGGGCGACGTCTCGCTCGACGTCGGCGAGGGCGAGTTCGTCTGCTTCCTCGGCCCCTCGGGCTGCGGCAAGACGACGTTGCTGCGCGCCATCGCCGGCCTCGATCCGCAGAGCTCGGGCACCATCCGCCAGAAGGGCCGCGACGTGTCGGCACTGCCGCCGGCCAAGCGCGACTTCGGCATCGTCTTCCAGTCCTATGCGCTGTTTCCCAATCTTAGCGTCACCGACAATGTCGGCTACGGGCTGGTGAGTCGCCGCCGCCAGCGGGCCGAGATCGTCGGCCGCGTCGACGAGCTTCTGGCCTTGGTTGGCCTGACCGACTCGGGCGCGAAATATCCCGCGCAACTGTCGGGCGGCCAGCAGCAGCGCGTGGCGCTCGCCCGCGCGCTGGCGACGTCGCCAGGCCTGCTGCTGCTCGACGAGCCGCTGTCCGCCCTCGACGCGCGCGTGCGGCTGCGCCTGCGGCACGAGATCAAGGCGTTGCAGCGCAAGCTGGGTGTCACCACCATCATGGTGACGCACGACCAGGAGGAGGCCCTCACCATGGCCGACCGCATCGTGGTGATGAACCTGGGCGCCATCGAGCAGGTCGGCACGCCGCAGGAGATCTATCGCCGGCCGGCCACCGCCTTTGTCGCCGACTTCGTGGGCTCGATGAACTTCCTGTCCGGCACGCTGGCCGCCGCCGATCGCGTCCGAGTGAACGGCCACGACTTCGCCTGTCCGCTGCAGGACGAGCTGGCGCCGGGCACGGCGGTGCGGCTCTGCATCCGGCCCGAGGATGTGCGGGTGCGCGATCTGGCGGCCGACGCGGTCAATCGCGTGGCCGTGGATGTGGCCGAGCTCGATTTCGTCGGCGCCTTCTGTCGCGCCACGCTCAGGATCCGCAACGCCGCCGATGTGGCCGTGACGGCCGACTTCTCGTCCAACTTGATCCGCGACCTGGGCGTCGCGCCCGGCCGGCAGCTCGACGTCGCGCTGCCACCTGACCGGCTCCGGATATTCGCCGCGTGAGCCTCGCCGCCGCCGCACGCTTGCGCGCCACGCGGCTCAGCCTGTCGGGCGACGAGCTGGCAATGCGCGCCGGCGTTGTCGTCCTCGCCCTCGTGCTGCTGGTGATCGTCGGCCTGCCGCTATGGTCGCTGCTCGCCAAGGGCTTCGAGGACCGCGACGGCAAGTTCGTCGGCCTGGCCAATTACTTTGCCTATTTCTCGACTCCCGCGCTGTTCGATTCGGCGCTGAATTCCTTCGATGTCGCGGCGGCGACGACCGTGATCGTGGTGCCGCTCGCTTTCTTCTTCGCCTATGCGCTCACCCGCACCGTGTTGCCGGCGCGCTGGTTGTTCCAGGGCATATCGCTGATCCCGATCTTCGCGCCTTCCCTGCTGCCCGGCCTGGCGCTGGTCTACTTGTTCGGCAACCAGGGCTTCTTCAAGGGCCTGCTGGGCGGGCCGATCTACGGCTTCGACGGCATCCTGATCGCCCAGGTCTTCTACTGCTTCCCGCACGCCACCTTGATCCTGGTGACGGCGCTCGCCACCGCCGACGCGCGGCTCTACGAGGCGGCCGATGCGTTGGGCGCCTCGAAGCTCCGCGTCTTCTCCACCGTCACCTTGCCCGGCGCCAAGTACGGCCTGATCAGCGCCGCGCTGGTCGTGTTCACCCTGGTGATCACCGATTTTGGCATCGCCAAGGTGATCGGCGGCAATTTCAACGTGCTGGCGACCGACGTCTACAAGCAGGTGATCGGCCAGCAGAACTTCTCCATGGGCGCCGTTGTCGGCATGGTGCTGCTGGCGCCGGCGGCACTGGCCTTCGTCGTCGACCGGCTGGTCCAGCGCAAGCAGGTGGCGCTGCTCACCGCGCGCGCCGTGCCGCTGATCGCGCGGCCCAAGCTCGGCCGCGACGCCTTCTTCACCGCCTTCTGCACGCTGATCTCGCTCGGTATCCTGGCCATCCTCGGCATGGCGGTCTGGGGCTCGCTGATCAAGTACTGGCCGTACAATCTCAGCCTCACGCTCGACAACTACGACTTCGCCAAGGTCGACGCCAACGGCTGGGACTCCTATTTCAATTCGCTCGAGATGGCGGCCGGCGCCGCGTTGTTCGGCACGGCGCTGATGTTCGTCGGCGCCTGGCTGAACGAGAAGACCCGCGACTTCTTCCTGATGCGCGGCATCGTGCAGCTGTTGGCCTTTCTGCCCATGGCTGTGCCCGGCCTGGTGCTGGGGCTGGGCTACATCTTCTTCTTCAACGCGCCCGGCAACCCGCTCAACTTCCTTTATGCCACCATGGCCATCCTGGTGATCAACGCGGTGGCGCATTTTTACACGGTGGGGCATCTCACGGCGACGACGGCCCTGAAGCAGATCGATCCCGAATTCGAAGCGGTCTCGGCCTCGCTAAAAGTGCCGGTGTGGCGCACCTTCGTGCGCGTCATCGCGCCGATCTGCCTGCCGGCGATCCTCGACATCGCCATCTATTTGTTCGTCAACGCCATGACGACCGTATCGTCGGTGATCTTCCTCTACGCGCCCGACACCAAGCTCGCCTCGGTGGCGGCCCTCAACATCGAGGAGGCCGGGCAAACCGCGGCCGCGGCCGCGCTCTGCGTCGTGATCGTCATCACCTCGGCCGCGGTCAAGGCGTTGCATATCCTGGCCGACCGCTTTCTGCTGGGCCATCTGCAGGCCTGGCGCCGGCGCTAACGGCATCAACCGATGGTCAACCGGTAGTTGAAAGAGTTACTAAACTAGGATACAATCCATATTGGCGTTCCGCAGCCGGCGATGGGAGGTGAGCCATGACAGTCACCCGCATGAATCTCTGGGGGCTGGGCAACGACTGGAACCCCACGATGTTGTGGTATGCGCGGGCGGTTCGCGATCTGCAGACGCGACCGATCACCGATGCCACGAGCTGGACCTACCTTGCCGCCATGCACGGCTTTGATCCGGACCTTTGGCAGGGCTATGGATACATCGACTCGACGACGCCCCTGCCGCCCACCGCGGCCCGCCAGCGGGATTGGGACCAGTGCCAGCACCAGAGCGGGTATTTCCTGCCGTGGCATCGCGGCTATCTCGCCGCCTTCGAGGCGATCGTGCGCGACTCGATCGTCAAGCAAGGCGGCCCCGCCACCTGGGCGCTGCCCTACTGGAACTATAACGAAGCCAGCAACCCCAATGCCCGCACCTTGCCGCTGGCGCTCACGGCGCCAAGCCTGCCGGACGGCACGGACAATCCGCTGGCGACCCCCTTCCGCTACGGCGACGCCGGCGACGGCACGGTCGATATCGATCCCAGCCAGATCCGCCTGGGCGCATTGACGGAAAATGACTTCATTGGCGCCCCGTCAGGCGGCTCGCCCGGCTTCGGCGGC
>DASZJU010000569.1:0-5568 GCA_035947815.1 Reyranella sp.
GCCGACAGGCCGTAGATGTCGGTCCATGGACCCTGCTTGGCCGAGGTCATCTGCTCCGCGGCGGCGTAGCCCGGTGTGAAGATCGCCGTCAGCGCCGTGCTGCGGCCGGCTATTGCCGCACGCGAAGCGCCGAAATCGATCAGGGTCGGATTGCCTGCGTCATCGAGCAGGATGTTGGCCGGCTTGATGTCGCGATGCAGGAAGCCCGCGTTATGGACCTGCTCCAGGCCATCGAGCATCGGCCACAGAATGCGGTCGATGTCGGCAGGCTTAAGCGGCCCGGTCCGCCTCAG
Organism: Reyranella sp.; assembly: GCA_035947815.1. Classification (GTDB taxonomy): domain Bacteria; phylum Pseudomonadota; class Alphaproteobacteria; order Reyranellales; family Reyranellaceae; genus Reyranella. The sequence continues at coordinate 294 of DASZJU010000569.1, forward strand.
CCGGCTTTCCAGGGTCTCGCCGTGCAGGAGCTGCATGACGATATAGGCCGTGCCGTTGGCCTCGAGAAAGTCGAACACCCGCACGATGGCGGGTGCGTCCTGCAGGCTGGCGAGGGTGCGGCCCTCGGCCACGAAGCGCTCGCGACCCCAGGTGAAATCCTCGGCAGCACCCGTCGAGCGCGGCAGCACGGTCGTGCCGTCCTGGCGCACGGCAAGCGCCAGCGGCAGGTACTCCTTGATGGCGACCTCGCGGCCGAGCTGGCTGTCGCGCGCCCGGTAGGTGATGCCGAAGCCGCCCTGCCCCAGGACCGAGACGACCTCGTAACGCCCGATCGTCCGTCCCGCCGACAGCGCGACGAAATCGACCGGCGACGGGACCCCCTGGGATTGGCTACTCGCGTCGCTCATGCACCCTCACCCGCGCGAGAGGCTGCCACGCGCCCTTCCGCAGGGCAACGGCCGGCAAGGTCTAGACCTTGCCGGCCACTGGCTGTGGATCAGACCGAAACCGGCTTCAGATCGGATGAACCGGAGGCCTTGCAGAAGGTCGTCGTCTCGGTCGAGGTCTGGCCGTTCTTGGTCGCCGTGAGTTCGATCGGCCGGCAGGTGCTGCCGTCGGCGCGGGTGGTCGGCGGCGCCACCGGCCGGGCGGCGACCACCGTGGCCGGTGTCGACGAGGGAGTCGTCGGCTCGACCGTGTAGGTCGTCGGCACATTGGTGTCGGCCACGAAGGCGCTTTGCGTCGCCTGCGCCAGGCGCGCGCGCTCCTGCTGATCGAGCGCTCGACCGACAAGGTTGCCGGCAAGCGCGCCGACCAGGGCGCCGCCGATGACGCCACCCGCCGACCCGAAGGCGAGGCCGCCCACCGCGCCGCCGACGGCCGCGCCCATGAAGGTGCCCATCGCCTGATTGGAAGGTCCGCCACTGTCGCTGGTGGTGCAGGCGGTGACGAGGCCGAGAGCCGCCACCACACCGACCACTTGCATCGCAATCTTCCGGCCCACGGTGCGCAGGGTTGTCGTCTCGGCAATCAAGGCAGTCATTTGGTGCATCTCCGTTTGTATTCAGGAACAGTTACTCTACCCCATAGCGACTGTTTGCGGCCACGGGCATCGTCCTCCGCATCGGCGTAGGATCGGGGGGCGTCGCAGGATGCCAGGACCAGGCCGTTGCGCACCAGGGCCAGCGCGAGGTCGGTCCGGTCGGAATCCGGAATGTCGGCCAGCGGCTCCTTGGCGTTCAGCGGCGTGATCAGGCAGCGATAAAGCGGCGTGCCGTCGGTCAGGCGATCAGTTTGCCGGCAGTGCAGGTTGCGCGGCTGGGCGGCGAGGGCGTCGACGGCGAGCTTGTGCAGCGCCGGGTCGTTCACGATATCCACACCCTGCAAACGGACCTCGTCCGGCCGATCCTTCAAGCCGATCATCATCAGCGTCTTGCCAAAATGGTCGAACGGCCCGGCCACGAACTCGACGGCCTTGCGCGCGTCGTCGACCGCCTTGCGGCGGGCCTCGGCCTCCTCCTCGGCCTTGCGCTTGGCTTCCTCGTCAGCGCGTTGTTGCGCCGCGATCTCGGTCTCGATCTTCCGCCTGGTCTCGTCTTCGAGCTGCTTCTTGGCGGCCGCTTCGGCCTCCTGCTGCTGCTTGAGCGCGGCGGCGGCCTGCTCGGCCTTCTGGCGCTGCTCGTTATCGGCGCGCAGTTTCGCGGCCTCCTGCTCGGCCTTGAGCTGCTTGGCTTCGGCCTCTTCCGCCGCGGCGCGCGCCTTGACCGTCTCGGGATCCGGCCCGCGCGAAGCGATAGCGTAGTAACCGCCGCCGCCCAGCAGAGCGAGCAGCACGACGGCGATCCCGATCCACAGGCCGGTGCGGCCGGTTCCCGGGGCGGCCGGCGGCGGAAGGGTCGAAACGTGTCGCCCGACTTGCCGTACTTCGGGGGGCTTGCCCATGACGACCGTGGAGTCCGCCTCGGGGGCGGCCGCCATGCCGAGGATCGGTCGCCAGCCGGCGATGGATTGCGGCCGGTCGCGGGCGGCCACGGCGAGGCCGGCATCGACGCCCGCCAACACGCCGCGGGCGAAGCCCGCCGGATTGAGCTCGGCGAGCGGCTGGTAGGCATCGTCGAGCATGCGGTCGAAGGCGCTGGGCGGCGTCTGGCCGGCGATGGCGTGATAGAGCGTGGCGGAGAGACCATAGATATCGGTCCACGGACCCTGCTTGGCCGAGGTCATCTGCTCCGCGGCGGCGTAGCCCGGCGTGAAGATCGCCGTCAGCGCCACGCTGCGGCCCGCCATCGCCGCCCGCGAGGCGCCGAAATCGATCAGCGTTGGATTGCCCGCGTCATCGAGCAGGATGTTGGCCGGCTTGATGTCGCGATGCAGGAAGCCCGCGTTATGGACCCGCTCCAGCCCGTCGAGCAACGGCCACAGGACGCGATCGACGTCTTCCGGCCCGAGCTTGCCGAGGCGCGTTATGCGCGCCTCCAGCGTCTCGCCATGCAACAGCTCCATGACGATGTAGGCGGTGCCGTTGGCCTCGAGGAAATCGAAGACCTGCACGATCGCCGGCACACGGTGCAGGCTCGCCAGCGTACGGCCCTCGGTGACGAAACGCTCTCGCCCCCAGCCGAAATCTTCGGCCATCTTGGTGGTGCGCGGCAGCACCGTGGTGCCATCCTGGCGAACCGCCAGCGCCGTCGGCAGGTATTCCTTGATCGCCACCTCGCGGCCGAGCTGGATGTCGCGTGCGCGGTAGGTGATGCCGAAGCCGCCCTGGCCCAGCACCGACACGATCTCGTAGCGGCCGATCAGCTGACCCGGCTGAAGCGCCACGTAGTCGACGTCCGGGATTGCGCCGGCAGGCGCCGAACCGGAAGGCGGCGTCCCTGGGGGCTGAAGCGTGGGGTCGGACATGGGTGTTCGCGTCCTAGAGCTGGCGTACAAGCAGGTCGACGTCGCCCAGCCGCAGCTTGTTGCCGGCATGCAGCACCACCGGTTCGCCGGCGCGCAATGCCTTGCCGCCGACGGCCGTGCCGTTGGTCGAGCCGAGATCCTCGACCTGCAGCGCCTCACCGGCGAGGCTGAGGCGGGCGTGGCGGCGCGACACGGTGGCGTGCGCCACGACCAAGTCGCACTGGTCGGCGGCACGGCCGATCACCATGCCCTGGGCGCGGCCCATCAGCTTCTCGAGGGTGACCTCGAAGGCGTGCTTGGTGTTGGTCGAGTCGGTGCCTTCGAAGCGCAGCGTAATCTGCGGCACCATCCGCGTCGTCGTGCCGACGGTGACCGCCGCCTTGGCCGGCCGCACATGGAAGACCTGGACGGCGCGGCTCACGTTCTTGACCTGATGCTCGCCGCCGTCGACGAAGGCGTATTCGACGCGCAGCTCGACGAGATCGCGCACGGCGCGCGACACCGCGATGCCGCCGGGTTCTGCCAGCGCCTGGATGCGGGCGGCGAGGTTGACGCCGTCGCCGAAGATGTTCTGGTCCTCCTCGTCGACGATGACTTCGCCCAGGTGGACGCCGACGCGGAACAGCATGCGCTGCTCGACGGCCAGCGCCTCGTTGAAGCGTGCCATGCGTTCCTGGATGTCGATGGCAGCACCGACCGCGGTCACGGCCGAACCGAACTCGGCCAGCATGGCATCGCCCGCCGTGCCAACCAGCCGGCCGTTGCCGGCGTCGATGGCGGGCCGCCAGACTTCGATCTGGGCCGATTTCAAGTGCCTGAACGTGCGCGTCTCGGCCCCCTCCATCATCCGGGTAAAGCCGGCGAGGTCGGCGTGGACGATCGCGGCGAGACGGCGCTGCATGGCGGCTTCGGTCTAGCGGCCTTTGAAGGCGGGTGCCCGGCGCTCGCGCAGAGCGCTCAGGCCCTCGCGCAGGTCTTCCGAGGTCTGGCACTCGCGGATGCCTTCGCGAATCTTCGGGATGTCGGGCTCGGCCTGGGCGAACTGCTCGATGGCGCGCTTCATGTTCGACATGGACAGCGGGGCGAGGCCCGCGAGCTTGGCCGAGGTCTCCTCGACCTTGGCCTTGAACTGCGGGCGATCGACCAGCCAGTCGAGATAGCCGACGCGCAGCAGGTCCTCGTCGGTGAATTCCTCCGACAACAGGAACGCGCGCTTGGCGAAGCTCGGACTTACTTTCTGCGTGTAGCGGCGCAGGCCGCTCGGATAGTAATGCAGGCCAAAGCGCGCCGCCGGCATGAAGAAGCGCATGCCCTTGACACCGAGTCGAAAGTCGCAAGCCAGCGCCATGTCGGTGGCGCCGCCATAGACGCCACCGTTGAGCGCGCAGAGGGTCGGCATGTGCATCGCCTCGAGGCGATCCATGACCTTCTCGAAGCTGTCCTCGCCGTCGGCAGGCCGGGCCGCCTTGCCTGACGGGATCGAGCCCAGATCGTAGCCCGAGCAGAAGGTCTTCTCGCCCGCGCCGGTGATCACCGTCACCCGCACGTCGGGGGCAGCGTCGGCCTTCTCGATCGCGCGCCGCAGCAGGCCGAGGCCGGCCGGATCGAGCCTGTTGTGCTTGGCCGGATCGTTGAGCGTGATGGTGGCCCGAGGGCCCTCGATGGAGAGCAGAACTGTGTCGGTCATGTTGTCCTGAAAATACCCGAGCCGGTCGCCAAAAGCGACCGAGCACGGCATATTACAGGCTGGAGGAAACCTATGACTTATTCAGCCCCGCTGGCCGATATGCGCTTTGCGCTGCGCGAATTGGCCGGCCTGCAGCAGGTTGCCGCCCTGCCGGGCTACGAACATGCGACCGACGATACGGTCGACGCGGTGCTCGAGGAGGCGGCCAAGCTCGCCGGCAACGGCCTGGCGCCGCTCAACCGCGAGGGCGACAAGGTGGGCGCCAAGCTGGAGAACGGCGTGGTGCGCACGGCGCCGGGCTTTGCCGCCATCTACAAGGAATTCGTCTCAGGCGGCTGGAATTCCCTGCCCTTCGACCCCGAGTTCGGCGGCCAGGGCATGCCGTGGCTGCTTGCTGCAACGGTGCAGGAAATGTGGCAGGCGGCCAACATGGGCTTCGGGCTGGTGCTGCTGCTGAACCAGGGGGCGATCGACGCCATCCATCACCATGGCTCGGCCGAGCAGAAGGCTGCTTACCTGCCCAAGATGATCTCCGGTGAATGGACCGGCACCATGAACCTCACCGAGCCGCAGGCGGGCTCGGATCTCGGCCAGCTCAAGAGCCGCGCCGTGAAAAATGGGGACCATTACCTAGTCACCGGCCAGAAGATCTTCATTACCTATGGCGAGCACGACCTCGCCGA
>DASZJU010000570.1:0-6912 GCA_035947815.1 Reyranella sp.
GGGCCTGCGATCTCAGCGCCCACCGCCACGCCGGGCTCCTCGGCGACGACACCGGACGCCAGCAAAGCCACGTCTGCCCAGAGCCAGCGCGGCGGCTTCGGCGGAACGGGCTCGCAGGGCGGCTCGTCGGGCACGAGCTGAACCATGCGCCGTGAAGCGTCGCCTCCGCGGCCGGGCTGGCAGCAGAAGCTCGAACAGCTGGGCTTCGACTACTACATGCTGGAGGGCAAGGCCTACTGGACCGAGCAGGCCTGTTACGCCTTCACGTCCGATGAGATTGACACGCTGGAGGCGGCGACCGAGGAGCTGCATGGCCTCTGCCTCAAGGCGGTCGAATATGTGGTTGCCAACAAGCTGTGGGAGCGCATGCGCATCCCGCCGGCTTGGGGCGATTACATCGAGCAGGTTTGGCGGCGCGCCGATCCGACGATTTGTGGCCGCTTCGATCTCGCCTATGACGGCAAGGGACCGCCCAAGCTCCTGGAATACAATGCCGACACGCCGACCGCCCTCTACGAGGCGGCCGTCGTGCAATGGTACTGGCTGAAGGACGCCAAGCCCGACGCCGACCAGTTCAACTCCATCCACGAGAAGCTGATCGAGGCGTGGCGCGGCGTTTTAGCCAAACTGCCGCCGGAAGCCCTGGTGCACTTCGCGCGTTTCGAGGACCATCCCGAAGATCTCGCGACCTCGGAATACCTGCGCGATACCGCGTTGCAGGCCGGCCTCGCCGGCAAACCGATCGCCGTGCCGCAGGTCGGCTGGAACGGACGGCGCTTCACCGACACCGACGAGATGCCGATCCAGGTGATGAGCAAGCTCTATCCCTGGGAGTGGATGGTGCGCGAGGAATTCGGCACCCATGTACTGACGGACACCACGGCTTTCATCGAGCCCGCCTGGAAGATGATCCTGTCAAACAAGATGCTGCTGCCGCTCCTGTGGGAGGGTTTCCCGGGCCACGCCAACCTGCTGCCGGCTTTCGATACCCAGCATCCCGACCTCGGCAGCGCTTATGTAAAGAAGCCGGTATTCGGCCGCGAGGGCCACAACGTCACCATCGTCGGCCCGGGCCTGTTCGACACCGCGGCGGGAGACTACGGCAGCGAAGGCTATGTCTGGCAGGCCTACCAGCCGCTGCCGGTGTTCGACGGCAACCACGCGGTCGTCGGCTCGTGGGTGATCGCGGGTAGGCCGGCCGGCATCGGCATGCGAGAGGACGAGCGCCGCATCACTCACAACAACAGCCGATTCGTGCCACACTATTTCGAACCGGGAGGCAACCCATGAGCGAAGTCTGGATCCAGCCGACCGGCGGCGCACTGGCCGCCGACGTGCATGGGGTCGACCTGTCCAAGCCGCTGAGCGACGCCACCTTCGGCCCCATCGCCCAGGCGTGGGCCGAGCATCTGGTGTTGCGCTTCTCCGGCCAGAAGCTCGACGATCCCATGCTGATGAAATTCAGCGCCCGCTTCGGCGAGCTCGACCGCGTGCCGGTCGCCGCCGCGAATTTCGACCGCACGGACTCCGGACTGGTCAAGGACGCCCAGGAATGGGTGGCGGTGATCTCGAGCGTCGTGAAGGACGGCAAGCCGGTGGGCGGGCTCGGCAGTTACGAGCTCGTCTGGCACACCGACATGTCCTACAACCCGCTGCCGCCACGCGCGAGCCTGCTCTATGCGCTGGAAGTGCCGGCCGATGGCGGCAACACCGGCTTCCTGAACATGTACGCCGCCTACGAGACGCTAACCGACGAGCTGAAACGCGCGGTCGAGGGCAAGACCTGCATCCACGATTCCAGCCGCAACTCGGCGGGCGAACTGCGCAAGGGCTTCCAGCGCACCGTCGATCCGCGCCGCACGCCGGGCGCCGTGCATCCCCTCGTCCGCCTGCATCCGGTGACCCAGCGCAAGGCGTTGTTCCTCGGCCGCCGGCCCGGCGCCTACATCCACGGCCTTTCCCTCGAAGAGAGCGAGAAGCTCTTGGACGCGGTGTGGGCGCACGCCACCCAGGAGCGCTTCGCCTGGTATCAGAAGTGGCGGGCCGGCGATCTCGTGATGTGGGACAACCGCTGCGTCATGCACCGCCGCGACGCCTTCGACGAGAGCCTGCGCCGCCTGATGCACCGCACGCAGATCGTCGGTGAGCCTGTGCTGGCGGGATAGTATTAGAATCACAAATGCCGGATACAGGCCTGCTGTCATCCCGAGCGCAGCAAGGGACCTTTGCTGTGGCCTCAAAGGCCCCTCGCTACGCTCGGGGTGACAGTTACGACTCGCCCCTCAGCGATAGCCGGCCGCCTGCAGCTCGAACAGTTCGGCGTAGAGACCCGGCTTGGCCAAAAGCTCCTCGTGCGTGCCGGCGGCTTCGACCTTGCCGTCGGCCAGCACGAAGATGCGGTCGGCCATGCGCACGCTCGAGAAGCGATGGGAGATCAGCACGGCCGTCTTGCCCTTGCTGAGCTCCTTGAAGCGCTGGAACACCTCGAATTCGGCGCGCGCATCGAGCGCCGCCGTCGGCTCGTCGAGGATCAGCACTTCGGCTTCGCGCATATAGGCGCGCGCGATCGCCACCTTCTGCCATTCGCCGCCGGAGAGCTCGACGCCGTTCTTGAAGCGCTTGCCGATCCGCTGGTCGTAGCCCGCCGGCAGCCCGGCGATGACTTCGTCGGCCTGGCTGCTGCGCGCCGCCCGGGCCACGCGTGCATGATCGCCGCGCGCCGAGATCCGCCCGACCGCGATATTGTCACCGGCGGTGAAGTTGTAGCGCACGAAATCCTGGAAGATGACGCCCATGCTGCCGCGCAGTTGGTCGAGGTCGTAGTCGCGCAGATCGCGGCCGTCGAGCAGGATACGGCCCTCGTCCGGGTCGTAAAGCCGCGTCAGGAGCTTCACCAGCGTGGTCTTGCCGGCGCCGTTCTCGCCGACCAGCGCCACCACCTCGCCAGCCCTGAGCGTGAAGTCGAGATGGCGCACCGCCCAGCGCTCGGCGCCGGGATAGCTGAAGCCGACATCCTCGAAGACGAAACCCTCGCGGATCGGCTTGGGAAACGGCAGCGGATGTTCCGGCGACAGGATCTCCGGACGCATCTCGAAGAAGGAGAAAAGATCGTTGAGATAGAGCGCCTGGCCCGCCGTCGACGAGAAGCCCAGCAGCAGCCCTTCCAGCAGGCTGCGCAGCCGCAGGAACGATCCCGCGAGGAACGTGAGATCGCCGATCGAGAACGCGCCGGCCAGAGTGCGCCACACGATGTAGGCGTAGGCGATGTAGTAACCCAACGTCCCGATCGTCGTGAACAGGCCGCCCCACGTGGCGCGGCGCAGCGCGAGCGCGCGGTTGGCGGCGTAAAAGGCGTTCGCCAGGCTGGTGTAGTGCTCGATGAGGAAGCGATTGAGACCGAAGATCTTCACTTCCTTGGCAGTCTCGACGCTGGCAGCGGTCTGGCGCACATAATCGAGTTCACGACGCTCGGGCGTGCGGCCCCAGTCGAGCCGATAGGTCTGCGCATTGAAATGGGCCTCGCCCAGGAACACCGGCACCAGCGCCACCAGCAGCAGGGCGATCAGCCAGGGCGCGAAGACCAGGAGACCGGCGGCAAAGCTCGCGACGGTCACGATATCCTGGGCCTGCCCCAACAGCTGCGACATCAAGGTGAGGCGGCCGCTGGTCTGCCGGCGCGCCCGCTCGAGCTGGTCCTGGAACTCCGCATCCTCGAAATCTTCTAGATCGAGGGTGGCGGCATGTTCCATCAGGCTGATGCTCGAGGCGTTGGTCACGCGCTCCGACAAGAGGCTGTCGACGAACTCGACGACGCGGCCCAGGATATCGGACAGGACAGCCAGCGCGAGCTCGGCCAGGATCAGCACGCCCAGCCAGTTGAGCAGGCCGCTCGCCAACCATTCCTCGAACGTGGCCGGCCGCCCCGGCATCTGCACCAGATGCACCACGTCGTCGATGATCAGCTTGCCGATATAGAGGCTGATGACCGGCAACAGCGCCCGCACCAGCCGCAGCAACAGCGACGAAACGGTGAGCGACGGGCTGGTCCGCCAGACCATCGCAATGAAGGGCCGCAATGTGCGAAGAGCGCTGAAGCGCTCCTTCAGGGAGCCGATGTTCGGACGAGGCATCCGGGACAATCCTCAGCTTGGCGGGCCGGCCGGCAGGTCATGGCTCACGACATGATCGGTTGGCAGCAGTGGCGCATAGCCGGTGCGCTGAAAGACCGATTCATGGATCAGCGACCCTGGCGGCAGCCAGCGTGGCCGGCTGTCGTTGGCGCGACGGCTCTCCATCTTGGTGGCGTAGTCGTAGTGATATTTGGGAACGTGCTCGAGCAAGCGCCAGTAGAGATGCGCCGCAAGCTCGTCATGCATCTTCGCATCGGGATCAGGCCCCTGCCCGGCCGCGATCGCAGCATCCCGGCGCGAGCCGTCGACCAGCAACCCGGCCGCTTCGGCCTCGCGCAGCATCCAGCGCAAGGCGATCTTCGCCAGGCCGCTCTCCGTTTCCGGATAGCCGCCGCCCACATCGCCGTGGCAGCCGACGAACCACACCTGCTTCAGGTCCTTCGGCCCGGAACGCGCTGCCTTCTCGCCGGGGCGCCACAGGTTCGGGCGATAGAAGCCGCGCCGCTCGTCGAGCGCGATGGCGTGGCGGCCGATCTGGATATCGGCGTTGTTGGCGGTGTAGGGGATTTTCAGAGGATTGTTGATCCAGCCGACCGAGGACACGGTATCCCAGACGCCGACGAAATACGGTTTGCAGGAGCCCGCCGCGAAGGTGCGCTTGAAGCGAGCGACGAGGCGAAAATACTCGGCGGTCTGGCTGGTTCCGATGACGTTCATCAGGCGAATGGCGTAGGGAATCGATGTCTCGTGGCCCGGCCGCAGGATGCCGCAACTGCGCAGCAGCGAGGCGATGGCGCGAACCGTGTAGGCGCCGCGGCTGAAGCCGAACAGGAACAGCCGATCGCCCTCGCTCGCCTTGTAATTGTTCATGATGAAGGTGTAGGCGGCGGTGATGTCGCGCTCCAACCCGTAGCCCACCGCCATGCCGGCGACGATCGTGGCCCTTTGGCCCCAGCTGGTGAGCGCCCCCGGCGCTTCCATCGTGCCGACGCCGGGATGATAGAAGATCAGCTGCCGCGCCCCGTCGTCGACGAGCACCGAGTAGAGTTTGACGACATTGGTGTTGTTCTGGGCGAACTGATTGGCCGTTCCATCGCAGCACACGACGATGTTCCTGCCCATGGAACAATTCCGCTCGCTATTTCCCGCCGGGCATCTTGATCGCCGAATTGCGACGCTCGACCATCGATTCCTCGAAGGCGCGCGGGTAGCGATGCGGCTGGGCCGATATCTTGTCGAGCTTCGCCAGCGCCGCGGGCGGTAGCCTCCAGCCGCCCGCGCCCAGCGTCTCGCCGAGCTGCTGGGCGTTGCGGGCGCCGACGATGGCGCTGGTGATGGCGGGCTGGTCCATCACCCAGCGCAGCGCGGTCTGCGCCGGCGAGCGGTTGATCTCGCGCGCGGTGTCCAAAAGCGTCTGCAGGATTTCGGCGTGGTTGGGCGCGAAGAAGCGGCCGTTGAAGCCCCAGCCTTCGGCCGAGCGCGTGCCGTCGGCTTTCAGGCTGCCGGGCTTGTACTTGCCGGCGAGATAGCCGCCGGCGAGCGGCGACCACGCGACCAGGCCCAGTCCCTTGGCTTGGCAGGCCGGCACGATCTCCTCGTCGATATCGCGCACCACCAGGCTGTATTGCGGCTGGTAGGCATCGAAGCGCGCCCAGCCATGGCTATCGCTGAGCCACAACGCCTCCATCAGGCGCCAGGCCTCGTAGTTCGAGCAGGCGGTGTAGAGGATCTTGCCCTGGCGCACGAGGTCGTCGAAGGCGCGCAGCATCTCCTCGAGCGGCGTCTGGGTGTCGACGTGATGGATGTAGTAGACGTCGATATAGTCGGTCTGCAGCCGGCGCAGGCTGTCTTCGACCTGCTGCTTGATGTGCAGCCGCGACATGCCCGAATCGTTGGGTCGGCCGCCCATAGGATTAAAAACCTTGGAGGCGACGACGGCGTCCTGCCTTCTGCCCTTCAACGCCTCGCCCAGCATCGTCTCCGACACGCCGCCGACATAGGAGTTGGCGGAGTCGAAGAAATTGACCCCGGCATCGAGCGCCGTGCCCACCATGCGGCTCGCCTCATCCTGGTCGGCGCCATTGCCGAAGGTCATGGTGCCGAGGCAGATCTCGGAAACTTTCAGGCCGCTACGGCCGAGACGCCGGTAGTCCATCAAAACTCCCCTCATGTCATCGCGGGCGGAGTAACCTCCGCCCTGGAGCGTAGCGAAGGATCTCATGCCGGTGGCAAGCGGCGATGAGGTCCTTCGCTGCGCTCAGGACGACAGTAACTAGAGGCCAAGCATCGCTTTGGCGAGAACGTTGCGTTGCACTTCCGACGAGCCGCCATAGATCGTGGTCTTGCGGGTGTTGAAGTAGCGTGGCGATACGTCGTCGACGTAGTCGCCGCCGACCGGCACGATATTGCTGTCGTAGTTGCGCAATTCGGTGAACGGCGCGCCGTACCAGCCGACCGCCTCGACGGCGAGCTCGGTCACCTTCTGGCCGACTTCGGTGCCGCGCATCTTGACCACCGAAGCCATGTTGCCGGGCGCGTCGCCGGTCTTGAGGCTGGAGTAGAACATCATCTCGTTCATCTCGACGGCGTCGATCTCCATCTCGAGCGCCGCCATCTTCTCGCGCCACCGGGCGCTGGCCGACAGCGGCTCGCCGGCGTCCAACTGCGTCTTAGACAAGGTCTGCAGGTGACGGAATGCTTTGCGCAGGCGCGGACCGTGCGCCTGACCGCCGCGCTCGAACTCGAGCAGGTACTTGGCGTAGGTCCAGCCCTTGTTCTCCTC
>DASZJU010000571.1:0-3810 GCA_035947815.1 Reyranella sp.
CGCAGGCCGCCGATCGGTTCACCGACCAGCCAGCCGGCAAAGCCCAGGGCGACGCAGGGCACGAGCAGGGAAATCGGCCCGACCTTGGCGGCGGGATAGGTGCGCAAAAGCGTTCCCCAGATCAAGTAGCCCAGCCACATCACCGGCACGACCGTGTAGAAGAGCGCGAACCAGCCCTTCCAGCTGGGCGCCAGGATCGGCGCCAGCAGGCGGTCCGGGCCTTCGGCGATCAGGGCGACGAGGGCGAGCGGCAGCGGCGGCAGCACGCAGGCCCATGCCGTGACCGCGAACATCGACACGCCGCGCGCCGTGCGGAAGAAGAGATTGCCGACCGCCCAGGTCAGCGCCGACAGGAGCGCCAGGCCGATGGCGAAGACGTTCGTCGTGCCTTCCACCGAGCGCGCGATCAGGAGGACGCCGACGGCCGCGATCGCAAGCCCCAGCCACTGGCCGCGCGTGGCATGCTCGCGCAGGAAGAGCGCGGCCAGCACCACCGTGAGCGGCCCCTGCAGCTGGACCAGCACGGAGGTCAGGCCCGGCGGCAAGCCGACCTGCATGGCGAAGAACAGGAACACGAACTGGCCGCCGAACATGAAGCCGCCGATGCCGGCCAGGGTGCTCCAGGAGATCGCGGGCTTCCTGACGAACAGGATCGGCAGCGCGGCCAACAGGAAGCGCCAGGCCGCGAAGGTAAAGGGCGTGTATTCGTCGAGCCCGAAGCGGATGACGGTGAAGTTCAGCCCCCACATCGCCACGATCAGGAGCGCGGCGAAGGCGTGGAGCGGCTTCAAGCGCTCACAGCCACACCCACGGCCGGCCGGTCTTGTCGGACGCCTGCCACGCCGCAATCTCGTCCTTGTGGCTCATGGTCTGGGCGATATCGTCCAGGCTAGCCAGCAAGGCGTGCTGGCGCCGCGCGTCGATCTTGAAGGGGATCACGCGACCTGTCGGCGACACGACCTGGCAATTCTCGAGATCGACCGTGATGCGGGCGTTGCCCGGCGACGCGCGCATCTCGTCGGCGAGCTGCTCGATGTCCTCTATGGGCAGCATCACCGGCAAGAGGCCGTTCTGGAAGCAGTTGTTGTAAAAGATGTCGCCGAAGTAGGGCGCGATCACCGCCTTCACGCCCATGCCGGCCAGCGCCCACACCGCGCCCTCGCGGCTCGAGCCGCAACCGAAATTCTCGGCCGACAGGATGATGGGCGCATCGCGATAGGGCGCCTGGTTGAACACGCAGTCAGGGTTTTCGCTGCCATCCGCCTTGAAGCGGATCTGCTCGAAGCAATAGGGCCCCAGCCCCTTGCGGCCGGTGTTGCTGACCAGCCGCTCGATCCTGATGATGAGATCGGTATCGACGTTCTGGCGCATCAACGGCGCCGCCACGCCGGTCGCCTTGGTGAATTTTTCCATTTGCCTACCTCCCGTCGTCTCGACCGAAGCCTCGCGTAGCGAGGCGTAGTGGAGAGACCTTCTCGAAACGATTTGCAGCAAGTCGTTGAAACAAGGCCCCTCCACTCCGCTTCGCTCCGGTCGGGGCGACGATTTGCTAAAGCTTCCTCACGTCGGCGATCGCGCCCTTGATCGCCGCGGCCGCGGCCATCGCCGGGCTGGCGAGATGGGTGCGCGCGCCGGGGCCCTGGCGGCCGACGAAGTTGCGGTTCGAGGTCGACACGCTGCGCTGGCCTGGCGGCACCCGCTCGCCGTTGGAGGCGATGCACATCGAGCAGCCGGGCTCGCGCCATTCGAAGCCGGCCTCGCGGAACACGCGGTCGAGTCCCTCGGCCTCGGCCTCGCGCTTCACCCGTTCCGAGCCCGGCACGATCCACGCCGTGACGTGGTCCGCCTTGTGGCGTCCCCTGGCGACGGCGGCGGCGGCGCGCAGGTCGGAGATGCGGCTGTTGGTGCAGGAGCCGATGAACACCCAGTCGACCCTGGTGCCCTCGATCGGCTGGCCGGGCTCGAGCCCCTGATAGTGCAGCGCCGCCGTCCAGGCCGCGCGTTTGTCCTCCGGGCCCGTCGCCGGATCCGGAATCGCCCGATCGACCGCGATCACGTGCTCGGGGCTGGTGCCCCAGGTGATCTGCGGCGCCACCTTGCTCATGTCGATCGTGTGCTCGCGATCGAACTCGGCATCGGCATCGGAGGGCAGCGTGCGCCAATGGGCGACGGCCCTGTCCCACACCGCCTCCTTGGGCGCGAAGTCGCGACCGGCGAGATAGTCGAAGGTGATGTCGTCGGGCGCCACCATGCCGGTGCGCGCGCCCATTTCGATCGAGAGATTGCAGATCGTGAGCCGTCCCTCGACCGGCAGGCTGCGGATCGCCGAGCCGGCATATTCCACGGCGTGGCCCGTGCCGGCCGCCGTGCCGACATCGCCGATCAGGTGCAGGATCATGTCCTTGGGCGTCACGCCCTCGGGGATCCTGCCCTCGAAATGCACGCGGAAGCGCTTGGGCTTGCGCTGGATCATGGTCTGGGTGGCAAGCGCATGGACCAGCTCCGACGAACCCACGCCAAACGCGAGCGCGCCCATGCCGCCATGGGTGCAGGTGTGGCTGTCGCCACAGATCAGCGTCGTGCCGGGCAGAGTGAGCGCCAGCTCCGGCCCGATGATGTGCACGATGCCGTTGCCGTCCTGGCCGAGATCGAACAGGCGGATGCCGTACTTGGCGGTGGCGGCGCGCATGTTGCGGATCAGCGGCTCGCCGGGCGGAAAGGTCTTCTCGGTGCGGCCGGGCGCCGTCGAGATGGCGTGGTCGGGCGTGCCGTAGACCAGCCGCGGCTGCGCCGGCGCATAGCCTTTCTCGACGGCCTCCTGCAGGGCGCGCGCACCGGACAGGTCGTGCAGCAACAGACGGTCGATATGCAACAGCACGAAGCCGTTGCCGAGATCGGTGACGACGTGGCTGTCCCAGATCTTGTCGAACAGGGTCTTGGCCATTTTCAGGTTCCTCCGCAGGCTGCGGATATCAGCACCTCCCAAGCCGCGCCGCCAGCTTTTCGCTGTCGTCCTCGCGCAGCACTTCCAGCGTCGGATACCAGGGCGACATTCCGGTCTGTGGACCCCACAGCCAGTCGGCGGAAGGACCCAGCAGCATCAGTGTCGGAACGCCGAGAAGGGCGGCGATGTGCGTAGGGGTCGTGTCGTTGCCGACGACCAAACCATAGCTTGTGATCTGCCTGGCGTTGCGTTCGACGGCGACGCCGGCAGGCGGCTCGGTGCGGGCGAACCACCCGATCCGCGCGGAGGTCTCGGCCTTCGTCCGTACGGCGGCAGGCGGCGGCAACGACTCGAGTGTCCAACCCAGGAGATGCGGCAAACTGCGCAGCGGAGCTGCCGCCGCGAAGCCATCGAGAGACTCGCCGCGACAGATCGTCGGTCCTGCGAGCAATTCGCCGAGCAACGCCGAACATTGGAACACCGCATCCACGCCGCGCGCCAGAAGCAGCGTATCGCGGATCGCGGCATCGCTCTCGATGTCGGCCTGCTCGGGATAAACCAGAAGCCGGCCGGCGAGCGGCTCGCCCTGCCAGCGCGGCAGATCGGGCGCATAGCGCTCGCCCGCGATTTCCAGGCGCGCCTCATGGTCGGCAAGCCCGCGCAGCCAATCGCCCTGGCGCAACAGCAGCTCGCCGCGGCGCAGGCGCAAATGCGGATCGTTGGGACGGCTGGTCAACGCCATGTCGAGATCGCCCAGCGCGCCCATCCGGTCGCCGCGCGCGGCCAGCAGGCCGGCGCGCGCGGAGAGCGACGGCATCAGGCGATGATCGATCGACAGGGCCTCGTCGTAGGCGCGCTCGGCCTCG